>CAYUNP010000386.1:0-3405 GCA_964446085.1 uncultured Pirellulaceae bacterium
AATCATTGGTTTACCGAACCACACTGATTGCTGTGTTGGTCTGCCCTTTGGCCACGATGGCTCTGGCGTCAGCAGGATTCTCCGGTTGGTCCGTAACCATGCCCGAAACGTGGGCGATGGCTACGCCGGCTCCAACCGTAGAAACCGAATCGGTTCCTGAGATTGTTGCGGAGGTGGTCCAGTCAAACACAGTCCCGGAATCCAATTCGATTCCGGTCGACAACAGCAATTTCCCGGCTCAAGCTCTGTCAGCGCCAACGGAACCGATGCAGATTTTTCCAACGACAGCATCATCGGACCAACCAGTTCCAGTCGTTGAACCGCTCGTTGAGCCCACAGAAGTTCCTGAAATTGCCGTGGTTCCGGTAGCCGATCCGATCTTCACGATCAGAGCATTTGGAATCCTTGCGTGCCTGGCCGTAGTGATTTGGTGCCTCGTCGCATTCACATTGAGCATGCGACTAACTTCTGCGTGGTGGAAATTGTGGCGGCTAAAACGCAGTGCGACCAAAGTTGAACCCGAGTTGCATTTGGCTTGCGAGCAATTGGCGGTTCGCATGAATGTCGCGACGCCAGAAGTCTATCGCAGCCCGTTCCTGCCCAGTCCATGTCTGGCTGGATTGCGAAATCCATCGATTCTGTTGCCCGGTGACGACTGCGGTTTGTCGATGCAGGACGTACTAATTCACGAATTGGCTCACCTCCGCCGCCACGACTGTCACTGGAATCTGCTGCGACAGGTATCAACGTCAATCTTTTTCTTCCAGCCGCTCTTGTGGATTCTTTCGCGCAAACTTGAAGTTAATGCAGAGGAAGTCTGCGATGACTTTGTGGTTCAATTCGGCGGTAACCGAGCGGATTACGCCAATCGGCTGGTCGATATCGCCGAACTTTCAACGGCACCCATTGCGGCAGCGGGCGTTGGCGTCGTGTCGCTGCGATCGATGTTGTCCAGTCGCGTCAGCCGAATTTTGGACACATCGCGCGTCATCTCAACCCGAGCCAGTCGATTCCTTCTACTCTCGGTGTTGGGCTGCGGTATTGTTGGAACAGCCGCCACGGGACTGTTGGGCTTGCGATCTGCTTCCACCGATCCCGGTCCGTCGGTCGTGGAAGAAACAACGAAAGACGACGATTCCATTTCCAAATTTATGGGCCAGGTAGTTGATCCACACGGGAAACCTGTCAAAGGCGCGAAGCTTTTCCACGTCTTTTACTATCCTCAGCCCACCGGATTACTGTCGCCGGACACCGATCCCGTAGCGACGACTGACGCTCAAGGCAACTTTGAGTTCAAAATTGACAAGTCCGATAATTCAAGTCGCAACTCTGCCGGCGGTAATCTTGTGGCCGTCAAAGAGGGCTTTGGATTTGCATGGGGAACCACCATGGCCTTCGACACTGACGAATCGGCTCGGGACAAGTTCCGAAAAAGATTTGAGGATACCGAGGAGCGACTCCGTCCATCGATGCAAAGAACGCTCGCGAGTTTTGGCAGGCCATTGAAGTTGACTCCCGACAATATGGCGCCCACGGGAAAAATCCTGAACATTGAAGGCCAACCCATCGCAGGCGCAAAGCTGACTTTGTTGTCGGTTGCTACCGGCATGGACGATGGTCTGTCAGCATGGAACGAAGCCGCCATCCAACCCAAGGCGGACTACTACTCGGTACGCCCAAAGGCCCCGCATTCCATGAACGGTCCACAAGTTCGATCTTTGCTTACACCTGCCATCACTGGCGAGGACGGATCGTTCCACATCCGAGGAATTGGAAACGGCCGAATCGCCGAACTCCTCATGGAAGGACCAGGTATTGCCACTGAGAAAATCCGAGTTCGCACCGAGCGCGGAAAAGCCATTGCGATCATGCAACAGCGAACTGTGCCCGACCTTGGAAAGTACACTTACCATTCAAACAGGTTTTCACTGATTGCAGCTCCGACGGCGATAATTTCAGGTGTCGTTACTGACGAATCATCCGGCAAGCCTGTCGCTGGCGCGACCATCAAGAGCAACATGCGGCACGGGACCATGATTTCCGGATGGGGACAGGACTTTGTTCGTGCGGTCACGGACCAGGACGGTCGTTATCAACTGGAAGGCATGCCCATTGGCGACAGCAACGAACTCGCGATCATTCCCCCGATGTCGGACAAGCCATGGCTGGCGACGGGTCGCAAAGCACCGCTTGCAGGACTTGACTCGCCGCTGAAGCTGGACGTCAAGCTGCATTCCGGTGTATGGCTCGAAGGACGGGTGACCGACAAACGATCTGGAAAAGGACTCTCTGGCCGGGTCAATTATCTGGCAACTGAAAATAATCCCAACTTCAAAACCGCCAATATGATGATGGCTGTCGACCAACGTGACCGTATGCAGGCCGACGAGGATGGCAAGTTTCGAGTCGCCGTTGTTCCAGGGCCGGGATTTGTCACTTTCCTGGCTAACGATCACCAGAATTACGCTCGCGCGAAACACATCATTCAAAAGGACGGCAGCCTCAAAGAAATCAAGGATTTTGTTAATGCTCGGCCGTTCCAAATGCTGCCTTCTAACAGCCACGCAATTGCTGAAATTGAGGCGGCGGCTGGAGAAACGGCGAAAGTCAATATTGTTCTTGACGCCAGCGGCGCTCTGGCAGGAACTGTTGTTGATTCCGCCGGGAAACCTGTCAAGGAATTTCGATACACGGGCAAGCTGGATTCGTTCGCAGGATTGTGGAGCCGTTCCAACCAAGGCAAACTGGAACTCGTTCGCTACGAAGAGGCTCTTGGACGCAAGGTTTACCTGATGTCAACTGACAGGAAACTGGCCGGCTACGTCCTCGTGCACGGCAAACAGGACAAAGAAATCGTTGTCAAACTTCAATCTTCAGGAACTGTCAAAGGCCGCTTGCTGGACAAAGATGGCGAACCGATTGCCAATTGCCGTCTGATGAATTGGCGACCGAGCTTTGCTTCTCCGGCGGAATATACCAACAAACATGATGGGCCTCCGCTTCCTCCCAACGTCGCGCATTGGTCGTCGTCTCGACACGAAACAGATACCGAAGGTCGATTCGAGATCCAGGGAATGGCAGCAGGAATTGAATACCGCATTCTGGCGAGCCAGGGCGGTGGTATGAATGTTGCGCCAAAAATCAATGGTGTTCTTGATGCCATAATTTCGGTGGAACCTGGTGAGTCTAAAAACCTGGGTGATGTAAAGCTCCTCAGCAAAAAGAAGATGGAGGAATTGCAAAAGGAGGCAGCTTCTTCCGATCAATCGAATGTCTCGAAAGACAAAACTCAGCTAACCAAAATTCACGGCAAGGTCGTCGACGAAAAAGATCGCGCCGTGGCAGGAGCGAGCGTTGAAATACTTGGGAAATTCACGACGGCGGATGCCAAGGCTCCGATTGGTA
>CAYUNP010000387.1:0-3399 GCA_964446085.1 uncultured Pirellulaceae bacterium
AACTTGATTTTGAATCAAGCGCGTCTGCCAATTCCGCCAAGCCGGCTTGCTTGTGCAGGGATTTTAGCCTAACTGCAGGGGTGGGGACAAGTGGTTTTCAGACAAGGTTCACTGCAATTTGAAATTGACCGAGAAGTCAAAGTTACGCTCGGAGCGATTCCAACAGGTTCATCCGCGACAAAACTCGCGTAGCGAGATAGCTGGCAACGAGGCCGATCGCGAAGATGGCGAGGAAAATACAGGCTAATGCTAACCAAGGAACCGACGCGTCGCCGAATAGATAATGCGGTAACGTGCCGCACAACGCCGAGAGCACACCAACAACCAACCCGGCGCCCAGCAACCAGATGTTCTCGATCAGGATCATCTTCGCCAATCGGCCTTTGCCAAATCCGACCGCACGCATCAATCCGAGTTCGCGTTTCCGTTCCAACACGTTGCGGATTTGAACTGCGGCTAGCCCAAAAGTGCCGAGCAATAGTCCAAGCGCACCGAGTGACTGAAAGGTGCTCAAGTAAGTGTTCTGAACGGACATGAAATCCTTCAATAGTCGCGGAGCAGACTGAGCGTCGAAGCCTTGATCGCCCAGCTCATCTTCCATCAGTGAGATTTTTTCAATCGGATCGATCAGGAAGAAGCGCGAACCACCCAAGTAGGGAAACGCACGTACGAAGTTTTCTTCTGACACCAACAGGCTGCCTTGCAAAATGGTGTTGCTCAGAAATCCAACCACGCGAAACGTGACGGTTTCACCGCTATCGTAATTGACGACGTAGTCACCGCCGGGCGCGAAGATCTTCAAGCTGTAGTTCGCCGTGTTCTTGTCAATGATGACCGGAATGGCTCCATCGTCACAGGTGCGATCCAACAAAGTCCATGGGTTTGACTTTTCGATCTCCGTTTCAGCAATCGAACCGCCCCAGGCAAATGAAGGCCGTTGATCGTTGAAGCTGTCGATAAAATCCTGGGGCACACCCAACACACGAGGTTGCGTTGACTGGTAGAGATTGTTGCAGCTCGCGTCTTCGCCTGGCTTCAACCGCATTGCGAAAATCTCTCCTGCAACAGAAAACCCCAGCAGTTCCTGCTGACCTTCTTCGGAATTGAGATCAGAAAATATCGGCTGGCTCGACTGAGCAACGTAACCAAAGCCAGCCGTTCCCTGTTCCGTCGGCGTTAGCCGAAAGGAACTCACAGCGACGATCAGAAAACTTGCGACCGCCACCAGGCCTACCGTCAACGTGCTCCTGAGCGGATTGCGACGAAGGCTCATCAATGAAAGCTGGTGCAGATCCGTCGCTGAATTTGCGACGTCATCGTTTTTCAATCGCGAGTAAATGAACATCAGTAGTGCAGCAAGCACACAGAATCCGCTGCCCATAAATGAACCCGCTTGAGCGTCGCCGTTCAGTCCGACAGCGAGAACCGACAGGATGACGGCGACAACCAGCAAGCCAACAATCGCAATGCCCATCCATTTTTTTGGTTTGGCCTTTGCGGAAACTGGCGATTCATCAATCTGGCCGGCTAACATTCCGCGAACGCTTTGCTTTCGAAGTGAACGCAGCGCCCAAAAAATCGTTCCAACGCAAATTAAAATCCCGCTGACAAAGCCAACGATGATGCTGACCGGTCCAACATGCAGGTTGATGATCGGCTTGGAAATCGCGCCAAGCCACCACGTCTTCAAACCCCAAATCATCGCTGCGGCGTAACCGATTCCAATCAGGATCCCGATCGCTGCTCCAAGAATACAGACCAGTAACATTTCGCGAACCCAAACTCCGGCCACGTTTTTTGCTCCAACGCCAACGGCCTGCAATACGCCAACTTCAGAAGCTCGCGATTGCAACGTCAGACGAAACAGCAATGAAACGAGGATCAACCCCGACGCGATGACAAACATGCTGAGTGCCAGAAATAGCACATCGAAAGGCGTCGAACCGGAGGAAGCAGCCAACGCGTTTTGGCGCAGAGGAACCAGATCGAATGCGGAAGCGCCTTTCGTATTGGCGATTGCACTCAAAAGACGATCCTTGATTTCGCCCTCTTTCACATCAGCTGGAATCCGAAACGACGTTACGTTTCCGAATCGACTGTTCCACAATTCTTGACCGCGGGATAGTGAAACGAATGCCTTCGGCGTGGTGCGATGATTTCCCCAATACGTATCGTCAGCTGGCCGATTGTTGGAGGTATCGAATGGCAAGTCCCAATCTTCGATTGATTCGGCATCGGTGACGCCTGGAACTTCAGGCGTTAAACTCGAATCATTGGCAAGGGTTGGCGCTGTGTCGAATTTTGCAGGAACGACCTGGCCCCGGCTCAGAGTATCGAAAGCTTCGTACGGTTCGGTAAGCGGAGTGATCGCGACAAGTTTGAACGAAGCATTCTGGACTGTTTGTTTTCCGTGAGTCGTTTCCGGATCGAACCACGTGATCGTGATTGTTTCTCCTACACGGACGCCGAGATTTTCTGCAGCCCACTGGTTCAACACAACTTCGTTTTCACCGAGCGGTTTGATTTGATTCCCCGCTTCGTCGAGCAGTGGAAAGGAATCATCAATGTCGATTCCTGCAACCATTGAGAACGGGATGCCAGATTCAGAATCCGATTTTCGGATGTCGTTCGCGAGATATGTGAAAACTGGCTTGGCGTCAGGAAACGTTTGCTTGACGGCGCCAACGGTCTGCGGAGACAGCACCATTTGATCAGAAGAAAGTGCCCAGTAGTCGAACACCGTCTGCGCCTGATCACCCTGGCCAAAGGATTGTGTGATTCGTTTGAGCGTCAATCCTTCGTCTTCGAGACTGCGCGGCGCCAGAGCCAGGACTTCCGGGCCGTTGAGATCCGAGTTCCGATTTGAATCGGTGCGACTGAGGAAGGAAACGTTAACTTGATCGGGACTCGACTTGTGTCTCAACGCTTTGCGCGAAAGTGAATCCTGCAGCAGCTCAACGGGCACAAAAATGTTTGAACTGTCGAGCTGACTCTGATGCAAACTGAAGCCAGCGATCCCTTCGTTGGGCAAAACTTGAAGGACCTTCAAGCCGACGAGGCTTTCGATCAGATCACGAGTCTCGCCGAGAACACTTTCTGATGGCAGTTGTGTTGGCTTGGGAATTCGAAGAGTGATTGGTGAATCGTGAGAATCTGATTTGATACCGAGTTGATCCGCCAAAGCCTGATTGATGATTACGGTATCACCGGAGAGTTCTGTGACTTGCAGCCCGCTGGTATCGAGATCCCAAAAATCGCCTGAGACCCCGAAGACGTTGACGCTGGTAGCGCGTTGGACTCCTTCCTCGGTCGGCGACTTGGTTTCGACCGTACCATCGTCGAAAAGAATCGCCGGAACGGACTTCTCCCAGGTAGTCTTCCAGGCTTCGTCACGGTCTG
>CAYUNP010000388.1:0-3367 GCA_964446085.1 uncultured Pirellulaceae bacterium
CCTGCTTGACGATTTCCTGGTTACTTTGCGACGCTGAATTTGGCCTTTGCAGCGCGACGACTATTGGTATGCTCCACCCCGATTTGTCGTGAATGAATCGATGCCGATCAATCTACTGATTGTCATGAATCAGCATTTCGATATCGGAAACCGTTGGAACTCGGGGCAACACCTGTAGAACTTTCGCGTTGGGTCCCAATATCACAGTCGATGAAAGCCTGGCCGCACCGATTTTTGCAGCAACGAATTCATTGAATTTAGTCGCCGACGCTTCCCTGGTATCAGGCAACAGTTCATATGGAGGGCTGTTCGCTTGAAAATACTCCTGCAGCTTTTCCGTGGTATCCTGTTTGTCGATGGCAATCGCAAAAACTTCGATACGCTCAGAGTACCGCTCTTTTAGCATGGCCAATTCAGGCAAGTGGCTTTTACAGGTTGGACACCAGGTTGCCATCGAAGTTACGATCGCCATTTTTCCGGTGGGTACTTCGAGTCCCGATAACTCCAGTGAGGGAGAAGGTAACTTGTCCGCTTTGAGTTTGGCTGGCTCGAGAGAAACAACTGAACATTTCTGCTGTCCTGTTTTTGGTTTTTCGTAAATCGTAATCAGGGCACGACTGGCAATGGCCTCGGTAATGGTTTGAGTCCTACCCGAGGGCCAACGGACTTCGATGGAATCAACTGATTCCTGGTCCTTCAGGCCAAATCTTCGCTCGGCCTGATTCTGAGCAGCAAAGCCTTCTCCTGCACTTAGTTGCTGGACCAGTTTTCTGCCAGCGACGTTGACGGTTATCCTCGCTCCAATTGCATCCCGATTGGAGTACTCACTGTTTGTTTGACTCGTATCGTTGCCTCCGATCAGCTTGACCGAAACGTAGTTTCGTTTTCCACCGAGTGCCTGCATCTCATTTCGATAGATTGACAGTGAAGGAGCATTGGCGTTAGCCACCAAAAAATCCTGGAAGCCATCGTTGTCATAATCGAGAACTGCGATGCATCGCCCATCGCTCTTTGAGTCCAATCCCGACAGTCCTGAGACATCATGGAAATCACCATCGCCCCCTTTAATGAAAAGACGATTTCTCTCGTTCCCACTAAAAGAAAGCCTGGGCTTGCGTCTACCTGGAAGTTGCGATCTTTCCACTTCACTACCTGAAGTTCCTGTGGCTTCGCTTTTGGTCCAGTTTGAATCACTGGCGAATTCTTTTCCGAGTTGCTTGTCGGAGCGAACGACCGTTCGCCAGAAATTACTTCACAAGTCGATTTCTTCAGCAAACTCCGGCGGCGCGGTGTAGTATCCGCTCGCCGCAAAAATATCCAGCACTCCATCGTTGTCGATGTCGCAAAACTGACTACCCCACGACCAACCGGCGTGAGCAACCGTTTCATGACGGTCACCAACATCGGAAACCAAAGAGAATTTTCCATCTACCAACTCGTATAGATAATTTCCCTTGGCCAGGTCTTTCATTCGAGGATCAATTCCATCGATTTGAGCCGTGATTCTTGCACCTGCTTTTGAAAACATATTTGAGACGTAAAGATCAATCGTCCCGTCCTGATTGTGGTCTCCCCAGCTAACGCCCATTCCAAAACCGGGTTTGTCCAAACCGACTTCTTCATTGACTCTCACAAATCCCTGATCTCCATCATTACGAAACAAATCGTCTGGTGAAAAATCGTTGCACACGTACAAGTCCTGGTCACCATCACCGTCATAGTCTGACCAGCCAGCCTGAAAGGTTTTTCTCCAGCACTCAAGAGATTGACTGGACGCCGAAATCGCAAATTTATCTCCCTGGTTCTCCAGCAACATGTTGGGCGGCCCGACCATATCCATATACAGGTGTGCCCTGGAACGCAGGCGAAAGTACTTTGATCTGTCTTCCCAATTCAAAAACACCTGCGGCCAGGTTGGCTGATTCACTTCGCCCATTGAGCCCTCATTGGGACTGTAAGTGCTAACGTACAGGTCGAGCAAACCATCGTTGTTGTAGTCTGCAGCAGCCAAAGAAGAGACCATGAACGGAGCCGGAAAGGGCAATTTGGTTTTCGTCCTGTCGGTGAAATATTTGTTTTCAATATTCTCGAGGTACTTCATGCGTTGACGCGCTCGCCCGATGAATACGTCCAGATCTCCATCGTTGTCGTAGTCAGCGAACAGCGCACAAGTGCAACCACCATCAAAACCGCCCTGGATATCCAATCCCAGATTTTTGCTGACTTCGGAAAAGGAACCATCTCCGTTGTTCATAAAGAACAGCGAACCCTGCATTGGTCTGGCCATGAAAAAGTCGCTCAAACCATCCTGATTGAGATCCACCACCGAGATGCCAGGATGCTCCAGTGTGACTTCCGGAAATATGCGCGGGTATGGATCGTCGGCGCGGATTCTGAATTTGCCGCCGGTAATCGACTTCTTTACCACCTCGATATGATGGGAACCCTCAAGCTGTTTCGCCAAGTCCTGATCCGCCACCAGTTGATGTGAAACGTCCTGGAACATCTTCCCTGCCGCAACGGTGCATTCGAATTTTTCTGTTCGCCAGCTCGAGATACGTAGGTGGTCCACAGAACCGGCTGCGCGCGACCAATCCGTTTTTATGTTGCATGAGATACTGGCAATTCGATCGTCTTTGAGCCTGGCAACTCCAGTGAATCCAAGATTCGCATGAAATTGTTCCAGTGTTGAATCAAGCTGGCCATCTACAAAATAAAACTTGGCACGTTCGAAGTACTTCACTGAGTCAAAGAAAGGTTGCCAAAGTTGAGACTGCGCCGTTTTGGCATCTGAGACAGTCCAACTTTGAAACTCGAGATAACTGTTGACGCTGGACGTCGTATGCTCGCCGCTTAAATCTTTGGCCTGGAATTCGTCCTTGAACAGATCTGACGCATTGCCCATCGGCAGTGACAGGTTCATCGCAGCTTGATTCAAGAGCTTCAGTTTTGGAGCCAGCTTCAGAATCGTCTCTTCGGAACTGACCAGATTCCCAACATCATGCTTCGAGTTTGTCGGTACTGCATTTTTGGGTTTCGACGCTTCTTCGCCACTGGAGCATCCCCCAACTGCCAGAACGGCAAATACGATCAGCATGCCGACGCAAACGACCGCGAGCTCGGATGACCGTATTCTGTGGCCGAGTGGGTTCGCCGTTTCGAAAACTGTTGATAGTGCATTCATAGAAGCTTATTGCAGTCCCTTCGGCTTGGAGAACTCATTCAGGATTCACGTCCATGCTAACCAAACTCGCCCACGAAAAAAGCCCTGCATTGAGTACATTGGATGGCGACACTGCCACGATCGACCAGACAAATACAAGCCCGAAGCGCAAGCGAGTGAATAGACCGCAGTATTCACTCGCTT
>CAYUNP010000389.1:0-3360 GCA_964446085.1 uncultured Pirellulaceae bacterium
TACTTCGAGATGATTCGCCCATCGGGCGCCGAGACCGATGCGGTCAAATCAGAGACCGACGAGTAAAGCAGTTCGTTTGTAGGTCCCGCCTTCAGCGGAATCATTCACAGCCCGACTGCGACACTCAAAGAGACTGGTGTAGAAAGTTGTTCGAAAGGAACGGCTACAGAATGCGAACTGCATCAATGAGCACGGCAGGTTCGCAGTTGGCAATTTTTGGCTGACATTTCATCGGATTTCTCCTGTTCAAAAAAGCGTCACCCAATTGAGACTGGCCGAACACCAATAGGTTTCACCTGACTTCGACCACCAATTCAAAGTCTGCAAAGTCTACCTGACTGATACAACACATAGCATTTACCAAAACACCGCAATGACATCACACTACAAGCGGCAAAACATGGTCCGATTCTGAATCCCTGGCGAGCGGCCTGGAATTGGTCGTTACTGGAAGTAGGTCCCTCTTTTACGGCGACCAGACTTTCGATAATTCAGGAGATTTTCATGTACAAACGTGGATTGTGTTTCATTGCTGCAGCAATGATTCTGTGTACGAGCTCGCTTGAAGCTCAAAGCTTGCGAACACTCGGCACAAGACGCGGCGCCGTCGTCGGGGGAATCGTTGGAGGCATCATTGGGAATCAGAACGACGAAGTTGCCGCAGGTATTATTGCCGGTGCTCTGGTAGGTGGTGTTACCGGGCGAGTGGTCGGTAACCGACTGGATAACAACTATTCCCAGGCATACCATCAAGGATATTCACAGGGTTATCATCGACCTCAAGTTCAATACGTTCCTCAGCAACAATTCCGGCACGTGCCGCAGTACAATCGTCCAGTTCAGTACGTGCCACAACGGCAATACTATACGCCACAGTACTATCGCCAGCCGCAACGATACCACCAACCTCATTACCGTGGTTGGTAAGAGCCAAAGATTCAAACGCAACAAAAGCGCACGCGAGTGAGATTGATAACTCGACAATCCGTCCCTACTTCGAGATGATCCGCTCTTCAAGCGAAGAAGCGGACACTGTTCAGGCAGAGACGGACCAATAGTCCAAATCGGACAGATGACGCTTACCTGGACCTGCACTCGTTGCAGGTCTTTTTTATGGCTGAGGAAGTCACCCCGTGACAGACATCGATTCTCTGCGATTTCCTCGCCCCTGAGCCTGGCGGACATCGCAACGCAGAACCCAATTGGGGCCAACGGATGCATTCTGGCCGGTTCAGTCGTGGACTCAGTGCCCTCAGGGGCTCTTCTTTCTTGCGCCAGAATCCCGTTGGTTGGGTGTTTTACAAACCGAAAGTGCCGCCTTTCGAGCGAGGGTGTAACCCATCACGAATTGGTTCGAAAACCGCTAGCCCATCACCTCCAGACCGCTAGCAGAAGTTGTTTTTTTCCCTGAATATTCGGTACATCTTAAAGTTCACCGAAAGTCGGACCATACGTGTCACGTCTGATGACAATAGTACTTGTGACGAGGTTGGACAACAGTCACACCCAAGTAACTTTTAAGATATTCAAGGAAGATTCCCATGTTGGTACTCTCACGTAAGAAGAACGAGTCAATTTTCATCAGCGAGAACGTTCGCATCGAAATTCTCAAAGTAAGTGGCAACACGGTTCGCATCGGCATTCAGGCACCACGCGATGTCAAAGTGCTCCGCGGCGAACTGGCCCCTTATGGCATCAGCGACGAAGACACTTCTCTCAACAGTGGCTCTCAGGAAGACGGCGGTCATCTCTCATTTGAGATGACGCTGCCTCTGGAAACGGAAGAATCCGCAAGCCTTTCCAGTCCCCTTTCAGCTCAAGCGATGTAAGTCACGCCGTTGCAGGATTTTGCGGCTTCGCAAGTGCGGCAGCGGTGGTTACATTCTGGGCAATCGTGCTGTGGTCGCACCACAGTCGGTAAATGCTCACCAGGGCCAGACACTCTGGCCACAGTTTGTAACAGACTAATCCCGGCAATTTTGCCGATCGACCATGCCCCGCAACGACTCGCAAATCCTGTTGAAGCTCCACGATGTTTCTGTGCTTTACGGAAAACATGTGGCGATCGATGGACAGCTCGGCAGTATGAACCGCAAGGAATTCGGCAGCCTCGTCGATTCCATGGGCGGAACATTTGTTGAACTATCCAACACACAGCTCGATTTGATCGTCATCGGTGCGGAATCCACTTCACCGCCGATGATCCAGCCAAACTCTGGGGCAGATCGAATCGCGGAAACAAAGCTGTGGGAATCGCTCGGATTCATCGAATCTGAAACTGAAATCGGCCGACTCTATACTCCCGCCATGTTGGCTGAGCTTTTGAACGTGCCAGTCGCAACGATTCGGCGCTGGCATCGGCGCGGTCTGATTGAGCCCGTTCGTCAATTCAAAAAACTTCCCTACTTTGATTTCGAAGAAGTTGCTTCGGCCAGAAGGATTGCCCGGTTGATCGCTGCTGGAAATGCTCCTGCAGATATCGAAGCCAAGCTCTCAAAGATCGCTCAATCCGAAAGTAACTCGAATCGTCCGCTTTCACAGCTCTCAGTCATCGTTGAGGGCAAAGACGTTTTGCTGCGACAGGGAGATGGCCTGATCGAACCCGGTGGCCAACAGGTTTTGCCTTTCGAGATACTGGACGATTGCGAAGACCAGTCGCCAGCACTATTGTCGATCAATCTGGCACAACATGAAGTTGCTTCCGATGAAAAATTGAGCACCTTTTTTCTCGACGGCGAAGATGAACCCGAGATCGTTCTCGCGCCCGAAGAGCTGATCGAGATGGCGATTGAACTCGAAGACGACGGCGAACTTGCTGCAGCCGTTGAATGCTATCGAACCATCCTGATGTCACACGGTCCATCGGCAGACATTTCGTTTCGAATGGCCGAGCTTTTGTATCAGGCCGGCGACCTGTCGGCTGCCCGCGAACGGTATTACAACACCGTTGAGCTCGAGCCGTCTTTCGTTGAAGCTCGCGCCAGTCTTGGTTGCGTGCTGATGGAACTCAACGAAACCGAGATGGCGATTTCCTGCTTTCGCGGAACACTGGATCAACATCCGGATTATCCTGATGTGCATTTCCACCTCGCAAAACTTCTATCGGAGTCGGGACGTTCCGATGAAGCAAATATTCACTGGGAAGCCTTTCTGCAATTGGCTCCCAGGAGTCCGTGGGCTGAAGAAGCTCGTTTGCAGCTTGGCGAAGCGACCTCGCGCAGTTAGGTTGGGCTGATTGTCTTTTGTTCGTTTAACGGAAATACCGTTCAATGAAGGTGGGACAGGCTTCTAGCCTGTCAAATTTTATCGAATTTGTTTTACGTTTCGCCGGGCTGCAGAATGTTCACAGGCTGGAAGCCT
>CAYUNP010000390.1:0-3343 GCA_964446085.1 uncultured Pirellulaceae bacterium
TTTCACTTGAAAAGAGGGTCGGGAGGTTTTGCATAGCAAACATAGTTCAACCACGGCGGATCGCCGCAAATAAGCTGCCTTCAGCAAGGTGGGTTCAAGTTACAAACGTTGAGTCACAATAAATCCCACCCTGACTGCGGTACTTGCCTTCAGAAACATACGACTCGACTGCTTTTTCACTTGAAAATCAGTCGGAGTCTTTGAATGGAAAAACTCGATTCAACCGCGGCGGATCGCCGCAAAATAGCTGCCTTCATCAGGGTGGACTTACATTGTAACGTGTTTTCAATGTCTGCGCACAATCGCTCGGGATCTGTTTTAATAACGTCTCACCCATTCCAAATCAAACCGTGTTTCATTAGCGTGATGAAATGTCAATTCAGTCGTTAAAAAGTTACCTCGAGCAATTCGATAGCGCCGTTATCGCGCTTTCTGGAGGTGTCGACAGCTCTCTGGTTGCAAAAATTGCGTTCGATGTTTTTGGCTCAAAAGCTGTTGCTGTCATCTCGGCGTCGGAGAGTTTGCCGGAAAGTGAAAGGCGGCTGGCTGTTCAACTCTGCTCTGACATTGGCATCCCGTTCCGTGAAATAAAAACAACGGAATTGCAGGACGCAACGTATCGTGCAAACGATGGAAACCGTTGCTTCGTTTGCAAATCATATCTCTACCAGGAACTCCAGGCGTTTGCCGAACAGAATGGTTACGATGTTGTGCTCGACGGAGCCAATGCAGATGACCTGGCGGACTACCGACCGGGCCGACAAGCCGCGAGGGAACACAATGTTAAAAGCCCGTTGGCAGAACTTGGGATTAGCAAGTCGCAGGTCCGCGAGATCGCGAAAGAACTCGAACTGCCAAACTGGAACAAGCCTGCTTCTGCCTGCCTGGCATCGCGAATCCCGTATGGTACCGAAGTCACCAGAGAAACCCTGGCTCAGGTTGAACAAGCCGAAGAGATCCTGCGCGACGCCGGGTTCCTTCAGTTTCGAGTCAGGCACCACGATTCGGTCGCGAGAATCGAAATTCCGCCAGATGAGTTTTCTCGAATCGTTGACGCTCGTGAAAGCATCACGGCGCAGATGAAGCAGCTCGGCTACAAATTTGTTTCACTCGACCTTGATGGATTTCGCAGTGGAAGCATGAACGAACTTCTGGTTCAGATTTCACAATGATGAATGCTTCGAACGATAAAGAAAAAGGATACGCAGATCTTGGCCACACCAAGACGGATCTGCTGCGCGAACAGAATAGTGGCTTTGACGAAGTTGTTTTCGGCAAAGGCAAAACGACTTCTCAGCTGATTGACATTATTAACCATGCGGCGACGAAAAGTTCTCGCGTGTTTGTCACGGGAGTGAGTCTCGAAGCAGCCAACGCCGCGACGTCACGATTTTCTGAACTCGTTTGGGATGAAGATGCGCAAACGCTTGCTCTGGGACAGCATGATGAAATTACTCATCGGAAATTGCTGCTCCTTTCGGCAGGGACCAGCGACCAACGCGTTCTCAAGGAGGCGGAGAACACGTTGCGATTTTTTGGCTTTCAAATAAACCAAATGGTGGACGTTGGAGTCGCAGGTCTTCACCGCTTGCTTTCCAACCTGGAAGAAATCAGAAGCCATGATCTGTTGATCGTCTTCGCCGGCATGGAAGGCGCCCTGCCTAGCGTTCTGGCTGGGCTAACGAGCGCGCCAATCATTGCTGTTCCAACTTCCGTCGGGAGCGGCGTTTCCGAAGGAGGACGAGTCGCGCTCGACGCGATGCTTTCGAGTTGTTCACCTGGAATTGCCGTTGTGAATATTGATAACGGATTCGGAGCCGCGATGTTCGCTGCCAAGTTATTGAAACGTTTTGAGTAAGTCCATGAGAATTGCGTATATCGACTGCATCGCTGGCGCCAGTGGAGACATGTTGCTGGGATGTCTGATTGCTGCCGGTGTCGATCAAAATGAGCTGATCAAACAACTGACTTCTCTTGGCCTCACCGAAGCAACGCTGCGCGTGACTGACGTTTTGAAAAACGGATTTGCGGCGAAGAAAGTAGACGTGCTGGTCGACTACGATGGCAATCCTGTTCCCGCTGAACAATTCGGCGCCGTCAGCTTTGTTGATCGGCCCGCAAAGCCAACGCATGATCATTCGCACGACCACGATCATGACCATCGTCACGATCACGACCATTCGCATTCAGGAGAAAGTAGCTCACACGATCATCACCATCATGGCCCGGTACGACACTTTTCAGAGATCGTACGTTTGGTCAATGAGTCTTCGCTGCCTAATGAGATCAAGGAACGATCGATTGCCTGTCTTCGTTTAATCGGCGAGGCGGAATCGAAGATTCACAATCAACCATTGGATCGGATTCACTTACATGAAGTCGGAGGAGTGGACGCCATCATCGATGTGGTGGGAACCATTCTGGGGTTCGAGATGCTTGGCGTTGAGCGAATCGTTTGTTCTCCGTTACCAATGGGACGCGGTTTCGTTGATGGTGCCCATGGAAAGATCCCATTGCCCGCTCCTGCTGCGGCGTTGATTCTCGATGGAGTACCCGTTTACGGAGTCGAGATCGACAAAGAACTCGTCACGCCGACTGGTGCGGCGCTGGTCAAGTTCCTTGCGGACGATTTTGGTGTCATGCCAGAAATGAAAATTGTGCAGCAAGGTTGTGGAGCCGGTACACGGGACTTGCAGATACCGAATATGGTCAGACTTTTTGTGGGAGAGAGTTCCCGTCAAGGTCGCATGCTGTTGATGTTGGAGTCGGACATGGACGACATGACTCCCGAGCAAGCTGGCTATGCGATGGAAATGCTGCAGTCAGCGGGTGCGTTGGATGTAACTTTCAGTTCAGTTCAAATGAAGAAAAACCGTCCGGGATTTCGCGTCAGCGTCCTTTGCGAGGCGGACAAAAAGGATTCGATTCTCAAAACTCTCTTTGTCGAGACATCAACTTTTGGTGTGCGGGAAAATCTCGTCAGTCGCCATGAGCTCGATCGGAAAACTGTTGAAGTCGAAACTGAATTTGGCAAGGTGCGCATCAAACATGGAATGTGGCACGGAGATACGGTCAAGAAAGTTCCCGAGTATGAAGACTGCGTCCAGCGAGCAAAGGAACATCAGGTTGCCTGGCGATCAGTCTATGAGGCAGCATTGAAAATTAGTTAGACTTGGCTTCTTTGAGGGATCAATGCGTCACTCGAAGTCTCAGTTCTCCGACTAAAAAGCCCTGTGTGGGCATTCAACGATCTATGGAAATTGTCTTCGAACTACTTCTGGAAGTTGTGCTGGAAGTATTACTGCATGGATTGTTCGAGCTCGGTGGTCGCGGGATCGTCGCG
>CAYUNP010000391.1:0-3332 GCA_964446085.1 uncultured Pirellulaceae bacterium
GTTATGGCAAGCATTCCGTGGTTAAGAATCCACGATTTATAGGCGTTTATCGAATCTGCAATCTAGAATTTTCCGAGAAATTGTAACTATTTTAACCATTGTAGCTAATGCAGCACTCGCGCGTATATTGCTTTCGCTATCATTTGTACGTTGGGTCGAACTGATACTTCACACTACACACACACAAGACATCGTGTCCGCACCTACGTTTTGACCTCGTTATTAGGGAATGTTTTGATGAAAAAAATTTTAGCAGTTTTTTTATCCCTCAGCCTGCTGTCTGTCGGCGCAGTGCATGGAGATCTGGTTGTAACGACCACCCAAGTTGGTACCAATGCTACCTTCCTTGACCCAGGTGTTCCACCAGTTGTCTCCAGCACCGACTTGGCGGATGCCGCTTCTGGCGCGACTATTGCAGGACAGTTTTCCACGGGTGCCGGGCTTGACTTTCTCATCGAGGGAACGGTTGGCGTGGGCAATACCGCTGCATCGGCCAACCTCGACTCAGATGACTTCTTCACTATCACGCTGGACACTACGGTGAACACTCTTGGTTACGACATCGATGAGATTTTCAGCGTCGCTGGCTGGACCACTGGCAGCGGCGGTCGCTCCAACCAAGGCTATGAAGTCACCTTTAACCTCGTGGGTGGCGGAACCACCGTCATCGCTGCTGGGAATTATGAGCCAAACAATCCTCCGTCTTACTGGACGACCGTTTCGCTGACCGACGATGGGCTGGGCACACCAGTGTCGGGATCAACGCCCGGTTTACTCGCCACCGGCGTCGAGTCCATCACGTTTAACAACTTTGTTAATGCGAACGAGTCCGCAAACCCGTCGGTCGTGGTCTACCGTGAATTCGATGTCTTAGGCACAGCCACAGTCGCTGTCCCCGAGCCCAGTTCGCTGGCACTCTTGGGTCTCTGCGGCTTGGCGGTGATTAATCGCCGTCGACGTGGATAAGTTGCCGTCCGCTTTTGCGCCCTGAAAAGGGCGCGGCAGTTGTCAGTCTTGCCCGGCCGCACTAGCCCGAATAATTTGTCGGCCTTGCACGCCTTGGTTTTCGCAGGGGTTTATCCTTGCTTCTTAAACAGTGTGTTGTCTCATCAAGCCAAAAACCCTGTAAATAGCACGACGAAGTGCCAATTCGAAAACACTGTTCGAAAACACTGATGCAATATTCGGGCTAGCTTCGAATAACAAAATGGCTGCCTTTATTGGGTGGCCTTTTTTGTTCATGACCGCAATTGGAGCGGCCCTAACCGCTTGTCAAACCTTCCGTGTCTCAATCGCGACCTCTTTCATATTGCGGTTTGGGATCGAGGTGTCCGTCGACTCTCGGTGGATTGCCCATGAAGGATTTGCCGTTGTAAATTCGAAAGCTCTATGACGTCGGCATCGACGATGCACCTGACGCAATACGCTCGTGTCGCTGAAGCGGTTGCTGAAATTTACAGAGAACACGGCGCGCTTGACTACGTGGAATTCGTAGGGGATGACATGAATCGAGAGTGTACGCGATCATTTCCTGATCTTGTAGCCGCAGCTGATGGCGAAACCATCGTGTTTGGTTGGGTCGTTTTTGAGTCTCGGGCAGCACGTGATTTGGTAAACAAAAAGGTCGAGGCTGACCCAAGGATGACAGACCTGGTCGCTCCGCTCATAAATCCGGATGATCTTGTGTTCGATTCCAATCGGATGGCCTACGGAGGATTCCAATCATTTGTCGGGCCGCGCAATATGGAATGATGACTCCATTAGCCAGGCTTCCCTTGCTTCAGTGTTTTCGACAATTTGTATCAGAATCACGGATGATCAAGCCATGCTGGAGGCGACACTTTCTACGCACTCCAGGGACCCTTTCTTTTTGAAGTTAAGAAGATGAGCAACCTCCCTCACGCCAATTCGTACATCAACGGCATCTTGCGTGCCTACAGTCGCCTTAATCGAGAAAGCTACGATTTCCCTGATGGAATATTGTGTCCAACCAGGGACGGGAGTCTTGAAGAACAATTCCGGTCAATCCAGACCTCAACGACTCGAAACGAAAATGTGACGTTTGAGTTGATCCAACGACCCTGGATAGAAATGTGCGACTGTCTTCAGGCATGGATGTTTCGCTTCGCAGGGTGTGTTCGAGCTGAAGATGGACAAATCCAACTCTTGAATGACGACAGTGCCATTGCCGAAAAGTTCTCTTTGGACTTTCAGGCAGAACAGACAGCATACGTTGTTTCATTGATCGAAGAACTGCATTGCCCCAAAGCGATACACGTAATCTCATGGGAAGAGGTTTACCGCGAATCGGGCAATCCTGCGTATCGAGACAAGGACTACGGGGGTGCGTTTCTGATAGAAACCGACGCTCAGAATCAAGTACTCTTTCTAACCTCAACATTGCCTTGACGTAGTTCTTCACTGGACGCGATCAAATCGTCAGAATCGTGCCCGATGGTTGCGGAAAATGTGATTTCTGAGCTTCCCTGGTGCCGCTACAATCGAAACACCAATCGTTTCACAGACAGATATTTCTTATGGGACTCGCATTGATGGAATGCGTTTCCCGGATAGCGACCCGTCGTAGTATTCGACCAGGATCACACATGAAATTCACTCTCCGGGATTTGGCATTCGCCATTGCGATTTTCGGTATCGGCCTCGCGTTCTACTTGCACGTTACCGCAACTCGACACGAAACTGATGCCTTCAGGAAATCTGTCAGGCACGAGATGATGAGTTTCGAATTCGAAACGAAGTATGCTGATTTCCTGGACTCGTTTCGAGAGAGCGCTCATAAATGCACGATCAACAACATGAATTACACGCGAAGTGAATCGAGTGGACAATACAAATTTGAGTGCGTGATATCGCGTCGTGACGGTGAGTTGATGGCCGGCCGGGAATTTCGCGACCTCTTGCGACCGATATCAACCCCGGGCGTTTACAGAATGGACGCCTACAAACATTGGCTGGTCAATACAGATTGGGAACTCGAGTCTTCCATTGATACTATGGAGCGAGAATCGTGGGATATGGAGTTCTTCATCGAATACAGATTCCAGGAATACAGTTTGGATGTCGAGTTAAACCATTAGCTCGTCGCAGCATGCACCGACTCATCCGCCTCGACAGGAACTCATGAATCTGAAATTGATAGCCTGGGCCCGTGAATGGAAACGCCCTAATCCAATGTGGGGCTTCGACAATGGGGAAGCGATCTTTGAATTCTCTCAAATGATCATGATGCAACCAGGACAGGATGGATTGATTACCTTTTCACTGCGGGCAAAACTGCATTCTCAGCCTGACTGGATGCCTGTAACCGGAAA
>CAYUNP010000392.1:0-3325 GCA_964446085.1 uncultured Pirellulaceae bacterium
TTTGCGCGTAAAGATTGCAATCGAGGAAAGGAAGGTGTGGATGCCATACTACCTGTCGAAAAACTCAATAGATAGGGATGTTCGTAGCGAATTACGTTATCGGCCTTGAATGACTCCTGAGCTACAACATCGAATCGACGGCTCAATGCGACCATTTGATGGCTTGTGCATACACAACAATTGCGCACTTAGCCTCTCGCAACTTCACAAACTTCTTATTGTGGCGAATTCGATACTCTCGGTACGGTATCCCGAAATCTGGGTGTTTAGCGATTGGCACGAACACGACGGGTTCATCGTTGACTCGAAACCGAAATCGTGGACATCCATGAATGCCACTCTCGCAAGTAACCGTTCCCTGTTTGATTCGCGCGATGATGATGCTGAAGTGCGAGTTGCCGTCTACCCGCCCGCATTCGATTGGCTACTTCGCTACAACATCGACCAAGATGATGAATCCGACTACAATACCGCATTATGCGATTTTGATTTTTCCGTCGCGGACAATTTAAACTTGACCGAACTAACCGACAACCTGCTGACTCGTTTCCCGAATCTGTTGACGCAATGTGATTCACAATCATGGTTTAAAAACAACTATGGTGGATAACTTGGGGCGCCGCGAATCGCCCGACAACAACACGATGTGCGCGAAGCCGGACTTTCATGTGCCTTTTTCTGCTTGCAGGTCTTTCGCTCCGGCTCGGAGATCGCTGCCGTCATCCAGCTTGGGTCTTGTTTTCTTATGAACAGGTTTACGCGTTTTTCTCACTCCTTGAATTTTTCCTGTTCGTCCCGCTATTCGCTTGGTTCCTCATCTCAAACCTTGTTCCACGGACCACCTCTAAAGAATGGCACCCCTCCAATTCCGGTTTTTTCTTGCAGTCTTTGGAGCGTGGGTGGCCGAAGGCGTATCAGCACGAATCCAATATCCGCGACTACCGAGGACAACTTACAGGATCCGATCGTGTGAAATTGCAACAGGAATTCAGGAACTACGCAAATCTGAAAATCATTTCCAAAATCGGGTTTTCGTCAACTGCTTGTCCTGCTTTTCATGCTCTTAGCCAGTCATTGTTTATTGATTGTACGCTCATCTCTACGAAAAATGAACTTGCAAGTTCAACGCGACTAACCAACTTCATCTTTCCTGCAGACGACAGCATGGACTTTGAGAATTTTGGACGTTAGAATTAGCAGACGAATCACCCGGTCACTTGATAACAAAACGTTGAACCGAAGCGTTCTATCTGTTATGGTTAGTAAGTCATCGGATGGTTGCGGGCTCACATTGAATCCGACTCCCGTTTTCACAAATTCACACTTCTCGTCCGCTCGGCTAACACGAGCGGAGCGTTATGTTGCCGGTGAATCATGCAGAAATACTGTTTCTCAATTCGGAAACTCTTGCTCGTGACGGCATTGATTGCGTGCTCGCTTGCAGCGTGGTCTGCTTGGGGCCGTGACATCCTGAAAGTTACGAATGGCGTTGATGATCCAGATAGTCATCAATACGATTCAGGTTTCACGATGCAGCCGACATCAATTGAGAACGTCCTAAGTATTGTCGGCACATTCAAGCAGCGGAACTCGATCGGCAATACGCTTTACTATGTTCGTGGCGGGCAGATCGAAACAGCTTGTAATCTAGGACATAGCCGCAGCCCGAACTCACTCGGTGAACCATGGCTGCTCAATGTTGAAATCAAAGTGGCTCTCGGTCACCATGATAGAGAAACCGGAACCGTCTCACAATTATGTGTTGTTGGATTGACGCAGGGTGGCGGCGGAATCGGAGAGATTGAACATAACATCAGTCGAGAGTTCTCAGAAACCTACAATGGTACGATCACTCCCAATCAAAATTTGCTAACATACGTGTCTGGCGACACGGAATTTGAAATGGACCCCACTTCCACCATTGAGGATTTCGCTGCCCGAAACAACGGAAACTATTTGGTTGTTGCAACTTCCTTTCGCTAGGCGATGCTAACATGCCAGTGTGATCCACGCGAAGCCGAACTTGCGCGTACTTTTCAATGTCCAGGTCTATCGTTCCGGCTCGGTGATCTTTGCCGTTATTCGACTAAGCGTATGCGATTCAGATTAGCACACCTTTTTGGACTTGTTCTCTTATCCGCAGGCGTTTTGGTTGCGGTCGACCATGGCAGTCGCTCAACTTTCATCGTGACTTTTTCTGACGCAGAACTTTCAATGGATTCCGAGGAGCAGCCGGTCGGCTATACCTTTGTGTTCAAAGTCCAGAGTGACGAAGTTTTGCTTGAGGGTTCTGCCGCTGATACTTTTGGATACAACGAATTATTCCGATCGACTGTCTCCCCATCAAACCTTTTGCAATTGAACGGTCATGAGATCCAACTAACGTATCGGAAACACCAGTTTCTCTGGTTGCCTGCCACTCGGGTCGAAGATTCGTTAAACTTAAATTTCAGCCACCTAATTATTTGGCACAATAAGCAGTAGTCAAACCAGTCGTCGCCTACTTTGAACCTACTGAGAACGTCGAATACAATTTCGTACACACGAAGCCGGCCCTGTGCGTGCCTTTGAAATGGGTGTTTGCTGGTTCCAGCACGGCGATCGATCACTGGCGTCATGTTGCCAATTCCTATTGAACCTCACTGGCCAATGAGCACAAAACAACAGAAACAATCCAATCCTGCCAACAGATCTTTCGGAATTGACGGGAAACTTCTCGTTGTGCGAACTGGAAGTGTCTTGCCTCCACTTTGTGTGAAGACGGGAGCAAAGGTAGCCAAGGGAGAATACTCCAAGCGGAGACTGAAGTGGACGCAGGAGACCAGAGGGCGAAAACTGGTGATGATTATTTCCTACTTTACATCCCGACAAAACTGCGAGTTGACTTTTGGTTTGTCTACTGTGCAAAAAACGAAGTTATTGATGTTCTTTATCTTTAAACTGATGTTCATGCTTTTTGGTTTGTTTGGGATGTTCGTGGGCGCGGTATTTGACTGGGACCCGATCTTGATTCTCTCACTCTGCGCTGTTTGCCTGGTTTGTATGGCATTGCTTCCGTTCGGCAATCATCCGCTCGCTATTGTTCGAGAAGAAAATGGGAAGTTTTGGCTAAAGGGATGTAGTGAGAAATTTTTGAGCCGGCTTCGGAGCTCTAAGTAACATTGCGAATTCTGGCTGGCGTTTGAAAATGGAGGATCGCTGGCTCCCAGGTAGTGATCACCGACGTTACCCGCATGCCATGAATCAAAACCTGGAACAACTTAAATCTGAACGAGAATGGCTTTTTGAGTTCACGCTTCCAACCCTATTTTTGTTGGACGTAGCC
>CAYUNP010000393.1:0-3297 GCA_964446085.1 uncultured Pirellulaceae bacterium
TCTTTCGGATAGCTGGTGACGAACTTGATTCGCTCGATGCCGTCGATGTCGTGCAGTTTGTGCAGCAAGTCCGCCAGCTTCGTTTCGGTTTTGTCTTCAGCGACGTGCTTGTAGCTGTTGACCGTCTGACCAAGCAACGTGATCTCTTTCGCGCCCTGGTCAGCAAGGATCACCGCCTCGTCGTAGATTTGCTGCGGATCACGTCCCTGTTCCGGGCCGCGCGTCATGGGAACGATGCAATAAGTGCAAAACTTGTCGCAGCCAATCTGAATTCGAAGATAAGCCTGAAACGGAGTCGGACGCATCGACGGATCGCGCAGCGGATCAAAGGTCTCGTGAGATCGCTTGATGATATCCAGCTTGCCATCTTTTCGACCCAGTCCAACGGCCGTGTGCTGGCCTCCTTCGCTGCGAGCTTTCTCGATCAGGCCGGGGATCTCTTTCAGTTGGCCCGGTCCGACAACGATATCGACAAACGGAGCCTTTTTGAAAATCAGTTTCTGGTCCTTCTGAGCCATGCATCCCATGACGCCGATAATCTTGTCGGGATGTTTCTTCTTCTCATCCTTCAGTCGGCCAAGTGCACTGTAGGTTTTGTTTTCAGCCTGCTCTCGAACACTGCAGGTGTTGAACAGAATCGTATCGGCATCAGCAATACTATTGGCCAGTTCGTAACCCTGCCGGCGCAGATCCGCAACAACCATTTCGCTGTCCAGCACATTCATCTGGCAGCCAACGGTATCGATATAGAGCCGGTGAATCGGCGCGGTCGTTGTCTCTTGAGTTTCAGTTTGTGGCGAATCGGTGGCCATTTGGCAGGTCGCGGGACGGGCTTGGGTCGGAAATTTCGGTCCGCTAATGTAACACGGGGCAGGGCGAAAAATTAGAGCAAAAAAGCCGCCCACCGTTGACGTTGTGGCTACTTTGCAAAAATCGAATCATGATCCACTGCCACTTCGTTCTCCCAACAGGATTGCATTGCCTGAACCGTCCCGGATCCGGGCAAAGCTTGTTCAACAACTACGTGATCAGCAGCCAAATCGACGACATATGGCCAACGCATCGTTAAAGACACAGGTCGTGATGGACGCGATGATGCTTTCGGCGAGCGACAGCCAACGCAAGGTTGCGATTGATGATCAGGAGTTGTCCGGTTGATTGTCAGTGGCGTGGGCGAATTGCTGTGTGCTTTTTCGCAGCCAGAACCGTGAGACTTCGGAGCAACCACCTCGAACTGGCTGCGTCGCGATTCAGCACTCAAAAAACTTGCCCTAAAAAACTTTCCTTAAGTTCCTGTTTTCGTGTCAAATGCAGTCCGTGGCTGTGTTTAAGTGGATGAAGACACGCTTAAGGAGCGATTTTGACCGAGTTCCCCGAAACACAAACGAGTCTGCTGGCCAGCATCAAGTCGCTTGACGACCGCCAGGCTTGGGAGCGATTTGTGGTTCTTTATCGCCCAGCCATTTACCGAATGGCCCGGAAAAAGGGATTCCAACCTGCCGACGCGGAAGATTTAACTCAACGTGTGTTAGCATCCATCGCAGGATCAATTCATCGTTGGAAGAAAGCGGATTCTTCGGTTCGGTTTCGTCATTGGCTTCGCCGCGTTGTGAAAAATGCCGTGATCAATGCGGCGACCCGGCGCAGCCACGATGTCCCCATTGGCGATTTGGGCGAGCAGGAACTTTTGCTTGTGCCAGTGTCTGACTCCGAAACTGAAAAGCAAATCGAAGCCGAATATCGACGGCAGCTTTTTCAACGCGCCGCTGCGACCGTCAAGACTGATGTTGAGCCATCAACGTGGCGAGCTTTTGAGTTAACGGTGATCGAGGAAATGCCGATCGAAGAAGCCGCATCGTCCCTGAAAAAATCCGTCGGATCTGTTTACGCCGCGCGGAGTCGAGTCATGAAGCGACTGAAGTCCACGGTTGACGCCTGGGAGAAAGAATAGATGAAACCAACCGCAAACACGTGCGATCGGCAGATCATTGATCAATTCCTGTCTGGAGTTCTGGATCAAACGGCGTCTGGAAATCTGGATCGGCACCTGGAAGACTGCACGTCGTGTCGCGAGTACCTTGAGACCAATGCAGCTGATGCGCAAACGTGGACCGATATCGGAGGTTTTCTGCGCCGCGACGACATTGATCAGGAAGACTTTTTGATGGAGACCGGCTATCAAAGCACAAAAAACATCCCTCAACGGGTCCAAAACATAATCGGGGCTTTGACTCCCAGCGAATTTCCCGAGCACCTTGGCCGGATCGGCATCTATGAAGTGACTGGCGTTGTTGGAGCGGGTTCCACTGGCGTTGTCCTGAAAGCCATCGACCCGTCGCTGGACCGAACCGTCGCAATCAAAGTACTTTCGCCGGTCGTCGCCAGCAGCGAGGCAGCTCGAAAACGTTTTGAACGTGAGTCGAAAGCTGCCGCTGCTGTCATTCACCCCAACGTGGTTCCGATACATGGAGTCTCTTCCGAGGACCGGCTGTCGTGGATCGTGATGGCTTTTGCGGGAGGCGAATCCTTGCAAAATCGGCTGACGAATCATGGACCGATGGACACGGTCGAGGTCCTGAGAATCGGGTCACAGATAGCTGCGGGTCTTGCTGCGGCTCACGACCAGGGATTGGTCCATCGCGATATCAAGCCAGCAAACATCATCATGGAAGAAAATGTCGAAAGGATCGCGATTACTGATTTTGGTTTGGCGCGTGCCGTCGATGACGCTTCGATTACGCGTGAAGGAGTGATCGCCGGAACGCCACGCTATATGTCGCCGGAGCAAACTCAGGGCAAGTCAGTAACACAGCAGACCGACCTGTTTAGCCTTGGCAGTGTGCTTTATGCGACCGCCACGGGCAGGCCTCCTTTTGTCGCGGACTCAAGTTTCGCGGTCATGCGAAAGATCTGCGAAGAGCAGCCGGTTCCAGTTCGCGAATTGAATCCAGACATTCCCGATTGGCTTGAAGCCACGATCGAAAAACTGATGGCGAAAGAGCCCGAAGACCGTTTTGAGTCTTCTGGCGATGTCGCCGCCCTTCTCGAATCGGCTTTGGCTCACGCCCAACAGCCGACCAACGTCCCTCTTCCAGGCGAGCTAAAAAAATTGGCTCGCTTGAAACATCCGATAGTCCGTCACCGAAAGGTAATAATCATGACTGCGACTTTGTTCTCTGTATTGGCCACAATTGGAATCCTGATGTCCGCATTTTCTTCCGGCGGATTCCTGCAGGATTTCAACAGTACAGCCAAAGAGTATCCGGCGGTTGCTCTTTTTGAAAATGCCAAAGTAGA
>CAYUNP010000394.1:0-3266 GCA_964446085.1 uncultured Pirellulaceae bacterium
AGGTAAATCCGAACGTGATTTTTGGAAGTTGGAATTCGATTCGCCCGTTTGGCGTCAGGTTGATCAGTTCAACAAGTTCCCCTCCTTTGAGAAAGCCTGGAACCTGCTGGTCCGATGGCGCCGAGTAAAAATAGGCGTCGTCGAAGTCCTCCGGCACGAGTGGTTTGCGTTGACGTTCCCACTCCTGGTTGTAAGTGCCTCCGTAATCGCGTCTGGGTCGCCACGAACATGGCAGTGCACCGTAACCCGCTACGCTATCTTCACTTGACCCGGTCACGTTGGGTAACATCATCGCAGACTGGGCGTTGAGTCCGGTTCCAATTGGGTTTTCATCTGAACCGGATCCACCATATGCCCGCTCATAATTGATTGGCATCTTTGTGAATTTCTCAGGATCTGAAACTGATTGTCCCAGCAAATGTCGATCACCAATGACGGTTAATTGTTTTTCGATTGGGCCAACCTTTAGCATCGTCTGAACTGATTCTTGCGGAACGCCATCTGTTGCATAGGCTGAACCATTTAGCAACACATCCGTTCCGTTTTTCGTGCGCGACAAGTCAGTGTCCCAACGCAGCGATGAGGCTCCCGCCTTGCGCGTGTAACAAGGCGACTGGGCAACAGGCACCTGCTCGTCCGCGACCGACAGCTGGCCGTGTTCGTCGAAATTGAATGTCGCCCGTACGGCGACCAGGAAGATCTCCGCTCCGTCTCGGTCGCGAACGAAACTTCGTTCGGCTTCGAATTCAGTTTGGTTTTCGATTGCCCACACAGTTTGAATCCCTAGTTGATCTGGACATTGCCGCCGCGAATGCGGTTGGTTTGAGACGCTCTTGAAATTACGTTCGCACCTCGAATTGAAACCGTACCATCGGAGGTCATCTTGATACATGTCTTGCCGCATTTGAATACGATTTCGTGCTCTGCGACGATTTCAGTTTTCGAGGCAGCTTTATTTTTCACTCCAAGCCGCAAGTCAAGCTGACCAATCACGATCGGACTGTTGTGGTCTCCCCGGTCGAACATCACTGCCACATCCTTGCCAATATCGGATTCGTTCAAAGGAATCGAATGGGCGATTGCCCGAGTGGCTTCCTCCATTCCAGCGATTGCCAACAAAGGTCGACCATCGCTGAATCCAATGAGCCTGGCCGCTACGATTTGATTTGTGGCCAACATTGGTTGGCTCAAACGCTGCCGCGATTCCGCGGCCTGATCAATTGCGACTGCGGACTTTGGCCGAGCCGTCAGGTTTCCTTTTACTGACATTAGTTTTCTCCAATCCTGGAACCCTTGAGAACCATATTTCCTGCGGCCTTGGCGACGATTTTGCCGGATCCTTTGATCAATATGTCTTTCCCTTCCAGGGTTATCTTGCCATTTTTCTCCATCATAAGCTTGGAGTCACCGCAGACAATCGAGATCTTCGAGCCGACGGAGAGCGAATAATTCTGCCCCACGTTAGTCATCTTGGTAGCACCAACGGTCTCGACCATTGCCGCCCCGACGGTCGTCATTTTCGTCATGCCTACCGACTCCGTCGAATTGGCACCGATCATTTCATTGAGCATCATTGCAACCTGATTGACCTGGGACGCACCAACCGTCGTCGACTGATTGGCACCCACTGCCAGTGTCTGATTGGACCCTACCGACATCGTTTGATCGACACCTACTGTTTCGGTGTGATTAACACCGACCGAAGTCTCACGGTTGTTTCCAATAGAATTCGTCTCGTCAACTGCAATGGTCTTGGTTCGGTTGTTGTTGACCGTGGCCGTTTGGTCATTCTGGACCGTTGTATCCATGTTGTATTGGCCATGGATGCGAATCTGTTCCTGCCCGGCAGTATCATCCATGGACATTTCGTTGTAACCAGATGCCTCGTAGGACTTGGTCATGTTTCCGCGCCGAGTTTTATTTTCGGCGTTGCTACCGGCTCCTTTCAGGGAGAACGGCGGCTGGTTGTCACCATTATAAACTCGACCCGTGATGATTGGTCGATCGGGGTCTCCATTGAGGAAGCTGACGATGACTTCTTCGTCCTGACGGGGAATGTCGATCATTCCCCAACCCTTGCCGGCATGATGCTGAGAAACTCGAATCCAACAGGAACTGTTCACATCCCGCTGGCCGTAGCGGTCCCAATGAAACTGAACTTTGACGCGGGCGTGTTCGTCGACCACAATTTCCTGGCCATCAGTCGCAACGATGGCTGTCTGAGGTCCCTCAACAACAGGCTTGGGTGTTGTCCGCACTGGCCGAAAGGCTGTTTCGGCAGGAATGCAACGGAAGCTGTTTGTGAAATCGTCACCCTGATGACTTTCGAATCCAAGGTTTGAAGTGATCTCCGTATGGACTTCCACGAGAGCATAAGATCGCCCTTGCTCACCAGGACGAATGTGTTTGTGAACTTCGAATTTTCCGCCGGGAGCAAAGTTCAAATAGGAACCACTTCCGACCACATGGTCATGTTCCGCTTCGAGCTCTTCCAGGCGAACTTTAGTCAGCCTGCCGCCTTTGCTCTCTTCATCATAAAGCCCTGGATACTGGTAGACCTCCAGTTTGGAGCTTTCCTCAAATTTGACTTTGCTGGTACGGTTTGTTGCCAGGCCATCTGTTGGATTTTTGAAGTTAAAGTCCTTTTGAGTGACTTTGCCGGGACGAAACTCATAGACATGTCGCCAGCTCGTCAACTGCTTGAATTGCTCCTGGGCGCGAGGCGAGTACTGGACTTCCGTTTCTTGCAAGTCAAAGTAGCCCGAGGGTGAGTCACAAATGACGAGTGTATGTTTGTCTTTGGTGTGCTCAAAGTAGAAGAAGATCCCTTCTTCTTCCATCAGTCTGCAAACGAAATTGAAATCTGATTCGCTGTACTGAACACAGTATTCCCGAGTCGGGTAAGTTTCAGTCAGTTCATCGCGAAAGTCGTTGTATCCGAGTTCATTGAAAATCTGTTTGATGATATCTGGAGCAGACATCTCCTGAAAAATCTGACAGTCAGAATTGTGTCGAAGGAACCACAGCCATGGAACCATCTCAATCGTGTAAGCTGCGGACTTCACTGGCTCTTCGACATGTTGGTTGTATTCAAATTTGCTGACGAATCCGTTGAAGTGTCTTTTTCGATCGTCTTCATCACAGTAGGTGATGGAGATTCTCTTTCCGACGAGTGCATTGCCGTCGATGGCAGCATCTTCCGATAGGACCGTCATCGTGTATGAGAAGTCTTTGGAGAGACTTTCCGAACCACTGAAGTGTTGCAA
>CAYUNP010000395.1:0-3217 GCA_964446085.1 uncultured Pirellulaceae bacterium
AACGACTGCGAGGTTTAACGAACGTTAAACCTTGTTGCAGAGAATCTGCAAAAAACACTCGATTTTATCGGGTTGTTTCATGAGTTTTTGGTTTTTTTGATCGGGTTGCTCAGTCCAATCTTCCTGTTTCAGGATTCAATGCGTCGATCGGTATTGGATGCCTGCGAGACCAAACGACTGCAGCTGCCATAATGTCCCTGAATGCCGAATGGCTTGGCTATGCAAGGCCTCGGTTGACGCAGTAAGCTTGTGCAAAATGCCAAGCAAATGAAACGTAATTCAGATGGTTTATAGCGCGATCGGGTCGAAGTTCGCTCTTTCGGTACGTACTTCATCCAAAACGGTTTTCATGCTGTGACGACAGAGCAAGTTGATTCCGCACTCTCTGCCGCTTACTTTGCGAGTCGCACCGGTTTGTAGACCGGTCGTCAAAATACTGCTTACCGGATCACCGCCAACCCGAATGTTGATGATCTTTTGTGATGACACGCAGCGGCCGGCCATCGTAGGCGATGCAGTTTGAAATGCGACCTGCAAACACTCCGCCAAAACCCGCGGTGCGTTGAAAGAGACCGCAGGGAGATTGAATTTCGCCGCAGCGAGAATTGCCAATGCCCCGCCCAATGAGTGTCCTGTCAGAATCGTTTTGGGAGTCGCCCATTGAGCAACTGATTTGACTGCATCGGACAACTGGGGAGGCGGGCTTCCGGCAAGGATATTTGCGTCGTCAACCAGGAAGTCGAACGCGTCATCGCTTCCGCAAAACACGATGGCTCTTTCTTCTCGAGACAACTGAAACACGGCAGCAAGGTAGCCAAATCGTGTCCGATGTGACGGCGTCGGACGCGTCCACAACTCACAAGCATTGTGGGTATCGATTCCGACTTCTGGCGGATCCTCGTAAATAGCGCTGCTTAACTCGGCGAGATGTACGACTGATGGCATGGTGAGCTCCCAAAATACAATGCTGCTACCAGCCTGGTCTAAAAACTCCACAAATGCGGCTGTTTTTTTTTGAGTCGCTACTATTTCTGTCCTGGTGGAGTTTAAGGTCTTTTTGGCTTCAATGCTCAATCGCGGCATAGCGAAAAGCAGTAGCCAGATGTAGCTACGCTTGTGGGCTATTCACAGATTCATAATTCTCGACAAAGTCGATCGATAGATTCTGCGTGAGGAGTGCCGGCATTCACCATCAGACCTCGGTCATGCGATGCTTGTCAACGACGATGTATTGGGTTCCGCCGCCTTGGGTGTGTTGTCCATACATGGGTGCTTGTCCTGGTCTCTTGGAAGCAACCGATTGCTCCAGTCGCCCATCAGTCCAGGAATCTTTGATGGCCCGCGCTGTCGATTTGAGTGCGTGCACCATGCCTGAAGGTCGAAACAACTTTCGTGTTCGCTGGCCTTTGGCTAAGCCAACTGCGTCAGGAGTTAGCCCCGTATCGGTAAACCAGATTCCTCGATGCTGAGCTACGTACTGGACGTAAACTTTGTCTGGTAAACGCACCACTTCGACGGGTTTGGAAAAGTCGATTCCCGTCAAGCAACCGCAAGCCTGATGCTCGGTCATCCGGCCAGTTTTTTCGAGGAACTCTCCCGCGACAACCACTCGATCAATCACGAACTTACTCTTGCCGGTCTGTCCCGCTGCTTTAACCCAACGATCAATTTTGTCTTTTGGTGTAATTCCCATGATGTTCCTTTGTAAAAACGATTGCCGAACTGGCACGCAGCTTTTTGATTTTTGGCTAAAGGGGTTTCTTTGTGAGATTCCTATATTTGGCAGCAACCAGGCTCATTGAGAAAACGCCCAAGCTGGGTGCTGCCAATATTTTGGCCAGGTCTCAAGTTCCCAGTCAGGTGTTGTGTGGTGATTGAGGGCGCGTTCGCGAAGGTAGGCATCCAGGGCTACTGGCTGCGAAAGATTGTTGACGATGATTGGCAAGGGGTTCTGTGAAACGCAATGACCTTCCTGGTAGCGTTGGTTTTGTTCAAAAAGATTTGAATTGTCTTGCCACCAGTCACGAATGATTTTGGTTTCGGGCATGCCGACGGTAACCCAAAAATCCTTCTCGTCTTCATCCAAATCCTCTGGTGGCTCGCGCGGCTCACCCCTTGGGACGGTCAATCCGGTGATTCTTTCAAAGGCTAATGATGCATGCTCCGTGTAATCGTCAGAGTCAAGGAAGTCAAAAATCGATGGGACTAAGTGCGCCCACCCACTTTTTCCAATCGCTGTTAGCGCCGGAATCGTCGTGTCAGAATTGTGCAACAGCTTGATCAACGTTTCATCATCATGAGATTCTGACAACAGTCCAAAGAAGTGAATCGACTCGCGACACTGATTTTGAATTGCCCGAGTATGACAGATCTCGCGAATCCGGTTGATATGGTTCCGGCATCCTGCACGCAAAACAGCATTTCGGATTCGCGGACTATTGAGTTCCAGCCCTTTAATAATGTCGTTATCACTTCGCCTGCCAGGACTCCGCCCAGATGATTCAAAGGCCAGATATTGCAAGTCAACATCCTTTCTGTTCAATGATCGCTGAATGTCGATCGTTACAGGCTGCCGATGAAACGCCAAAACATCGATAGCAGACGCAAAGGTATGGGCATCATTCGATTGAGTTGCCGATTTTAATTGTGGCAGGCACCGACTAATATTGGCAAAACGAAGCGCTATGCGACATGAGTTTCGAACATCAAGATCTTCGTGACTCAGCAGCTGGATCGCCAAATCGATGTCGTTCCGTCCACCAAGTTCAACGGCCAATACCGTCGCTGGAACAAGATCATCGCAGTCGTCGCAACTGGACTGCAAGGTTTCGCGGACCAATTCCAGTGAATTGTCCTGACCCAATCGGAGCCCATCCAAATGCGCTTCGGCGCGATCGAGCTGTGAATACTGTCCGCCGCCAATGATGGCCGCGACTTCAGCAAAATGTGTTTTGAGAACCCACTTCATTCAGACCAGACACTCCGAATTCTGCATCACGACAAGCTCATTTTCTTGACCGGACAGCCCTGTTGATGTAACCACAATGTGAATCGAAACAGGGAATGAAGACTGATTCCAGGACCTGTATAGTTGCGCCATTGGTATCGAAACGCGGTCGGAGCGATGTGCGACGCCTGGCCCTCGGATGGAAACATCACTTCCTGGTTGGAAAACTCGAAACAATAGCCCTTAAACGCAACTACCTGGCTCCATACG
>CAYUNP010000396.1:0-3205 GCA_964446085.1 uncultured Pirellulaceae bacterium
TCGCGATCTCACGGAACCGCATAATTTGGGCTGTAACGTTCAAAACAAATTTGCCTTAATACAGGAATGGGTCGTAACGGATGTGACGATTGATTGGACGGAAATCTGGCAAGAACAACCCGCCGCCCCCTAAATGGACTGAACGACTTTATTGGAGACGTAGCCTTGGTAGTTAACAGAACACCACCAACCACTCCCAATTTTATTGGATCTTTCCATGCCTGCTTCAATCTCCAACTCAATGTGCGCCTGGTGCCTGCTGGATTTGTCAGAAGATGCCGCTGAAAGTAAAACAGATCTCCCAATCACAGGTTCGTTTCTGATTGGGAGATTGGTTAAATCCGACCTTCAACTCGAATGTGGCAGTGTCTCCGGTTCGCATGCCGAAATTTCGATGAAGAAAGGTCAGCTCTGGATTAACGACCTGGACAGCACCAACGGAACGTTTGTTAACGGCGTTCGAATTGAAGAGTCAACGCAACTGCACACCGATGACATCCTTCAGATTGGTTCGATGGCCTACCAGATAGGTACTAACAAACCGGCGCAGATGAAATTGCGAAGTGTTGTCGAGACGATCGAATCAGATATTCCCGAATCCCCGGAAGGCCGCTTTCATCGGTTGTTGCGTGTCGGTGCGGTTCCTTTCTTTCAACCCGTTTTCGACATTTCTGATGACCAATCGAAGCTGGTCGGCTATGAAATTCTTGGACGTGGCCGACTACCAGGTCTTTGCACTGCCGATGAGATGTTTGATGCAGCGAAGGCCATGGACAAGGAAGAAGAGTTAAGTCAGACGCTTCGCAAGCGTGGGATTGAAGCCGCCGATGCGAACTTTTCGTCTGGCAAAATGGTCTTCGTCAATACTCATCCTTTTGAATTGAATTCCGAAAACCTGGCAGAGTCTCTGGCGAAAATACGATCAATTTACCCGGATCGTGCCTTCATTCTCGAATTGCCTGTATCGATCCTGGAATCAACTGAAATGATCTCGGTTGTAGATGCGGCGACTCGCGACATGGGCATCGACCTTGCCATCTGCGGTTTCAATGCGACTTCAATTCGACTTGAGGATTTGCAGCGACTCAGTCCGAAGGTCGTGAAGTTCTCGGCTGAACTGATTCGCGATATCCACAAAGCGGATCATCGCAAGCACAAGTTGCTTTCGACAATGGTCGAAATGTTGACCAAACTTGATATTCAGCCGATGGCAGAATTCGTGGAACAGAGTGGCGAGCACGAAACGCTGAAGCAACTCGGATTCGGTCTTGCTCAGGGATTCTACTACGGTCACCCGGTTTCGGTTGAAGAATGCCATGAGGAGAAAAAAACCACTCAAAAGCCTGAATCGCCCGCAGAGAAAAAGCCGAGTCCTCGTCCCATGCGAGACAGGAGGACTCCACAATTGCAATCTCCGAAAACGAATATCCCGGCGTCTACTGCCAAAGTCCAATGCGAAATTACGCCCGGAGCGAAATGGATTTTGGAGCAACCTGAGAACTACTTTACCATTCAGGTGATGGTCACAATCACGGATAACCTTGCTTCGCAATACGTGGCCGAGCAACAACAGCCTGACCAATACAAGGTTTATCAGATTCTTTGCCGAGGCCGCCGCTTGTTCGTGGTCGTCTATGGTTCGTTCGTCAGCCGTGAAGCCGCAAAAGTTGCCGGTGAGGAGTTGGGGGACGCGGCCAGCTATCGGTTGGTTCGCCAGTTTTCGAAAGTTCAGTCTGCCATACGAAGTCCGGGCGATTTTTCACTCGGTGGCGAAGATTCTGTTTGAGCAAAATTTGCTTGAGTTTTTAACCAGGTCAGCTTGATCACCGGCAAGCTGAAATTCGCCCAAGTCGATCATGGTCGCATTGTTGACTGCACCGGCTTGGGGGACAGAGCGCCCAGATTGATTCGTTCTGGCGCCTATTTTTCGCCGACGCAGTACAACGCTTTGTTGCTGCGCAGGTAGAGTTTGTTTTCCGAAATTGCGGGCGATGCATTGAAGTCTGTGTCGTCTCCAACAAACTTGTTGCGAGCGACCTCTGTGAACTTTTGTCCGGGCTGGTAGACGATCGTCCCGGCGCGGCGCGTGACCGCAAAGATTTTTCCGTCGATCAGAATCGGTGACGCGTAGACCGGACGTCCAGTGAGCCCACTGACTCGCTCGCGATAGACTTCTTTTCCGTCGGTAGCGCTGGTGCTGTTTGCCAGCCCGCGGTCATCGATCCAGTAAAACTGTCCGTCATGCAGCAGCGGCGTCGCGACGTAGGAGCTTGTACGGCTGGTCCAGTTGACGTGCGATTTGGAAACGTCGCCTTTGCCTCCGGCGCGAACCGAAACGCTACCCGATGAACGGTACCCGCCAAACGTGTAAACCGTTTCGCCGTCAACGATCACCGATGGAGAAACGTTGCCGGTCGCAGGTGTCTTTGCAGACCATTTCGTTTTTCCGTTGGCCCCATCCATTGCCCAGATCTTTCCGGGAGCACTGAACACGATCTCTTTGGATTCATCTGAAAGCTGAACGACTCGCGGTGTGCCGTACGCGAGTTCCAGTTCTCGCGATTCATTTCGCCAGGCCTCTTCGCCGGAACTTTTCTTCAGCGCGATGATTGCCCGTGACTCTTCGGTCGCGTTAACAATCACGAGGTCATCATGAACAATCAAACTTGAACCCGAACCCCAGCCCCGGTTGCTGGATTGTTCGCCAACGAGCTTGCTCCATTTGACATTGCCATCAAAATCGAGAGCTTGAACACCGCCCTTGCCCAGGAACACGTATAGGTGCTCGCCATCGCTGACAGGCGTGTTGCTGGCGTAGCCGTGTTCCTGGATGTAGCCGCGGTAGGAGTCTTCGACATAGTCGACGGGAAACTCTTTCGACCAGAGTTCTTTGCCTGATGCCTTGTCGACGCAAACCACGAATCGATTGAAAGATTTTTTGCTTTCCTTGAAGCAGACTACAAAGACACGATCGCCAACAATGATTGGGCTGGAAGAACCCGATCCAGGCAGGTCCAGCTTCCACAGCAGGTTTTCATTCTCGCTCCAGGTCGTGGGAACTTTATCAGCACTTCTGGCCGTTCCTCCAGCGCCCAGAAACTCGGGCCAGTCCTGAGCATTGACCGAAGGTAGTTGCAGTAGAACCATTAATAATACTGCTACCGATAGTAAGTTCTTGATCATGAGTTTGAGCAGGTCATTCTGC
>CAYUNP010000397.1:0-3167 GCA_964446085.1 uncultured Pirellulaceae bacterium
ACTCCCGTCTGGTCAACCACCACGGCATGGGGAATCGAAGCCACCCCCAAAGATTTCCCCAACTCCGATCCATTCCCAACAACCAATGCATCAACCAGTACTCCACGCCCCTGACTCAAAGACTCAAACGCGTGGAAGGATCTTCGCGAAACGCGTCATTGAATTGCAATAGAACTTCATCGACCTCGCTAAACTGACGACCAACGCTCTGAATCATAACGTATTTCGTCAGACAACTCCCTTGCGATAGCGTGGCCTAAATTCTTCCCAAAACTCTCGCATAGAGCACCTTGAGGTATTCCGTCTCTGGCATCGCGGGATGAATCGGATGGTCGGGCCCCTGGCGACCTTCGCGGAACATCTGCAGGCTGCGTTCCACGTCACGACCGGCCTGGCTCATTCGCTGCACCAACAAATCGCGTGGCATATGAAAGGAACATGAGCAGGTCACCAGAATGCCATCGTCGTTCACCAACTGCAAACCGCGGCGCATTAAGCGGGTATAGGCTTCGGTACCGTTGCGCAGATCTTTCTTGCGCTTAATAAAAGCGGGCGGGTCGAGAACCACAATGTCGGAATGATGTTTGTCGGCGCGAAGCGATTTGAGCAAATCAAATGCATCGCCATGAGCCGCGATGACCTTACCTTCCACATCGTTCAGTTTCGCATTAATAGCCACCTGTTCGAGTGCAGCTTCGGATGCGTCCACACAAATCACCTGACTGGCTCCGGCAACAGCGGCTCCGATCCCCCACGCGCCGACATAGCTGCAAACATCGATTACGGTTTTCCCTTTGACTAACGGAAACAGCGCCGCACGATTGTCTCGCTGATCGTAAAACCAGCCTGTCTTCTGCCCTTCGTTCAAATCAATCGCGAACTTTGCTCCGTGTTCCTCGACGATGACCTGTTCAGGAAGCGTTCCAACGGTTTCCGAATAGAGCGGCAGATCTTCCATTTTCCGCAGCGAGTGATCGCACTTGAGCACAATCGCTTTTGCTTTGAACTGTGACTGTAGCGCCGCAACAATCACGTCTTTCTTCGACTCCATGCCCGCCGTGTTGATCTGGACAACGAAAACGTCGTCAAAACGATCGATTACGAGACCGGGAAGAAAGTCGCTCTCGCCATAGACCATTCGGTAGAACGGTTTCTCGAACAATCGATCACGGTGTGTGGCGGAGACGGTGAGCCGCTTTTCAATCAATGCATCAGTGAACGGTTTCTCACGATCACGACTGACCAACCGAACCGCGATCAGCGAATGCGGATTGAGATATCCATTGCCGACCCAACGCCCTTCGCTGGTTTCAACGTTGATCACCTGGCCAGGAACGTAGCTTGTCAGCGGGTATTTTTTGGTGTCGATCTCGTTGCTGTAGATCCACAGATGGCCGTACATCGCCCTCCGCTCCTGGCCTTTCTTGAGCCGGATCGTTGGGAATACGCCGCTTGCAGTGCTGTTCATAATGGGTTCGTTGAGGGATCGAGTTTGCCGGTGTTAAAAACCAACGTGCCCCAATCATAACCCGAAACGTGAAAAAGGCGCCATCAGGGGCCTCACTTCAATTGGGCGCAAGAATTCGGCAATTGAGAAAAGACAGAATCCTTTGTCAAAGGTCCAATGAGTTTTATTCCGTAGCAGGCGAAGACTCCGGCATTGGAATCGCTTCTCCATCCTGAAAGACCTGACCATCAGCGATCGTAATATTGGTTTTGATTCGCTCCAAACCCTTAATGCGCTCCCAAACCCTTTCGGCAGCCAAACGAACATCTTCATTTTCGTGACTCAAATTTAGTTCGACCGCATCCATCAGAAAATCCAGGCACGAGTTTCCAACCTCAGCTTCTGCCAACTGGTTTAACAATTCGATTCGTTGTTCAGATTCTCCCCCGACGAGCGTGGATGCGGTCATTACAGAGATTAACTGTCCAAAACCCGCCATCGCCTGAATCGAAACGTTGGCAGCCGACTCTATAACCCGACCAGTTGCCCAAACTGCATTTCCAATAACAACGGATGCAAACGCGCTTCCGAAAAGCACAGCGACCAAGACATACCAATATCGATAATCAAATACCGATTGTTTGCCTGGTTTTTGTTTAACCGGTTTGGCGGGTGCATTGAGTTGGTCTGCCATCGTAGTTGCCCTCAGGAGATTCCAAGCGTCAACTTGAATGTTCGGCTACCAATTTCAGATATTGGCAAGAAAAATGTAAAATCGGCGAGGTTGTCCTCCGGCCAAGCGACGGGCGTCGGTTTCCACCGCAATGCTCTCAATTCCAGGCTAGTGCCGATCGACGAGACCAGTACTGTTGAGAGCTTTCGGTTAGTTGGTCCAGTTCGCGAATCGTCGCTTCGTTCCGGGCTACTTTCATGGCAGAAAGGTTCGACACCAGATGATCGGTAGTACAAGCACCACTCAGTACGATGCTAACCCAAGGCCGATTCCAAACTGCTGAGAGTGCAAGTGCATCTACGGTCGTGTCGACTGAAGCGGCAATCTTCGACAGAATTGCGAAATTGCTCGCGAATTCAGAGTCGGCATTTCGTTGTGTCAGGCGGCCGTTAGCCAAGCCTTCTTTGACGATCACTTTTAGTCCTGAATCGTGAGCAACCTGTAACGCCGCTTCCGCTGATCGTTCGAGCAGATTCCACGTTGCCTGAACTGAATCAAACAGTTTTCCGGATTCTGAATTTATCGACAACGCCTTCTCAATCGTCTTCGATTGATCTGGACCACTGACCGAAAGACCGATCTTCAAACCGCCACCACGAAGCGACGCAAGATGATCGAGCACATCCGCGTTATCCAGGACGCCACTTTCAATCGTGGCGGAGTGGATTTGATACAGGTTCAGATACTCGCCCAGCTCATCAATCGACTCAGTGTGTTGCCGTTGAAGAACATCCAACTCGTGTCGTTTTACTTCGTGAGCCACGCCGTCCGCAGTTTGCACTTGCCAATCGGCCGTGTAGGTGTAACCCCATTTCGAACCAACCGTGATCTCATCAGATGCAATGTTGCGATCACGAATCCAGGTGCCAAGAAACGACTCCGCTTTGCCGTAGGATCGAGCGGCATCGAAGTATCGAACGCCGGATTCCCAGGCCGCATCGAGAACCGCATGAGCATGCAACTGCATTGCTTCGACTGAATAGTCAC
>CAYUNP010000398.1:0-3155 GCA_964446085.1 uncultured Pirellulaceae bacterium
CTTGACATATCCGTAGCGTATGCTACATTTGCAACAGTAGCCTAGGCTACGGATTGGGTTTTGGCCTGTTTTTTAGGGAATTGTCGTGAAAAAATCGAATAGCCGCGGATTTACGTTGGTCGAATTGCTGGTGGTGATTGCCATTATTGGGATTCTCATCGGCATGTTGTTGCCAGCAGTCCAGCAGGTACGTGCTGCGGCAAGACGGGTAAGCTGTGCCAACAATATTCGTCAGTTGGGACTGGCGATGTTGAACTTTGAGTCCGCTCATATGCATTTTCCAGCTGGCTATACGTCAACACCGAGTCGGGATGGGACTGCTCCATCGGGAGTGGCGATTGATTCAGTGACCTGGGATGCGGCACCAGGCTGGGGTTGGGCGGCTCGACTGTTGCCTTTCATCGAAGCCGGCAACATCGCGAACGGGCTCGATTTTGACGTGCCGATTTGGGACGCAAACCACCGCGAACTGATTCAGGCTCAAGTTCCAATTTTTCTGTGTCCGGCATCATCTGGAGACACGGAGCCATTTGTTGTGGTTGACGAATCGGAGAATCCTCAATCACCAGATGGGAACACTGATTTGATTTTGGGTCGATCTCACTATGTTGCCAGCCATGGCCAGGAATCTGCCTGGGGACCGGAAGCTGGTTCGGACCTCAGCGGCGAAATTTTCACAAACATTTACACCGCTGCGACCCGCGGAATCGATATCAACGGCGATGTGTCACGAGTTGCTGACGGTCCTTTTTATCGCAATTCGAAAACACAAATTGCCAAAGTCACTGACGGAACCAGCAATTCGATTTTCCTGGGAGAGCACTCGTCAAGGCTCAGCGACAAGACCTGGGTAGGAGTCGTTCCGGGAGCGATCGTGCATCCCAAATTCAGTTCACCGGAAAACGGATCAGACGGAGCAGCGACGATGGTGCTTGTTCATGCAGGACCTTCCGGTGGAGAATTGGACATCACCGGGTTTCCGATCATCCATCCGGTCAACTTTCCAACGTTCCATGTGGGCCAAATGTACGCCGAGCATCCAGGCGGCGGTAACATCTGCTTCGGCGACGGATCAGTTCACTTTTTCAATGAATCGATCGATTTGATCACCTTTGCGGAGCTTAGCAGCATCAACGAAGGTGAAGTTGCAGGAGAATATTAATGAACAGTTCGAAACTCCTTTGGCCAATCCTGGGCGTCCTTCTCATCGGTGCTGCGATCGTGGTTTGGTCTTCACAGGGCTATGGAAAAGTCAGCCCCGACGCCTATCAGGTAGCGACAGCGCTTTATGGCAGTTGTCTGGCGGAAAGCGATCAACGCCTGCAATCAGTGTCGTTGCTTGTCAGCGGCGAATCGGAGCAACCACTGGAGCTTTCAGATTCAGAGCGAAGGTGGTTCGAGTCAATGATCCGAACCGCGGAGGGCGGTGACTGGAAATCTGCTGCCAAATCCGCAAAGCGAATGATGGAAGATCAAGTCGAATACTAAATCGAATATTCGATGAGCCAGCCAGTATTGGTGCATCTGGTGGTCATGAGTCATACTGCCAGTATGAAAGGGCAGTTTCGTATCTCTTCGATTATGAGTTGGACGGCAGTGATCTGTGTTGTCCTGGCAACATTCAGATTGGACTCCGTGTGGCGCGAAAACGGCATTTCAATCGACGAGATATTCGTGTCAACGATGTGGATGTGTCTGTTTTTCTTGCCCGCTACGTTGTGCATTCCATTTCTGGTGGATCAGTTTTTACAGCCGCGATCTGAAAGCTCCAGAGCCCTGGAATTTCCAGATTTCCGGAAGGTGTGGCTCTCTCTTCTTGTGGGCATCTACTCGATTTTGATGCTGCTTCTTGCCACGAACAGTTTCAATGCGGATTGGAAAGGCAGCAAAGGACTTCATTGGTCCTACTACATGCTGGAGAGCTATGCGGGGGCAACGCTGTGGCCGAGTTACGCATTCGGATCGATGGTGTTCATTGTTGCGGTCTACAGTCGAAGAATCGCAAGGCGATCTTTTTTCGTGTTCGTCATCATGGCAATTCAGGTCGTGATTTCATTCTGGTATACGTACGCAGTTGTTGCTTTGAATTTCGCAGATTTGAAGTTTTGGATTGTGCCGGGGTCGTGTGGTATCTGCTTCCTGATTTACGCGGGAATCCTGTTCAAGCAGAGACAGTGGTCGTTTGCGAATGAGGGTAAACAATGGGCGGCTGTTGGAGCAGCCATTTCAGCTTTCATCGGTGCGGTGATCGCCAAGTATCCTTTGGCTCAATCGTATTACGATCAGCTTCCTGACGAAGCGCCAGACAATTGCTTTGTTGTTACCGCAGCCACGCGAGGTCATCGCAGTGTCGTGCACACATGGTTTGACGATTCGAGGAACCGAATCGTAAACCAACAACTGCTAAATTTCTGGGATTTTGAAAATCTGTTGCGGGCAAAGTATCCGACCGTCCATTTCTGGATACGAAAGATATACAACTTCTTCGGACCCGTCGTTGCGCGTTGCATCGTGTTCAAGTGGCAAGCAGATGCAGTCTATTGGTTGCTCAAGCCGCTTGAATTCGTTGCCAGTTACATTCGAAACAGATAGTGGAACGATTACTCAATCGTGGCGATGCATTTCAGTTCGATTGCGATGGGCGTTGGAAGTTTGTTGACTTCAACCGTCGTCCGGCAAGGCTGGTTGTCGGCGAAGTACTCGGCGTAGATGCGGTTGTAGGTTTTGAAGTCGTCATCCATGTTGGTCAGGAAGACGGTTACATCAACGATTTGAAGCCAGCTTGCCCCAGCGTCTTCAACGATTGATCGGACGTTGTCAAAGACGCTCCGGCATTGGGCTTCGATGTCGTAGCTTGCGATTTTTCCATCGTCATCGAGTTCTACTCCGGGAATGATTTTCGTGCCTTTCTGTCGTGGTCCAACGCCAGAAAGAAACAGCAAGTTGCCGACTTTGCGAGCATGGGGGTAGAGGCCGACGGGTTCCGGAGCCGAGGATGAGTTCAGTTTTTCGTTCATGTTTCATTTCCGTTGAAACTGTTTGTGGATTTGTCTGAGCAGTAAGTGGTTTTAGCCCGCCTTGGGAACGGGCATGCGCATTTGATCATAACCCGACGCGTAAGCGAGGGATCGATCCCTCGCTTACGCGTCGGGTTA
>CAYUNP010000399.1:0-3146 GCA_964446085.1 uncultured Pirellulaceae bacterium
GGGGCGGGCTCGAACCGCCGACACCGGCCTTTTCAGGGCCGTGCTCTACCAACTGAGCTACCCAACCATTCCCAGAAAGAACCGAAGTCCGATCCGCGAAGGGAAGAATATTAATCCATTGACAGGAGGATTGTCAATCGATCTTTGGGTTCGCAGAAAACTTTGTCATCCGATCCGGCGACTCTTTTCAGATTGGGGCGTTTGCAACGTCTGCGCCACACTTTCTGCCGAGGTGATCATGGTTGCTTCCCGCACAGGATTGGTCAAATAATCGCTTTGCTTCCTGATCTTTGAGCACCAGCAGAGCCCATAATTCCTGACGGAATGCCAATACCGCACCGCGAGCTGCCAGGGCATGGCTTCACACTCGCAATTGTGGCCGCGATCGTCCAGCTGCGTCGTTTGATTCGAACCATTCCCCCGGTTGCGCGCTTGTGTCACGCGATGCAATTGCCTGTCCAACAAGGAGCGTGACGATGAAATTCTTGAACACAACTCTCTTGGCGTTTATCGCATGGTGAGCAGTCAGAACCAATTTTGAATTCGTCCGAAGCCGTCAGTTGGTGTCGAATTCTGTATCTTGCCCAGCATGCGTGCAAGTCATCCCCTTTGTTTGACATTCCGGGGGTCCGGTCTTCCCTTCTGGGATTCCGGGCTGCGGTACACCGTTGGAGTGGCGTGCCGAGCCCGCAAACCACTTGTTCAACGTGCCTTTTCTGATATCGTCTGGGACTTGAAACAGATGGATTAAAGGTGAAGAAATTGCCTGATTCCTCTCAATCTCAAACCACCAAATATCTGAGGAGACAGACGTGGCGATAAAGGTAGCAATCAATGGCTTTGGCCGAATCGGCCGTTTGACATTTCGCAATTTGATGAAGCGAACCGACGAATTTGAAGTCGTCGCTGTCAATGATCTCACCAACAACAAGATGCTCTCCACGCTTCTCAAGTACGACAGTGTTCACGGTCGTTTTCCTGGTGAAGTTGATTTCGATGACCAGAATCTGATCGTCAACGGCAAGAAGATCCGGATCTACGAAGAGCGGGATCCTTCCAAGCTTCCTTGGGGCGAACACAAAGTCGACGTTGTTGTTGAAAGTACAGGCGTTTTCCGCGGTCGAGCCAAAGACGGCAAGGCTGGCTACGATTCACACATCACCGCTGGAGCTCGTAAGGTCGTCATCAGTGCGCCTGCGAAAGACGATCCCGATTTGACATGCGTTATCGGCGTCAACGACGATCAGCTCACCGATGAGATGACTTGTATCTCAAACGCCAGTTGCACAACAAACTGCCTGGCTCCTGTTGCCAAGGTTCTCAACGATACTTTCGGTGTCAAGAGCGGCCTGATGACAACGGTTCACGCTTACACAAACGACCAGAGTATTCTGGATTTGCCGCACAGCGATCCTTATCGTGCTCGTGCCGCTGCCCAGAACATTATCCCGACGACAACGGGTGCTGCTGAAGCGGTTGGAAAAGTAATTCCTGCTCTCAATGGCAAATTGACCGGTATGGCGATGCGAGTTCCTGTGCCAACAGGTAGCGTTGTTGACCTGACGGCCAGCCTCGAGAAAAACCCGACAGCCGAAGAAGTCAATGCGGCCATCAAAGCGGCAGCAGAGGGACCAATGAAGGGTGTTCTGTTCTATGCCGAAGATCCTCTGGTATCTTCAGATATCATCAACGACGATCACAGTTCGATCTTCGCAGCAGACTTCACCAAGGTTCTCGACGGCATGGTGAAAGTCGTTAGCTGGTACGACAACGAGTCTGGTTACAGTGCTCGGACTGCAGACTTGATCGCAAAGATCGGCTAGATGCTGGTTTGGACCATTGGCAGCGGCACAGCGTTGCCAACGGTATAACGCGACAGATTAATCAAAGCTCCCGTGATCTTTCACGGGAGCTTTTTCGTTTCAGCGTTAGCTTACGTAGCTTTAGGCTTAAATCGTCGAAAACAGTCGGTGATTCCCGTGTTGAACAAGCATATTGCCATTGAAAACAGAGGCTTTCGGCTATAAATTGCGCAATTGGAGTCGGCCGGTCCTTTCCGGTCAAAATCGGGGTCAGTCCCACGCTCCTCATTTTCCTTTTTAGTCCAACAGGTTTTTCGATGAGTCCTCTTCGCTGGTTTCGACGTCACGCAACGTGGATGTTGATCATATTCGGTGTTGTGCTGATGGCAATTTTTGGCCTTGGCCCTGTCTTCGACCAGATGGCACGCGGATTTCAAAGTGCCGGGAGTGCTGCCGAGGATCCGGTTTTACACACCTACCGCGGCGGTGAAATTACCCGCTCAAAACTTGACGAGCTACAAAGGGATCACTTTGCGACCCGTCGCTTTCTGGTTTCGCTGGTCGAGCAGGCTGCCAAACAGTGTGAAAAGAACGAAGTACAGTATCAGCCGTTCACGCAGATGATCCAGCCGCTTGGCCGTACCGATGACAACGATGCCGTTGATGAGCAGATGTTGCTACGTAAACTTCTGGCCGATCGAGCCGAAGATGAGGGCGTTGTGATTAGCGACGGGATGATTGAAGACTATCTGAAATTGCTTGCCGGCCAGGCAGAATTTTCCCAGCGTGATTTGAAACAGATCAACAAATTGGTCAACCAGCGAACTGGACTGACCACAATTTGGAAACATCTGAAGCTTGAGTTGAAAGCGACACAAATGCAGCGTTACGCCGCCGTCGGTGTTCCGCTGAATCCGATTCCAACCGAAGCAATGGAACTTTACGCACGAGCCAACGATCGTATCGAGTGCGAAGTCATTCCGGTGTCGGTTGAGGAGTATATTTCCCAGGTTTCTGGAAGTCCCAGTGACTCTGAACTTCGTACGCTCTTCGAAGAAGGAAAATACAATTATCAGAACCTTGGTATGGAAACGCCAGGATTCAAAGAGCCACGGAAAGTAAACGTTCAGTACTTTGTGGCCCAGATGGATACGTTTTTGGAGAACGAAAAAAGCAAAATCACGGACGCTGAAGTTGAAGCCGAGTATGACAGGCTGGTTGAGGCAAAAGATTCACTTGTCATCTCGATCGTCCCGCAACCTGAGGCCGAAGGTTTCAATTTGGATCTTGGCGAAGATATGCTCAAGGATGAAGGCTCCAAGGACGCAATGGATGCTGAAGGCT
>CAYUNP010000400.1:0-3140 GCA_964446085.1 uncultured Pirellulaceae bacterium
ACGGATGCATCCTCGGCACTGCGATCGGCGATGCTGTTGGCCTCAAGCGTGAGGGACTTGGTCGCGACCGCGCTATCTGGCTACATGGCGATCGCCCGTCTCCAGATTTGATCTTCGGAAAAGGGTTTTGCAGTGATGACACCGAGCACACGGTCATCGTTGGCTGTGCACTGTTGAATTCGAACGCCGAAGTCGCCAGATTTGAGAAGTACCTCGTCGGCTACTTGCGGAAATGGTTGTTGACGCTGCCTGCAGGAATTGGGTTTGGCACATTGCGAGCGATTGCGAAGTCCTTTTTCGTTTCGCGTCGCAACTACGGCATCTTCACTGCGGGAAATGGGCCGGCAATGCGATCCGCAATGCTGGGGCTGTTCGCCAACGACGATGAACACCTCGTGAATCTGAATCGCGTTTGCACTCGTGTAACACATACGGATCCAAAAGCCGAAGAGGGTGCATTGTTGGTTGCCAAGGCGGCTCGCTTTGCGGCGCAGGATCCGAATGCCGATCCGGTTGAATTCATCAGGCAAATTCGTCCTGAAATAGTTGGGGAAGAATTGAGCCAACACTTTGCGGCCGTCGAGGAAGGACTTCAGAAAGGATTAACACCACGCGAATTCGCTCAACAACGAGGCTGGGAAAAAGGCCCGACTGGATACATCAATCAGTCGGTTCCAGCGGCGATCTATTGCTGGGCTTTCACGCCAACAGACTTTCGCGCGGTTGTCACCAACGCGGTATTGCTGGGCGGCGATACCGACAGTGTTGCTGCTATCGCTGGGGCGATCGCCGGAGCTGGCTGTGGCGATTCGGGGATTCCGAAAGACTGGCTAAAACAACTTGCTGAATGGCCAAGAGACAAGCGGTGGATGAAAAATCTTGCCACCGAACTTCATGAATTTGCAACTGCGGGAACCGCGACACGTCGAGCTCCATCGCTGCGATGGGGCAGGTCCATGATTCGCAACCTTTTATTCGGCGTGACCGTGTTGGTTTTGTGTTTACGTAGGTTCATTCCGATTCCATCACGCAATCGTACACAGGATGAAACATAACATGACCAACCGATCCAAAAGAGCTGCCATTGCCACCGAAACGATGTCGATCATCGAAAGCGGTTCGTATGTCAACACAGCGGGCAACACGATTGATTTTGCTGACGATATCGCTGCCACAATTGAAGCAACTAAAACTTTCGCGCCCGAAGATTTCGACGCGATTGAGTTGCAGGTGTCGAAGAAGCTTCAGTCAATCAATAGCTCGGCCACAACATTTGAAGTGGCCAATGAAACAACCTTCGCGGCGGCTCGAAGTATCCTTCAAGAGCAGCCTGATGCCAGGGTGCTGTGTCTGAATTTTGCTTCAGCCAAAAATCCAGGCGGTGGATTTCTCGGCGGCAGCCAGGCTCAGGAAGAAGCACTCTGTCGTGCGTCGGCCCTGTACGCAAGTTTAAATCCTCAGCAAACGTACTACGAAACGAATCGTCGTTGCGGAACCTGTTTGTACACCGACCACATGATCTATTCACCGATGGTTCCGGTCTTCCGCGATGACAAAGATGAATTGTTGCTGGAGCCGTATCGGGTTTCATTCATCACCGCACCTGCCGTCAACACAGGAGCGCTGGCCAATAGTGAGCCGGAAAAACTGCCGATGGTCGCGGATACGATGCGGTCTCGAATCGAAAAACTGCTTTCACTGGCCGTCCTCAACGACTACCAGCATTTGGTTCTGGGAGCCTGGGGCTGTGGCGTGTTTCGGAATGAACCGGCAGAGATTGCCGACCTGTTTCATGAACAACTAACAGGCAGCGGTCGATTCGCAGCGGCTTTCAAGAACGTTCGTTTCGGCGTGCTCGATTTCACGAAAGACCAATCAACCTATCGTGCTTTTGAAGCCAGTTTCAAAAGTCTTATTCCCTAACCCTTCACCAGTTCAACAGACCAGATATCAAATCCAGTTTTGGAGGCTAAAAATGTTTGAAGTAATCCGACAAGGACAACGTGTTGCGGTTTGGAATGGAGCCGGCAGTGTCGACTATGTTGATGGACCGAAGCTGCTGTTCAATTTTGGCAAGACGACCGAAAAGCTCAAGCAATACCGTGCTCACGCTGATCAGTACCTGCGCATCGCGTTTCAGGATGGTCATTGCGAACATCGTCGCGGACCAACGTCTGTCTGGCTTGACCCGATCGAGCACTACCAGATCACGATCTGTGACGCGCTGGCTTTGGATTCAAATGAAGCCATCGTGGTTTATGAAAACGAGAATGGAAAGGTATCGCGACAGGTCATTCGCGGTCCCGGTTTGTTCGTACCCAATGAGAACCAGTGGCTGCATGAGTTTTCATGGCACGGTGCCAAAGGGCGTGATCATGGGACCAAAGTTCCGAAGTTCTTGAACTTTCGCAAGCTACGTGTGATTCCGGATCAAATGTACTTTCACGTCCGCGATGTTCGGACTTCGGACGACGCGGTGCTGACGATCAAGTTGATGATCTTTTTTGAGCTGACTCACATCGAAGAGATGTTAAATCAAACGCACGATCCGATCGCTGACTTTATCAATGCCGTCACGGCCGACACAATTGACTTTGCCGCCTCAAGGACGTTTGAACAATTCAAAAGCGACACCGACTTGCTCAACAAACTGGATTCGTATCAAAACTTGACGACTCGTGCCCAGCGAATCGGCTACGAGATTAACAAAGTGGTCTACCGTGGGTACGCGGCTAGCGACACACTTCAATCGATGCATGATGGAGCCATTGAAGCTCGTACGCGGCTGAAGTTGGAGGCAGAAACGGAAGCTCAAGAACAGGAACTGGCTGATCTTCGTCTGCGACGTGAGGCAATTCGCGCCGAACAGGAAAGGCAGGTTGCGGCTGAATCTGCCGAGCACTCTCGCCAGCAAGAAAGGCTCGACATGGAGGCGAAGTTGCTGCATCGACAAAACGAGTCCCGTCAGCAGCGGGAATCATTACAGCAGAGCCAGTTGATTGAACTTGAACACTTACGTTCGATGAACGAAGAGAAAGCTGCATTCCTAACTTCGGTGTCTGCGATGGAAGTTGACATGACCCGCTACCTTGTGGCTCAGTATCAGCATCCTGATCGCGTGTTCCGCGTGGAAGGCGATT
>CAYUNP010000401.1:0-3095 GCA_964446085.1 uncultured Pirellulaceae bacterium
GAATCCTTGAACGCACTGACCGTAGTGAATGGAGAAATTCTCGGGCGTTTCCAAGGAATCGACTACACCAATCATCTCTGGCTGATCGTTTAGAAAAGACTTGCTGGCTTCAAGATCCTTCAACTCTGCGAAGAGGTGGAGGAACAACTTCCGCTGGAGATACCCCTTGAGCACCTTTTCGCGCTCATCAAACAGAAGAGTCGTTGCGACACATTTCTTTTGATAGAGAGGGCCCTGTTTCTGGCCCAACACTTCAAGCCGGTAACTGCCAAAGTCCGCTGTGGAGATGTTTGCAAGCTCAAGCGAAGGTGACGTCGCACCCTCAATGGGATTTTCATTGTGGAACCACTGATAGGCCCAAGCCCCCTCGATGACTTCAGCGCTCAAGGTGACGTCCTCGCCAAGACTGGTACCGACCGTTTTAGGTGGCTGCTTTTTAAAGCTGGGCCAGTTTCCCGTTGCCTCTTTGAGCCTTGGCCAAAAGTCCCATGAGTACATCCAACCCCGGAGATCCCGACCCATGTTTGTGAAATGACTTTTGCTCAAATGGCCACTTTTTTGGTTCAACTCCAGGACACGGGCAAACGTCTTCTCACCTTCCACAAAACGTTGCTGCATCCAATGCTCGACACCCAACATCAAAAGCAACTCAGTATTTTCGGGATCGTCCTCAATTTCTGAGCTCGTTTTCGCATCCCAAACGTGGAGCACACCGTCGGTACTCAAGGTGGCCAGTCGATTGCCATCGTGCGAAAACGCGACCCCGAAAACCGACTCGGAATGAGCCTGGATCGTCTGAAGTCGCTTGCCAGTTTCCATATCCCACAAAACAACGTTGTGATCCATTCTGCCGACAGCCAGCGTGCGGTCGTCAGGGGAAAGCGCCATGGAACTCACTGATGAAGATGAAGATCCGAGAGCGTGAAGTGGTTTTTGGGCGTCCAGGTCCCAGACGCGGACAGCACCTCCCAGAGTGAAGTCCCGCCAATGACCAATAACCAGTCGTTTCCCGTCAGACGAGACCAGAAGACTGCTAATTTGATTAGTAACCGTTACGATTGAATCCTCCTGAGTCCAGTCTGAGGTATCCCAGATTTCCACGACTCCGTCGTAGTCTCCGACGAACAATCGGGAGCTGTCCGGCGAGAAGGCTAATGCCGCTATTGTGATTTCTTTTTGACGCAGTGGCCCGCCGCCCATCTTCTTGAAGTCGCTGGTGCGCCAAACATTGAGTTCTGACCTTTGCTTGGCGTACCGATAGCCCGAAACGTGTGCGAGATATTGTCCGTCTGGTGAAAATGCGAGGTTGCCGCCGAATGTGTTTGGGTTCCAATCACTATCAATGAGCGAATCCAACTGGTAGAGCTCTTTGTCTGTCGCGACGTCTCGGATGGAGATGCCAAGAGCATGGTCGAGTGCGACCAGGCGACCGTCAGGAGAGTATGCTGCGGACATCCCTTTTTGCGGATAGCGAATCGCCTCGCGACTCTTCAGGTTCAGTCGCGTTGCGCCAAGTGTGTAATCACCAACAAGAACACTGTTGTCATTCGGGGCGAATGCCACCGAGAATGATCTCGGACTCTGATTCAACATGTCCCGCTCCCGACTGAGCGTAACTTCGTGTTCCACGCCGTCAGACTTCCTCAGTTTCATTCGGATTTCGCTACCGCGAGATCCAAAAAGAAGCAGAGAGAAGTCGTGCCAGGTTTCCATACCACCACGAACGAGCCAATCACCTTTATTAGGATCAAAGATGGCAATAATTTGCTCGCCGAATTCAGGACTGCCTTCCAAAATTTCATCGGGGCGAACCTTGCCCAAATGCGTATGGAAGCCTTCATCGTCTTGTTCTCTTTGGATTGGAATCAGCCACCCGTACAGATCTTCGGTCACCTGGTCCATTTGAAACTTACCGGGAACATTCTTCAGGTCCCAGAGTTTTACTTTGCCGTCCGAACTCAGGGCTGTCACTAAAGAACTGTCGTAAGAAAAGCTCAGGGCTGTGTCCAGGTTTGAAATGCTGCCGCCGAATTGGGGAAGTGCTTTGATGGTGCGGATCAAACGGGGCTGTGGCAACGAACTGATTGAAGCGACGTTCGAATCGTGTTCCTCGGTTCTCTTTGGGTCTGGTAGGCCTATTCGCTCGACGGCTGCCACAACCGAAGACACATCCCACAGGTCAATCGTGCCATCGTCGCCACCCGTCGCCAGTAAGCGTCCATCGGGCGAAAAACGTAGCGTTCGGATTTGCTTTCCGTGACTTGAAAAAGTCAACTTTTCAACCGTTCGCTTCTCCGACACTTCGGAACCGTGCCGCAGTTCAATCGTGCCGCTGGAGGTTGACGCGATGATCTTTCCATCGGGAGACCATGCACAGTTGGCAGTATCGCGGTGAAACCAACGCACAGGTTCCGGATTCCGGTTCAGCCACGCCCAAACTTTCTCCTCCTGGAGTCTGAGCAATGATTTCCCGTCGCTGCCGAGTTTGAGATCGTTTGCAAATGCGGGCAACGGGGACATTTCTCCGATTGCCAGCGGTTCGATTGGAGTTGCGTTCTCGCCATCCAGCTTCCAAACGGGAATTGCGTCTTCGCCTGCAGCCAATGAATCAACTTTCGCTCCGCCTTTCCACGCTGCGAAGTATTTTCCGTTCGCCGAAAACGAACACCTGGTCTGAGATAGCGAAAGGACTTTCTTGCCATTTTCGATGTTGTACAGTTCGACACCCGATTCAAACTTCGAAGCGACCCATCGCCCGCCTGGCGAAAACCAAGCCCACGGATACTCGAGCTTCCAATCAATCAGTTTTTTCTTCTTTCCTGTGTCGTCCACCTCATGTACGCCGTCGGTGTTGGCGACAACCATCTTGCCCGCCGGTGTGATGGCGACGCCTTTGCATTTCGACACGCTGACATTGGCGCTGCCATGAAGACGAGTCCACTGATACCGCCAGGAGAACTCGCGCAAGTCCTGCTGATCGTCGATGGGAATCCACGAGGCCAGAATTTCGCGGATCCGCTTTTGCTCTCCGTTTTGGCCACGATACAGCTGATCGGCAAGCTGCATGTCGGACGCATAAAGCTCGCGCCGCCGCT
>CAYUNP010000402.1:0-3089 GCA_964446085.1 uncultured Pirellulaceae bacterium
CTGGACGTTGGCCGGAGTTAAAATGCAAATTGCCAGCGTCAATCGATTTTTTAACACACGCTAAATTTTTACCCGGAGTCATCATGAGTTTAGTTCAGCAATCTTTCGGCAAACTGAGCCGATTGAGTCTGATGGTCGCTTTTTCGTTTTGCTTATTTTCTGGCCTCACAGCGAAAGTGGCTTCTGCGCAAGATGTTCTTACGATCGGTTCGACAGCGCCCGCACTGGATATTGAACATTGGGTCAGTGATCGTGGTGGTGACTTTTCCAAAATCACGAAGTTCGAAGAGGGCAAAGTTTACATCATTGAGTTTTGGGCAACCTGGTGTGGCCCATGCATCAGATCGATGCCGCATCTGGCAGAACTGCAAGACGAGTATGCCGACAAAAACGTGCAGCTGATTAGTGTCAGCAGAGAAGATCTATCGACGGTTGAAAAGTTCCTGAAGCGAAAAGTTCGCGGTGGCGAAGAAGGACAGACTTACGGTGATCTGACTGGAGCGTACTGCTTGACAACGGATCCTGATGCTTCTGTCAGTACTGACTACATGCGTGCCGCTGGTCAGGGTGGAATCCCGACCGCATTCATCGTTGGTAAATCAGGTTTGATCGAGTGGATCGGACATCCAAATGGGATGGACAAAGTGCTCGAGGAAGTTGTTGAAGACAAGTGGGACAGGGATTCTTTTGCAAAGGTGTTTTCTGTCAAGCAAGAAGGAGACTTGATGCTCGCGTCCGCGAATGATCTTCTCAGAAATGACAAGGCAGCAGAAGCGTTAAAGAAAATTGATGCCTTCCTCGAAGAAAAAGGCGAAACGGCGAGTGCTCGTACTGTTAGCCGCCTTGAATCAATGCGAATTTCTGCAGCAATGGAAGTCGGCGGTGAAGAAGCTGTCGCTGCGTTCAGTGAGTTGATCAAGTCAGCTGGGGATGATCCCCGGCGGATCGGTCGTCTGACTGCACGCATCGTTCGCGAACAGAAAGCTGGCAAGAACTATGATGAAGCGATTCTCAAGACTGCATGTGAAGCAGCCGGTCGTGGTGTTGAGCTTGCTGAAAAGGATGGCAAAGACAGCGCAACGGCAACAGCAATGAATACGCACGCCAATTTGCTCTACATTTGCAATAAGCTCGAAGACGCGATTGGAGTTCAAAAGAAAGCAGTGGCTCTGGTAGATAATGACTCATTCAAAAAGTTTCTCGATAAACTTGAGAAAGAACTGAGCGAAAATCAGGGCTAGAGTTTTTCAAAAGCCAATGAATTTAGCCGTCTGGTTTGTGGCCAGGCGGCTTTTTTTACAGGCTTGCCGAAGAGCATTTTGCAAGTGCTCAAAGAGTTTGCGACTGCAAGCACAAATTCGCTGCGACACCTTGCTGTGTGAGAAAATGGACTCTTTGGAGTCCTGTCTCTCGCGAAACTTTTTCTTGCCAACACGGTTTGACGGGGCTGGAGATCAAAGCAAAATACACCTCTTCAAATTCTACGAGCTTCTCAAGCACAGTTACAAATCTACACGGAGTCATCCATGAGTCTTATTCAGCAATCTTTCGGTCAGTTAAGCCGATTGGTCCTGATGTTTACCTGTTCGTTCTGCATCTTTTCCGGCCTCAATGCAGAGGTGGCGTCCGCTCAGGACATCCTCAAGATTGGTTCAAAGGCTCCAGCACTGAATGTTGAGCACTGGGTCAGCAATCGCGATGGTGCGTTCTCTGAAGTCACTTCGTTTGAGCAGGATAAAGTTTACGTGGTCGAGTTCTGGGCTACCTGGTGTGGTCCGTGCATCCGATCGATGCCGCACCTGGCGAAACTGCAAGGTGAGTACGCTGATAAGGGCGTTCAGATTGTCAGCATTAGCGATGAAAAATTGAGTACGGTCGAAAAGTTCTTGGAGCGAAAAGTTCTCGGTAGGAAAGACCAGACGTATGCAGACCTCACAAACGCCTATTGTTTGACAACTGACCCGGATCAGTCCGTCTACAGGGACTATATGGAGGCTTCCCAACAGGGTGGGATTCCAACCGCTTTCATCGTTGGCAAATCTGGCATCGTGGAATGGATTGGTCATCCGATGGCAATGGAAAAGCCTCTTGAGAAGATCGTCAGCAATGAATGGGACCGTGACAAGTATCTGACTTCGCTCGAGAAAGAGAAGGAGTTCGATAACGTAGTCGTTCCAAAAATGAAAAAGCTTGTGGATAAAAACGATGTGCAAGGAGCCTTGGGGGTTCTTGAACAGTTCATTGCTGATCTTGATAAAGAAGGTGGTTTGTACAAGCATTGCGAAGTGATTCGCAAATCTTTCGTGATTGCCGCAGGTGGTCCCGAGGGAGTCAAGCTGTTCAAGCAATTGGCGGCCGAGACGGATGATCCTGAGCGTATCAATGCACTCGCTATGGGCATTGTTGAACAGGTGCAGGCTGGCGACGAAGTTGGAGAAGAAATGTTGGCTGCTGCCTGTGATGCAGCCAAGCGCGCTGTTGTGCTGGTGAAAGAAATTGGAAGCAACGAAGGCACACCATTGGTTCTGGATACTCACGCTCACCTGCTTTTCTATTGCAACAAGCTGGACGAAGCAATTCGAGTTCAAAGCGAAGCGGTTGAGCTGTCAAACAATCAACAATTGGCTGACTTCTATGAGAAGCTCAAGAAAGCGAAGAAAGAAAAGGATTCGTAGTCTTTCCGGGTTTCGATGAATTCAAAAGCCGACTGATTTTTCAGTCGGCTTTTTTGTTTGCGTTTGGCCTGGATTCCAACGGTTCAAGGCCATCGTGTTACCATATGGAGGTGAATTTCAAAATCAGCGTATCAATTCCATGAATTCCTGGCACCTCGCAACTCAAAGCTTCAAACACTATTTACCTGTTAACCTGGCGATCGCTCTCGGCGTTGCGGCAGCGACTGCTGTTCTGACGGGCGCGTTGCTTGTCGGTGACAGCATGCGAACGAGTTTGCGAAACCTGACATTGGAGCGACTCGGCGAGGTCGACGATCTGGTTGTCTCGCGAGGGTTCTTCAGTCAGGAATCGATGCGACCAGACCGTGACGAAGCCTGGAAGACTACCTGGGAGAAGTCCGTTCCGGCGATTCT
>CAYUNP010000403.1:0-3087 GCA_964446085.1 uncultured Pirellulaceae bacterium
AGTTTCGCGATTCGTGCTGCTATCCTTGGACTTTCTGTGTCGCCCCATCGGTCGAACATCTCATGCCAGAATTGCCAGAATTTTCCGTGCTCTTCCAGATAGAGGTACGCCGATGCAACTCGATACTGGTGAAATTGGTTTTCAGGTTCAAGTCGAACGATTTCAGTACGATACTCGAGTGCTTCGTCCCAGCGACCGAGTCGTTCCATCAATTGGGCCTGGCGTTGCAATGCCGTCGCGTGGTTACGTCTCGTCTCTGAAAGTTGTTTTTCGTTGAGATGCTGAGTCCCCTCGTTCAGTTCAATCACTTTGGAAAACAGTGCTTCCGCGTCCTCGTAGCGTTGTTGCTCTAACCGCCAATTCCCCAGACGCAACATTGCCTGGAGTGTATCCGAGTCTTCGCTGATGGCTGTCTTGGTTTCAGCGTTCCAAAGTCGCAAAACACCTTGATGGTCTACGGTTGCAAGGCGCCTTCCGTCTTTCGAAAACGCAACTCCGAAGACATTGCCGGCATGAGCTTGAATGGTCTGAAGTCGGTTTCCCGTGAGAGCGTCCCACAATGTGACATTGTGATCGAAGCTGCCTACCGCCAGCGTGCGACCATCCGGCGACAGTGCCATGAAACCGACTTCTTTTGAATTGAGCCGATGGAGTTGCGTGCGGGTTTCCAAATCCCAAATGGTCACGCAACTACTGCCCTCAACACCACCGGCGTAAAGACGTTTACCGTCTGGCGAAACCGCTAAGGCATATACTGCTAGATGAGGTGTTTGAATCGGATCGCGTGACTTCCAGTCAGAAGTATTCCAGATTTGAATCGGCCCGCCACCTCCGACCAGCAACAAGGAACTGTCCGGGGAAAAGATCACCGTCGTGCCCATGGGACGGTCCCATTTGTGTAGCGGACCGTCCCCAATTTTCTTGAAGTCGCTGGTGCGCCAAACCGTCAAGTCGGATTCACCCTTGGCAATACGAAAGCCAGAGACGTGCGCCAGAAACTTTCCATCCGGCGAAAAGGCCAAATCCCCAAAGTTTTGATTACCCGTCATGACTTCTCTGTCCAGCCGCGAATCCAACCGGTAAAGCTCTTCGTCCGTTTCACAATCCAGAATAGAAATCGTTGTCGCATCAGCGATCGCCATGTAACGGCCGTCGGGAGAATAGGCGACTGACGTTCCTCTTTTCGCATAGCGTTTTGTAGCATTGTTTCCAAGCTCCAACCGCGCCACGCCATGGCTCACATTGGCAACGGCGACGTTCTCGGCATCAGGGGAAAACGCAACCGAATAGGAACCCAACTCCCAACGCGGCCTGGCTCGACGAAGTGTGACTTCATGTTGCTCATCCTGAGAATTTTCCAACTTCAATTTGACCGTCGTGCCGATCGGGCCTGCAACGAGATAATCAAACTCTTCCCACAAATCTATTTCGCTAACGTCCTTCCAATCTCCCTGGTCAGGATCGAAGACGGCGGCAATTCGTTCGCCAACTTCTACACTCCCTTCGAGAATGTCTTTCGGTAACACTTTTCCGATTCGCGCGTCGCGCTGGTTTCGACCACGAAGTTGAACCGGAATTGGTACCTCACCGCTGATTCGGTCCTCAGCAAGATGCACCATGTCAAACTGAGTAGCATGACTCTCCCAGTCGTGTTTTGTCGTGCCAATAGTAGCACGGCTCTCCGAGCCGTGAATTTCTGTGTGACTCGACTCGGAGAGTCGAGCTACTTTGGTTTCTGGTAACGCCCAGAGCTTCACATTGCCGCTGGAGTCTCGTGAGGCCAGCAGTTGGCCATCAGCGGAAAAGTTCATTGCCGCATTGGAATTTGATATCGGAAAAAGATGAGCCTTGATCGAGCGAATGAGTCGAGGCATTGCCGACTGGATGGAAGCAGCTTTGCGTTCCCCTGTTTTCCCAGACTGCTGATTTGGCGTTTCAGTGTTGGCCAGGGATGCGAGTGCTGAAACATCCCATAAGTCAATCGTGCCGTCATGGCCGCCGGTGGCGAGTACTTTCCCATCCGACGAGAAACGCATCGTCAGGGTTACTTTGCCGTGAGTTTTAATCGTCAGTTCCTGGGTAACGTCTGATGTGAGGCGTAGCTCAACGTCTCCGAGTTCTCCGGAGCTTGCGATCATTTTTCCGTCCGGCGACCACGCAAAATCTCTTACGCTACCAACAAAAGACCACTTCCGTGGTTCAGAATCCCCATTTAAAAACGCGCCGACCTCCCATTGCTCAACAGCACCCGGACTATTCCGCAGCAGAAATGACTTTCCGTCGCTGCCGAGCTTGAGGCTTACTGCTTTAAAGGGAAGCCGCGTTGTCTTTCCGATAACCAGTGGAGCAACCGAAGTCACCGACCCATCTGGCTCAAGCTTCCAAACCGGAACCGCATCTTCATCGGGCCCGAGGGAGTCGATCTTCGCTCCTGATTTAAAGGCCGCAATGTATTTGCCGTTGGCAGAGAACGAACACCTGTTCTGCGGTAGCGAAAGCACCTTCTTTCGGCTCTTGATGTGGTAGAGCTCGATTCCCGATTCAACGTTGATGGCAGCCCAACGGCCATCAGGTGTGAAGTAGGACCAGTTGACTTTGAGAGTCCAACTGATGAGCTCGCGCTTGTTGCCGTCCTCGTCAACTTCGTGTAGTCCAGTGGAATCGGTGACGAGCGTCCTGTTCTCTGGCGTGAAGGCAACGCCATTGCAAGATGTTGGCACAGTGAGATAGGCACTCTTATGGAGTCGGTTCCACTGATAGCGCCATGAAAACTCGCGAAGGTCTTCCTCTTTGTCGTCGATTGGAATCCACGATGCCAGCAGTTGTTCAATCCGAAGTTGCTCGCCGTTTTGTCCGTTGTAAAGCTGATCGGCAAGCTGCATGTTGGCTGCGTACAGGTCACGGCGACGCTGCCGAGCGATGGCCTCTTCTTTGCGTTTGGCTTCTTCTGCGGTAGCCCGAGCTTGTTCAGCAGTTTCTTTTGCGTTGACGGCTTCCTGTTCTGATGCGCGGGCGTTGTCTCGTTCTTCGGATACCTGTTGGTTGGCCGCCTTGGCAATTGCAGTTTGCTCAAACGCGTTGTTGGCT
>CAYUNP010000404.1:0-3084 GCA_964446085.1 uncultured Pirellulaceae bacterium
CAACGGTTGCAAATAGCGGTATCGATATTCTGATTCGCGTGACGCTGTTGATGATATTCGTGTTATTGCTGGACCGGATTTTGAAGTGGCGCGGAAGGGTGTTGCTTAGCTCTGCAGTTTGGGACGCGGCGATGGTCGCGATAATTCTTGTTCCTGTCGGTTGCCTTTTAATCACGCCAAATGCAAACTGGATTCGGCATACGACGCAGGTCCGCAATTCGAACGATCGAACTTCATACGCAAATGAACCTGTTCTTCAACTGGATTCACATGTACATGATTCCAGGAATTCAGCCAAAACGCAGCGTGTTGCGGAAAATGATTCATTTCAAATTGCAGCCTTGAAACCTGCGCTTAAAACAACCGATGCACGCCCCGAGTTGGTTGGGCAACAATATGATTGGTGGCGTTGGTTTTCAATTGGTTTGATTTCGGTTTTCTGTCTTGGATACCTATTCTCAATTGCAAGATTTGTGCAGGCAGTTTTCTATACACGAGGAATTTGCGCAGAATCCCAATCGGTTGAATCTGCCGAAATGCTGTTTCGCTTTAATGCAGCTAAAACCAGATTGGGGTTGGACGAAAAAGTTCTGTTGCTCATGTCAGACAGAATCCAGGTGCCGATGGCGGTCGGTATTTTTCGACCACGCGTGATACTGCCAGTTGGATTGGCGGAATCTCTGTCTTTGGATGAAGCCGAATGCATCCTGTTGCATGAACTGACCCATATTCGTCGTCGAGATTTGTTCTGGAATCTGGTTGCTCAGATTGCGTTTACGCTTTTCTGGTTTCATCCCCTGGTCTGGCTGTCCCGCAGCCGAATTTCTTATGTTCGCGAGTTGGCCTGCGATTCGTACTGCGTTGGCGTGGTTGGCAACGGAGAAAAATACGGCCTTGCTCTTATCCACGTTGCGTCGCGATTGATCGGACCTTCTCGACGAGACTTCGGGCTGGCGGCGGTTCGAAAAACCGCAATCGAAAAACGCATTGCAGCCATTGGCCAAACTTCGGGAATTCAGCAGTTTGCCTGCCGTTGGCCGATTCGATTTGGCATGTTTGCGTTAATGATATTGGCAGTCGGGTCCGTTTCCGCATTTACAACTGGGGAAATACGAGTTCCTGTTGTTACGGAAAACGATGACCCGCTACCAGAGTTTTCAGACGATAGAAAGGAACATTTTGCGAAACTGTTGGACACTGGTCACCCTCCCGTCAAAGATCCGGAATCGGTTTTACAAAAGCTAATCGCCGCCAACCGCTTTGAAACCAGTAGAGTTAGAACCTGGCAAGGACGGTTTGAAGTCACAACTCGTTCGGATACAGATGGGGAATTGGATTCTCATTCTGCCAGCGGCCATTTTAATATCGACTCGAACGCAGACGCGATCTATTCACGCGTCGCGTGGAAGCAAACGTTGCCAAATCAATATCGAGTTGGCCATGAGTCGATCAACACGCCGGAACATTTGTTGCAGCGGGAACTGAGCAACAGACCCGGTATGGTAGTTCGTACCTCTCGTGATTCGCAAAGAGCAATCGATCCCAGGGACTTTCGGCAAAATGGAGATAGCGTCGCGGATCGTTTAACTCGTATTCTTGGATACTGCCGAAAGTCAAAAAGACATTGGGAACACGCGTCACTAACCAAACACAAGACCGAAAAAGGGATTCGGTACATCTATCGTTCGCTCAGTTCGCAAGATGGCCTGAAATCGGACAACGGCCTTGGTGTATTTGAGATGGTGTTTAGCGAAAAAGCTTGTTTCAAATTAACCAATGAATCAACTCAAATTTCCTCGATGGGATTGGAACAGAAATGGGAATATGGAATGGAAGACTTTGGCGGGACTTTTCTGCCCGTTTTCGCCAAAGAAACACGCAAAGAGAAATTTGGTGATGGGACAGTCAGAGACTCGACGAAAGTTATCAAAATTCTGGACACAAAAATCAATCAGGACTTTCCCGCCGAACAATTCAAATTGGAACAATTTAAACTGAGTGAAAACGACATCTATTTTGATTCGATCCAGAACAAAGTATTCCGCGTTCGAAAAGGTGAATTCAAGCAGATAGATGAAAACTCGTTGAAGGGGGCAAACAACTCTGTCGAGCGCAGAAGCATTGATTCACCTCAAAACGCCCCAGGGTTGGTAAAGAGAGTGCAAGCATACAAGTTCCGATTGATCGCGGATGAAGATGGCAAGTTAACCAAAATTCAGGATCTCACTTTCGACAGAGCAAATCCTGGATTCTTGTATGGCGTTGCAGATGCGCGAGAGCAAATTCGATTTGCGGCTAAACGACATGGTTCTGCGATCGCGAGACATGCAAAAGCTAAATTGATCGTCGACAAAAATCTTAAGCCCGAAGAAGTTGATGAATTCAGACGACAACTTCAATTCGAAATTGATTCCCCCGATGGTACGAAGAAGACGATTCCTGAAGTCACGACTGAAAAAGAACCCGATGGTGCCAACGTGATCCGTACGAATCGCGAGAGAATGGTTTCGAACAATCCAGGATCTTCACCTGTTTTACCAGTCGTAAAAAAGGAACACAGAGTGAACAGCGAAATTCGTAAAGCGTGGACCAGGATTGAAACTGTCCTGAGGCCGAGCAAGAAAAAAACTTTGCCATTGAACCAACCGGCTTCTGAGGATTCAGTCAAAAAATTGGAAGCTGTGTTGGGGTATGCAATTCCACGTGACCTGCGTGAGTCGCTGATGCTCCATGACGGTACAAATAAAAACGGTCTCGCAATCATCGACAAAAATGACGTTTGGCAGTCCTTTGTCGTTCTGAGCGCTGACGAAATTGGAAAACACTGGCTTCGCGATCGAAAGCAACAACGAGAAGCAGAATCTGAAGGCGACTTCTTTGCAAAAAAGCCAACCTGGATTCCGATCCTGATTGACTCTGTAGAGGGCGAAGAGCAAGTCTATCTGGATACTGCAGACGGAACGATCTTGATGTATTTGATGCCCGCCAGCAACGAAGTCCAGGAGTTTCGCTATGCAGATTACGCGACATTCCTTTCAGTTATTCATCACCACATCAGCCATGCTCACTGGTTCGACTGGGGCA
>CAYUNP010000405.1:0-3080 GCA_964446085.1 uncultured Pirellulaceae bacterium
GTGTTTGCCGTCGCTGTTACGGCATGGACATGTCGACTGGTGATATGGTCGAAGAAGGTATGGCGGTTGGAATTATCGCTGCTCAGAGTATTGGTGAGCCAGGTACCCAGTTGACGATGCGTACGTTCCACATCGGTGGTGTTGCGATGACGTCAACCGAAAAGAACGAAGAGAAGTGTAAGAAGGCCGGTAAGGTCAAGTTCATGCGTATGCGTCACGTTGTCAACGACAAGAATGAAAGCGTCGTTCTCAATCGTAACGCGGAAATCGCAATTCTTGACCATCGCGGTCGTGACCTTGAGTCGTACTCAATTCCTGCCGGTGCCATGCTGATGGTCAAGGAAGACGATGAGATCAAGGAAGGTACTGTGCTGTGCCGCTGGAATCCATTCGCTGCTCCGATCCTCTCTGAAGTTGCCGGTAAGGTTCGCTTCGAGGACGTCATCGAAGGTGAGACGATGCAGGCGGAACAGGAAGCTTCCGGTACGATTCGTCGTACGATCATCGACTTCAAAGGCGACTTGCATCCGCAGATCGTCGTTGAAGATGCTGAAGGCAAGCCGTTGGATGTCTACTACCTTTCGGAGCAGTCAAACATTCTGGTTGAAGAAGGCCAGATGATTTCCACGGGTACCGCTCTGGCTGAAACGCCTCGTGAAGCATCCGGAATTTCGGACATTACTGGTGGTCTGCCGCGTGTTACAGAAATCTTTGAAGCTCGAAAACCAAAGGACCCTGCTGTACTTGCAGAGATCGATGGAATCGTAAGTCTTGGTGACAAGAAACGTGGTAAGCGTACGATCATCGTGACCAACGAAGAAAGCGGCATGGACGCGGAGCACATGGTTCCTCCCGGGAAACGTCTGCTGGTTCAAGCTGGCGATCGACTGACTGCTGGACAGCAGCTCGTTGAAGGCCCACTGGTTCCTCACGATATCCTTCGCGTTTCTGGTGAAGAAGCGGTTCAGGATTACCTGACTCACGAGATTCAGCAGGTTTACCGAAGCCAGCGTGTAGAGATCAATGACAAGCACATTGAGATCATCATTGCTCGCATGCTTCGTAAAGTGAAAATTGAAACGGCTGGCGATACCGATCTTTTGCCTGGCCTGATTTGCGATCGATTCGACTTCCTGCAAGTCAACGACGGCATCGCCAAGTGTCTGCGAATCACTGATCCTGGCGAGAGCGATTTCCTCAAAGGTCAAATCGTTCCAAAGGTTGTGATCGAAGAAACGAACGCTCGTATCGAGACCCTTGGCGGGAAACCGTGTAAGGGAACCAAGACCAAGTCGGCAACCTGTAGTACTCAGCTGCTCGGGATTACCAAGGCTTCGGTTCAGAGTTCCAGCTTTATCTCGGCGGCATCTTTCCAGGAAACGACCAAGGTACTTACCGAGGCGGCTCTTTCCGGGAAAGTGGACAACCTTGTCGGTCTGAAGGAAAACGTGATTCTTGGTCACCTGATTCCTGCAGGTACCGGATTCCAGACGTTCCAGAACTCGGATGTTCAGTACAACATGGAGGCGATGGAACAGGTTGCTGCCCGTCCTCAAACGACGCTCGAAAGCAGCTTCCCGTTGCTCGATGATGGTGCTTCGTCGAACGCTGTTGATGGTGGAGTTGCTTCAATGGCTCCCGTTGTTGATGGTTCAAACGACCTGATGGCAGCCATGGCTGGTACTGATGCGATGAGCCAACTTGGTGCTGAATTCGGTGCCGAAGCAAACGCGGGCATCGTTCAGGATGCTCCTGCAGCTGCACCAGCTCCTTCGCGGGCACCAACGGGTGGCGATGACCTGACCATGATTGAAGGCATTGGGCCGAAGATCGCTGATGTTCTTCGTAGCTCTGGACTGGCAAGCTTCACCATGCTTTCAGTAACCAGTCCGGATCGTATCCGTGACTTGCTGGCCGAAGAAGGTGGAAGTTTCGTCAATCATGATCCAACGACCTGGCCTGATCAGGCTCAGTTGGCAGCCAACGGTGAATGGGACAAACTCCGAGCATGGCAGGATGTGCTTGTTGGTGGCCGCGAGCCGGATGCTGCCGGAGCCGGGGCTGCAGCGACGACTGCTGCTGCACCTGTCGCCGAGCCTGCCCCTGTTGTCGAGGAGCCAGCGGCTCCAGCTGACGACCTGTCGAAGATCGAAGGCATCGGACCAAAGATCGCTGAAGCTTTGAACAATGCCGGCCTGACTTCGTTTTCCCAGATGGCGGCGATGTCTTCACAGGATATCAAGGACATTCTCACGAATTCGGATGGAACCTTTGGGAACCACGACTCAACAACCTGGCCGGAACAAGCTGCCATGGCTGCTGAGGGTAAGTGGGATGAGTTGAAAGCCTGGCAGGACGAACTGGACGGCGGCAAAGTCGTTGCTTCAGCCGAGCCCGATGATCTGACAAAGATTGAAGGTGTTGGACCGAAAGTTTCCGAACTGTTGATCGCAGCCGGAATCCCAACCTTCAGGAAGTTGTCGGAAACCTCCGCTGACTCGATCAAGTCGATTCTCGCTGCAGAGGGTGGAATGATCGCGAGCATGGATCCAACGACCTGGCCACAGCAAGCTGCGATGGCTGCTGATGGAAAGTGGGACGAGTTGAAGGTCTGGCAGGATGAACTCGACGGTGGCCGTGTTGTTGCTCCGTCCGAGCCTGATGACCTGACGAAGATTGAAGGTGTCGGACCGAGAGTTTGCGAACTGTTGATCGCAGCTGGAATTCCCACCTTCAGGAAATTGTCAGAAAGCTCAGTCGATGCGATCAAGGCAGTCCTGGCCGCAGAGGGCGGAATGATCGCCAGCATGGACCCAACGACCTGGCCTGATCAAGCGAAAATGGCTGATGCCGGCGAGTGGGAAAAGCTCAAGGCTTGGCAGGATGAACTCGACGGCGGAAGGCTGTAAAAGTTCGACTCAACCAGAATCTCGAAACGCTCTGTATCTGTTGCAGGGCGTTTTTTTGTTTAACGGCAATACCGTTCAATGTAGCCAGATTGATAATCCGAGGTGTGAGAATTGCACTGTGTTTTTTCGCATTCGATTCGGAGAATCGAGCGACAATGTCGCTCAATTCTC
>CAYUNP010000406.1:0-3019 GCA_964446085.1 uncultured Pirellulaceae bacterium
GTGAACATACTGCAGCCCGGCGAAACGTAAAACAACTTCGATAAAATTTGACAGGTTGGAAGCCTATCCCACCTCCATTGAACGGGATTGCGATTAAACGGATGGCAAGAATCTCAACCAGAAACCTGACAAACTGTTGTCCATTCTTGATGGACGTCCTCACTCCTATATTGACTGGGCTACAGATTATTATGAGACGGATATAAATCCAGAAACGGCAAACCACATCTATTCTTTGCAACCGCTGAATAATGACGTAGTCAAATCATTGAATCCGGATGCGACGATGGGTAAACTACACAACTGCTTTGTACAAATTGGGTATCCAGGAGCGAACACGGGATAACCATGTGATGCACGCAATCCCGGACTTGCGCGTGTTTTGAAATGGATGATCACTGGTTCCGGCTCGGCGATCAATGCTATACCCCGCTTGACTGATGACAGAATTTATCAAATCGAAAACGGGAAGCATTTCGCTTACCCTTAACTCTTTTGAGAAGGAGCGAGCGTCACTGTTTGCGACAACAGGGGCACTGCTTAGCTCCCTTGCTTTTGTTTTTTCTCTTCTGACTCTCATACGGATTGGAATTCTGGTCAGCGATTTTGGGTTGCAGCCAATCATGGATTTTCGAATGCCGTTAATGATTGCCTGGACGGCTTTTTTGTTTCTACTGTCTTTCGCGCTGGCGGCACCTTTGTCGCTGGTGTCCACTCTAATCTTCTCATCATCACTTGGAATGTCCGTGCCGGGCAGGACAGTAGTCGCTGCATTTCACGGCTTGACCGCCTTCATTCTGGTAATGGCGTGGCAATCACAGGTCCCCTGGTTTTTTGGTGGATACATCACGAATCCCACAGCTTCTGTCACAGTAGTTAGTTTCGCGATGGTGTGTGTCAGTATTTGGCCTCAGTCACATTGCGTTTCAAGGACCGAAAACAAACACTTGCAAATCAAACACCTGCTGACAGGTACTACGGTAATTGCACTTTTTCTCGCCCAGGCCCAACTATGGCTGGAATCGGACACTGCAGTTCTGGTTCTTCGACATGTCCTGTCCTATATTGTGCTGCAGGTTATTGTTCTTGGCGTCGCGTGGCGCTGGATAGCAAGGCGTTAACGCGACGCGACCAAAACATGGGCAATTGGTACGACAACCTCAGACGCAGTGACTTGATCGCCAGCCCGTTTCCACGGCCCTGGCAAGAACATCTGCACCGACGGATTTGGCAATATCAACAACTGGACTTCTCACAACGTTGCAAACTGCATGATTGCATCAAGGTCATCGTCGCAGAAGTTGACTGGGTGGGCGAAGACAAACACTACGTTAACGAGATGATGAAGGTCACGATCGCTGGCCACATCAGCTTGATGTTAGTTGGGCTTGATGATGACTTCATGGACGAGGCTCGAACGATCAGGATTTGTCGTCAGGAATTCGACGACAATCAGGAAACTGATCCGATCTACCACACAGAAACAAAGTCGGGACGAGCGTGCCCGGACGGCACAACCATTCTTTCCTGGCATCACGTTCTCAATGCCAGACGTGGCGGGGACCGAAATTTGGTAGTCCACGAATTCGCGCATCACTTCGATCGTCGTGATGGAAAAATGTCTGCGACTGTAATGTTTGACGATCCAAATAACCAAAGGCGATGGGAAGCGATCGTCACGGAAGAGTATGCCGACCTGTGTGAAGCTGCAGCGACTGGCCAATGGACAATTCTTCGACACTATGGTGCGAAGAACCGAACAGAATTTTTCGCGGTGGCGTCAGAGTGCTTCTTCGAATCGCCAGACCGTATGCAGCGATCTCACGCTGAACTATACGACTTGTTACACACGTTCTACAATTTGGATACGGCCAAATGGTTGGCTTGAACAATCACATCGCTAACCATGCACCCAAGTCGCGAATTCCACACCATGTGCTTCCCAACGTTGACTCGAAATAGCGATCTGAGAGAATAACACGACAGAAATCCTTGTTGATGAAAATCCACTCGACAACACAAGACTCTCAAATCACCACTGAATTCATTTGAAGCGGTAGATCGTCGAAGTGCCCCACCCATGTATGCAACTCCTCCAATTCCAAACTTGCTCGTTATTCGATCACCGAATATCGAACGCGCTGTCACGTTCTATGAGACGCTTGGCATCCGCTTTCAACGGCATTCGCATGGCAAGGGCCCGGAGCACTACGCATCTGAGACTTGTGGATTTGTTTTCGAGATCTATCCACAGCGTGACGAATCAGCCTCCACAACAGGTACACGAATCGGCTTCAATGTCGATTCAGTAGATGGTTCTCTTGAGTTGCTGGCAAAACTGGATATCGACGTCGTTTCGCCAGCCAAAGATTCAGAATGGGGCAGGCGTGCTGTGGTTCGTGATCTCGATGGGCATACTGTAGAATTGGTGACGCCACCAAATCGCGAAAACAACATCCAAGCCCAAAACGCACCTGAAAGCGCAGGATAGCAACGTGTGTATTGCAATGGCTAGACGTAGAAGAATCAGTTTTACACTTCGAAGCATGATCCTTTTTGTCTCAGTTACCGCTGTCCTGCTTGCGCTCGACCAGACCGCCGAAAGAAATGCTCGTGCTTTTAGAAAAACACTTCAGAAGGAACCGGAAAGACTGGTCTTTCAGGAAAACAGAATCTCTGGCGAAATAACGCTTGAGGTTGAAGGGGTTCTCAACACGACCACTCTACTGGACAGATTTTGCCTCCGTCGTCAGTTCACCGTATTCTATTCCGCAGTCGTTGAAGCTGGGCAGAACTTCACAAATATACAGGGAACAGATTACTTTGCGACATCTTTGACAAACACTGAACGACTTCCGCGACCGAAAAGATAACCTTCAGCCATCGATGAGGATGCAGAAACACTCAGGATTATGTGCTACAAATGGGGCGGGTAGACAAACCAGCCAGAACATTTCATCTGAATCGCCAATCCGCAGCGCGACAAGTCGACGCATAACTTTCGTCACATACTGGTCGA
>CAYUNP010000407.1:0-2967 GCA_964446085.1 uncultured Pirellulaceae bacterium
TTCTTCAGACATGGAATTTGGGTCGAATTGAGTATTGCTGGAAGCCGGTGTTATACCGAAAGGAGCCTTTTTGGGCGAGATTGGTTCATGTTCACGGTTTGAGTAACTCATGTAGGCCGGAAAAATCCGCGCGCAGAGCCGCAAAGACGCAGTGAGTTTGCAGCTCTTCGCAGCATCAATGCAGGGTTGCAAACAAGACTGCATGCGCTTTCAAGTTTGTGTTGACTGACGCGGAATTAAGTGTTAAAAAATAAACGTGTTAAAAACTACGCACATTATTCGATCATAAAGAGAGCCTTCATGTCTGACTTTAGCCGACGGGAACGACAGATTCTCGACATACTGTTCGAGGCCGAAGAAGCCACTGCGGCACAGATCCGCGAAGCGATGGACGATGCTCCTGTCGACGCAACCGTGCGGACGCTGTTGCGAGTGCTGTTGGAAAAGGAAGCAGTCACTTATCGCAAGGAGGGCAAACGTTTTGTTTATCGACCTCGCAAAAGAAAAGCGACTGCTGGCAAGTCAGCCCTTAAAAGGGTGTTAAACGTTTTCTATGGCGGCTCAATCAAGGACGCCCTGGCGGCTCATCTGACGGATCCGAAAACGGAACTTGATGAAGACACGATTGACGAATTGAGGGCATTGATCGAATCGGCAAAAAAGCAAACTCCCAGGAAAGGAAACTAGCCATGTTGACCTATCTGTTGATGCTTGCTCTGCAAGTTGCCATTCTGGTTGCGATCGCCTGTAGTCTTCACTGGCTGTTTCGTAGCCGTCCGGGCGTTCAATACTTCGTGTGGCTGGCGACCATCGTTTCAGTCGGATTGGCAATTCCGCTGCAGTCACAAATTCCATCGCTTGAAATGGAGATTCCAGTCACCGCCAGGGAACCTGTGTCTCCTGTGATTGAATCGCATGTCGAAGCTGATTCCCGGGTTGATTCAAAGCAGTTGGCTCAAACAGTTGCCATTGAGGGGACTCCTGTATTGCTGCAGGAAACAGCAGCACCCGATGACACCGTTTCAGCGACTCCGGTTTTTTCGTCAGCTTTGCTTCAAAAGAAAGCCACCCGAATCGCGGTCTGGCAATGGTTCGCAATCGCCTACGCGACAATCGTGATCATGCTTGGCTTACGTTTACTGACCGGTATCTGGGCGCTGCATCGGCTAGCAAAGTCAGCAAGGAGTCCACAGTTTTCTGGCATTGTCGTCGAACCAATCGCACAGCAGTTTGGACTGCGCCGTAACGTGTGCGTGATGGTGTCCGAACGAGTCAAGGTTCCGATGGCTTTCGGGATCATTCGTCCAATCGTCTTACTTCCGGAGGGTTTCGAAACATGGTGCGAAGAAGCTCAACAGGCTGTACTGCTTCACGAATTCAGTCACGTTCAGCGGTGCGATGCGTTTTGGGATCTGGTGTCGCGTTCGATCGGTATTGCCTGGTGGTTTCATCCGGCAGTCCACTTTGCCGTCCGTCGCCTGCGTTTAACTCGCGAGCGTGCAACCGATCGACTCGTTTTGAGTCACGGAGTTTCGCCAACGGTCTACGCGACTCAACTGCTTGAAGTTGCCGCCAGTTCGATGCGTCCGAACCAACCAGCGATGTACATGTCGTGCCAGGGCGACATCAAGAACCGGATCGAGACGATCCTGAGTTGCGTTCCCTCTGCCCCAGAGAAATCCTGGAAATTGAAATTCGCTTTGCTTGCCGGCTTTCTGGTGTTTGCCAGCGTATCGCTTCGCGTTTCCTATGCGACGATTCGTGTGCAGGATGAAACTGATTCCGTTGTCGCAAAGAAGCAGCCCACAAAACCGGAAGATGTCACTGGAAAGACATTCTTCGAGCGAGTCCAGCAAGTTGAGCCCCGCGAAGTTAAGGGGGCAACGAAGACGGTTTCCATATCCGGCAGAGTCATCGATAAGGAAGGTAATCCGGTTTCCGATGCGATCGTTGTTTTCCGTGACGCCTCCGTTACTCTGGCGATGGGAACTGGCGCAATCAACGACGTGCTGGCAAAAACGACCTCCCGTCCAGACGGGTCTTATTCTTTTGAGATACTGGTCCCATATGATCAGTTGGATTTTTCGAGTGGTCAGCTATTCTGCGTGTCTGAAAAGAAAATTGGTTTCAATTACTTTCAGCTCAGAAAGCCCGGCCGTAATTCATTCGAAAACGTTGACATTGAAGTGGTCGACACGGTTGCGGTCAAAGGAAAAGTTGTCGACGCAGATGGGAATCCGGTTTCGGGCACGCGAGTCAGGATTGGATACCTTTCAGAACCTGTTGAAGGTGTTGAAAAGCAAAATCCTTTTTATGACCGATTGATCAATCCGAGGTCGACAACTGATAAGCGGGGTCATTTTGAGTTACCTGGCTTACCCACCGGCTTCGTTGTTTCTCTAGATCTTGATCACCCCGATTTCGCGATAACATTCGAGAGGATGCGAACGACGCAGCATCACCCGGACTTCATCATTTATCCCGACAACAGTCGAGTTGACGTTGCCGACAATGGCGCAACGATACCACTCAACAAGGGGATCGAATTCTCGGGTATCGTTACTGATGAAGACGGGAACTCGATTGAAGGCGCGAGAGTTTCCACAGATTGGCGAAGCTGTGCGACGGACGCCAGCGGTCGCTTTTCAATTCGTGCGGTTGATTCTGAAATGGACAGTATGGATTTATTTGTCACGAACGGGTTTTCGCGCATCTTTCATGTTGAACAAAGCAAACTAAAGGATGGCACAGCCAACTTGCAGTTTCTCAAACCCGCCACGATCAAGGGGAAAGTTGTTAGCGCACACAGCGGCCAACCGATTGAAGGGTTTCATGTTCGGTTTGACCCTGAGGATAGTAATGGCATGGTGTATTCCGAGGACACGGATGCCAATGGAGGCTTTGAAGAGTCGATTGAATCGGGCAAGATCAAGATGACTCTCAGGAGTAACGATGCACGTCTTTTCG
>CAYUNP010000408.1:0-2961 GCA_964446085.1 uncultured Pirellulaceae bacterium
CGGTGATCATTGAACCGGACGAGCGAGCACTGTATATGGTTTGGCATTCGCAATTGCCTTGTCATAACACGCTGTACACTCTGGAGAACTGCATCGTTTATGAAAAAACGCCAGCCGATTTCAGAGAGCAGGAATGATGGCAAGCGCAAGTGAAAAAGTTTTTGTAGCCGGACTTGGCGTGCAGACGCCGATTGGGCATTGCTATCAATCGGCTGGGGCAGCGGTTCGTTGCGGCATTTCAGCTCACGGTGAACATCCGTTTATGATCGATCAATACGGCGAGCCAATCATCGTCGCAATGGATCGTGAAATGGAAGATTCGAACTCGGCGCTGGATCGAGTTACCCAGTTGGCGACCGGAGCGATCACGGAGGCTCTTGCGCCGGTCTCTGCAGCATCCGGATTGAATTTGCCTGAACTCGATTCATTACTGGCCGTCGGGGAACATTTGCAACACGAAAAGTTTGCAGGAGTTGGAAAACAACTGTTCCCCAGTCATCAGAACCTGCGATTGAGCGTGGTTGACGAGGGGCACGCAGGAGCAATTCTCGGCTTACAGTATGCCTGTCATCAAATCAGCCAGGGAGCCGTTGATTTTTTTCTGGTTGTCGGTGCCGATTCGTATTTGCAACCTGACGTGCTCGAGTCGCTGGATTTGGAAGGTCGACTCCATTCGGTGAACTACAGCTGGGGATTCACGCCAGGTGAAGGTGCAGGAGCAATTCTGTTAGCCAGTCAGTCAGCGATCAGGGAATACTCGCTGGATATATTGGCAGAATTGGTCAGTGTCGAAACGACGGAAGAGGAGGTACTTCTGGGTTCAGAATCAGTCTGCATCGGTCAAGGACTGTCCAATGCGTTTTTTGGAGCGTTAAATACATCTGCGCCAATTTCAGATATCTATTGCGACCTCAATGGTGAAACCTACCGCGCCGAGGAATACGGATTTTCAATCTGTCGCACCGATCAGTTTTTCGATGACGCGTCGCGATTTACTGCTCCAGCCGAATACTGGGGCGACGTGGGCGCAGCATCGCCGGTTCTTGGAATCGCGTTAGCCATTGCTGCGTGGAAGGGCGAGTATGCCGACGGTGACAACGCACTGGTTTGGTCCAGCAGCGCAGACCGACCGTTACGGGGCGCAACGGTAATTCGTAGAGCTCATCGAGGGAGGATCTGATGTCTGTAACCGTCAACGTCAACAAATTGTCACTATGCCACAAAGGTAGCAACGGAATCACGACGGCAACCATCCCCGATGTCTGTAAGACGCCGTCACCGAGCGGCCCCATTCCGATTCCTTATCCCAATATCGCATTTTCGCGTGACCTGGTTAAAGGCACGACAACCATCAAAGCCGATGGCGGCAACATGACCGCGAAGTATGGCTCCGAGTTCTTCAAAAGCACAGGCGACGAACCTGGAACATTGGGGGGTGTCGTTTCAAGCTCGTTTATCAAGGAAGCGAGTTGGATTACGTACTCATTTAATGTGAAACTCGAAGGCAAGGGCGCCTGTCGGCTGACAGACAAGATGTTTCATAACAAAAGAAACACCGTCAACATGGCTGGTGAACTACAGATGTATGTTCCCACCAACCCAATTCTGAACCTGCAATGCAACGTCTTTTGCCAGACTCTCGAAGCACGCAAGAAAGTCAAAAGCGCCCAGGACAAACTGAAAAAGAATCCAAATGACAAGAACGCAAAGAAGGTTCTGGACAAGCATAAAGACTACATGAGTAAGGATGGAAAAAAGTTCCTCAACTCAAAATATGCGAAAGACCTGTCCCGCGGTGACCTTCCGTCTTCGCTGCGAAAAAAAGGTATGGGCCAGGTGTTCAAAAAAGAGTTTGCCAAAAACGGACTCAAGTCGGAAAAACAGATCCTGACCAGAATCAGTCAAAAAACACAGAATGCTCTCAGGAACACATCGCGGAAAATCTACAGTTCGGCCGATGATTTTGTGAAAGCGACAGGAAAAAAGGCCGTCGCCCAGGTTGATCGACTTGGAGGTGCACTGGTCAAGGGTCTGAACAAGGCAAAGAGAGAATTGGCTGAAAAACTTGCCAAGAAAGTAGGCAAGAAATTGGCGACCAAAGCTGCAACATTTTGGGCCAGGGCGATTCCCGTTGCTGGCTGGGCTCTGGCGGCCTACGACGTATACGACACTGCGAAAACCGCTTACGATGTGTCGAAAGCACTGAGTAATTTTGCGAAGGACTACATGGCAAAAAATGGTGTGGGAGGATTCGTTCAGGCAACTCCCGACGTGGCCAAGTATGGACCTAACGGCGAGTTGGAGGAAATTTTTGACTACAAGTTCGAAAACGATACGTTTCAGAAGGGCCAGGACAGCATTTTTGAAGATGCAACCGGAAAGAAACCGACCGAAGTCGATTTGAAAAACTGCAATTACTGCAAAGCGAAATAAAGTTGCGACATCGGTGTACTGACGCAAAAAATGGAGAATGACTTGGATTCAGATACGCTTTCCAAAATACGTGCGATTACCAATGACAAGGATGAAAAAGACAAAAACGTTCTCACACTTTGCGTTGATTTGACTTTTTTTTATCGTGATGGATTTCCGAAGAATCGTGATGGCATTCTGAAATTTTACCAACACTGCCTGGAGATTATCGGAGACCGGTCAACGTATTTCCTGGTCGATATGGAAGGCCGATTCAAAAAAGCCAAACCGGATACGCTTGAAATGCTTCCATTTTGGGCGAATCAAAAATCTTTCGATCGCGGAGTTTATGGTTTAATCCTGGAGACAAGTGACAAAGCGGCCGAGTTTTCGGATCTCGCCTTTCAAACGCATAATGTCACGGGGCATTCCGGCTGGTCGCGGTTGGTTGTTCCCGTTGAATTTCTGGTTCAACAGGGAGCTCAGGAATTTGTCGAGTTGGCAAAGAAGTTGGCGAGTTGTTTGAACTTTTCCAGCGGTCTGGGAGGC
>CAYUNP010000409.1:0-2946 GCA_964446085.1 uncultured Pirellulaceae bacterium
TTCAATCCCCGTCAACAAGTTGACTTTCCAGTCGCAATCGGAATTTTTCCAGAATTCGGCGCACGGTTCGTTGGGTGCGGCCAACGAGTTCGCTTATTTCGGCGGTGGAAAAATTCGCGAGTCGCAGCAAGACGACCTGTTTCTGGAATTCAGTTAACTCCTGTAAGCACCAGTCTACGGTGTCACGCATGGCCACCAGGTCGGCTGGCGATGGTGGACGATCGAATGCCTGAGGTGATGCGAGTTCTGGTGACAGATTGCACTCGCGGCGAATGTCCCGCCTCAACAGCTATTGGCCTGGCGGAAAGAGTACCCTCAGCAGGACTCGAACCTGCAACATCCGCTTTAGAAGAGCGGTGCTCTATCCAGTTGAGCTATGAGGGCAAATGGGCTGTAACTTTGAGCGTGAAGTTGACAAAACGTTCGCGCTCAAACCAATATTTATGGCCATAGTTTAAGCATGGGGGCCAGAACTGGCCAAGGCCCCAACAACAGTATCTTCAGCATCGCCTGCATGTTTCGCGAGTTAGGCTCGTTTCGATTCGACGCCAGTGCCAGATTGCGTTAAAAAGTCAGCCGCAAAGGCTCTTTTTTAGAACAGGAAATCGCAACGTGGCCAAAACCATGCTGGAAATTCATACCCTCACCGAACTAACTGACCATCTCGAGTCCGGAAAGTCACTTGAAAACGTGGTCGTCCAGAGTGTGGACGTTTCTTCGATCGCGAGCATGCTAATCGATACCGCTGTTTCCAATACCCTGTTTTTGGGTTGCGAAATGCCAGATGAAATCATCTGTTCCGTCGTCAAACGGGGAGCCAGTGTTTTTCCAAACCTGAATGATCACCTTCCATTCAATCCGTATATGCCGACCCTGTACTCGGCCGATACGCTGTTCGATGGCTTTGCCCACGATGATCCATGTAGCTATTGCGATACGACCGATGCCCGCGTTTACAAACACTGGCAGCAAACCGGTGGGCCGAATCCGAATACCATCGGCGATGCACTTGGTCGACGTCTTCACGATATGGCGATGACCGATGCGATCGAGGACTTTCTGTCGCGACTCGCTGATCGTGACCGGATTGTTGGCATGATGGGTGGCCATTCGATGCTGCGATCAGAGGATGCGTACCTCAAAGCCGCAATGATTTCCAGAGAACTTACACGCCGAGGCTACTTGATGGTCAGCGGCGGAGGTCCCGGTGCGATGGAAGCCACGCACGTCGGAGCATGGTTCGCCGATCGTTCCCATGAAGAACTGGCAGCAGCTGTCCAACTGCTTGCCGAAGCTCCGAGCTACAAAGATAAACAATGGCTCGCTGCTGCGTTTCGGGTTCGCGAAATGTACCCGCTTTCCGATGACGGTCCCTATGTAAGTCTCGGCATTCCGACATGGCTTTACGGACACGAGCCTCCGACGCCATTTGCAACGCACATCGCCAAGTATTTTGCCAACAGTGTTCGGGAGGACGGATTGGTGACGTTAGCCAGGGCGGGTTTGATTTTTACTCCGGGAAGTGCCGGTACCATTCAGGAGATCTTCCAGGATGCGACTCAGAATCATTATGTTACGACCGGCGTCGCGAGCCCGATGGTTTTCATGGATCAGGATTACTGGACGAAAGAGAAACCGATCTATCCGATCATGCGACAGCTTGCCGAGGGCTACGACTATCATGATTTGATTGCAATCTTCGATGAAGTTGAGCCAATCGTTGAGTTCATCGAAGCAAACAAACCAATTCCTGGCGAAAAATCGCAGTGGTCTTTTTGCGATGCTCACTGTAGCCAGAAAAATGTGGTTTGAAATCTGTTACGATTGGTTGCTCGCGATTCTGTCAGTTGCTCTTCGAGGCCAGTAACAAATGTTATCCAGTCAAATTCACGGTCTGTGTTTCACGGCCGCTTTGTTCATCGCCATTGCTTTTACGTCTTCAGTTGCCATTTCCCAGGATGCCGCCGTGTCGCAGCAAGTTATCAATGTGTGGCCAGATGGATTGCCGGCTGATGCGCAGCCATTGAGTGAAAAACAGATTGAAGAGGCCAAAGCACGAACAACCGACGACCAAATTTTTTACGTGGACACTCCGATACTGACGGTCTACGAACCGCCAGCGGAAAAGAAGAACGGAACGGCTGTCGTCATCTGTCCGGGTGGCGGATACATGATGCTGGCTTACAAGAAAGAAGGCATTGACTTGGCCAAGTGGTTCAACGAGCAGGGCGTGACTGCGTTTTTGCTCAAGTATCGTGTGCCGCGCAGGAACAAAGATAATTTTCATTGGGAACCGATGCAGGATGTGCAGCGATCCATCCGAATCGTTCGCAGCAAAGCAGACGAGTACAAAATCGACTCAGATCGAATCGGCGTGCTTGGATTTTCCGCAGGGGGTCACCTCACCGTGATGGCCGGGACACAGTACGAAACGAAAAGCTACAAAGCGGTTGATGAAGCGGACAAACTGAGTTGCCGTCCGAATTTCATCTGCCCGATCTACGCTGCGTATTTGGGCAACGGCTACAAAGACGATGTTGTTGAGCTTGGTGACCTGGTAAACGTCACCAAAGAGACACCTTCGACTTTTATGGCGGTGACTGCCGACGACGATATGCGAGGCGCTCAATCCGCCCTGCTCTTCGCGCGGCTGCTGAAGTTTGGTGTCAGTGCCGAAATTCATGTCTGGCAGCAGGGTGGCCATGGGTACGGCATTCTGGAAATGGGCAACGCTTGCGATGGCTGGGAAGACGATTTGAAGGTTTGGCTGGAACTAAATGGATTTTTGAAACACGCTGAAAAATGAGAAGTAGTACCACCATCTATTTCTGTTTTTAAAAAGTCGCGGAGAGAGCCGATGCATGCAATTCGTTATTCGATGCGGTGTTTCTGTTTTTCGTTTATGCTATTTGCAGTCTTTTCTCCTGTCGCCGCTCAGGAAAAATC
>CAYUNP010000410.1:0-2931 GCA_964446085.1 uncultured Pirellulaceae bacterium
TTCTGCCAATCGACACTCTTCGCCGGGTCGCTGGTCTGCGACTGACCCCAAGTCGGTGAAGAAGCGAAAAGACCAACGAACATAAAATGGCACAGCACGATAGCCGAGATTGAAAACCGTTGAACCAAACCGGGCAAGGCGTTGATAACTGGGGATTTACTGGACATCTGTGACTTACTTTCGCAAGAATTTCATTGTCAGGACTATCTGTGTTTTTCGGCGTTGTTTCGACATTGGAATCCGGTAATGAGAAAGGACTGCATTTCTTTGTCGGGATAACAAGCCACAGCTGGGCGCTGATTAAAGATGCGGTTTGGGGACAGGAGTTTGCCGACTTCAACAATCTGGAGATGTACAGGTCCAGCGAAGCTAAACGGTCTGGCTCTTTGTAAACTCTTGAACGTAGGTAGACACAGGTTGTGGGCGTCGTACAACAGGACTTTCGCAGAGGCGCATATCCATGGTGCATTCATGCGGACAGAGCTATTCGTTGCTGGTTTGAAAAGCCGTGCAATTGGTTTGAGCGGCTCAAACACAGGTGTGTTCACCTGTGTCTTTGAGTGAGTCCACAGGCTCAAGTTTTTTTGACACGGCTACCGGTTTCCATCTTCTCAATCCAAGCCACGAAACAATCAAGGGAGTCAAGAAGCTCCCAGTCATGATCATGGCGGCATATGGCGTTTTTGTTACCAAATCAGATTCCCTGGTACGCCATAACACATACAAAATGAGAACAAATAGCCCCAACGAAAACCAGACGAAGGAATACCGCAAAATTGCAATCCATTGTTGTTGGTTCCGCCCAATGATGATCCAGGCGATCAGGGTCCCGTAAACAATTGGTGCAGAAAAAAGGAGAGATATTAGGACGGTATCAAAAAACGTATTGCGAATGCTTGCATACATGTCAGCCGTAATTCGTCGTGTAACCGCCTCAGCCCTTCGACCTATCGGGATGTGTTCCACGCCACCGAACAATTGGTTGGCGTTTTCCAACCTGTTGGCTGCAGAGTCAACTACCGAATTTGAATCTGCCTTTGCTGCCACGTGTTCTGGCACAGCGTCATCGCTCTCCGACGTTGGTGGCCAAATGCTTTTTGACAGAATCGCAATGTTATCTCCCGTGGCACCGACAGAGCCTTGGACAAACAACACCCAACCAGTCAAAAAGTAAAACATTGCAGAAAGCACGATAGACGTAGCGATTCCCGATTTCAATGCACTTAAAAAACACTTTGGTTTCAACAACGAAGCATTGAGGTAACCGATCAGCGGCCAAATCACACAAAACAGGATCACAATCGAAACGAACGAAATCAAGGGAGGGGCCTTGATTGAAAAAAACCATGGGCGATCGTTGGGGAAATCATCGTAAGCGGCTCTGATGTCATCTGACAGGAAATTAAACACCATCGGAGCACAAATAAACAACCCCATCGCCAACGCAAACCCAAGATATACCAATCGTGGATTTCGTTTCATCCACCGCGCCGCGACTGCCTTAATTGACGGCGGTTTGACGCTAATCGAATCGCCATGCAGCCACGATTGGAGGTCCTGCGCCAGAGCACTTGCAGATGCGTAGCGGTCTTCGGGATTTCGCTCCAAGCACTTCATGCAAATCAGTTCGAGGTCCCGGTCAACGCTCGAGTCAACTTTGTGAGGGGCTGTGGGAGGCGCCTCCAGAACTTGCATCACCACTTCAATCGACGTGTTGCCCTGGTATGGCGGGCGGCCCACCAGCAACTCGTACATGATCGCACCAATGGCATAGATGTCGACTCCGGTAGTGACTGCGTCACCGGAAGCCTGTTCTGGCGGCATGTAACTCGGTGTGCCCAACACTGCACCGGTATGCGTTATGTCGCTATCTCCGGAGGTTCGTTTTGCCAGACCAAGGTCAGTAACCATCGGATGGAGGTCGTCGTCCAACAAAATATTGGCTGGTTTAAGATCGCGATGCAGGATACCTCGTTGGTGTGCGTGGTGCACCGCATTTGCGACTTTCACCAACATGCCGATGGATGCCTGCGGCTCTGAGCGGAATTCGCCTATCCTTTCGGCCAACGAACCTCCTTCGAGGTACTTCATCGCAAAGTACGCTTGTCCTTCGGATTCTCCAATCTCGTAAATTGGTACGATGGAAGGATGATCAAGCGTCGCCGCCGATTCAGCTTCGATTTGAAATCTCTGGAGTTCCTCAGCCGACGAGAACCGGCCGCTGATGATCATTTTGAGGGCAGTTATCCGGTTAAGCTTCCTGTGTCTTGCTTTGTAGACGACTCCCATCCCGCCACGTGCAATTTCTTCGATTATCTCGTAGTCAGCAAATTGATCGGACGCGAAACCAGCAACTGGGCGAGATATGGAATTCGGTTCAATCGTCTCGTCAGCATTGTTCGAATTTGGAGCGATTGGATTTCCATCAACAGCACTACAGGAATCGCACAAGCCACTGGACAATTGGAGTGACAGCTGGTTGCATTGAATACAAACTTGTTCTGATTGGCTCATTCTTCAATCTTAAACGACTAAGCAGAATAATCCCCGGGAAATAGATCGAAACGGTTGTTTTTAATCCGATAGAAATTCGCCAATGCTCTCCGACAGTGAGTAGTGCTCTATTGGTGCGACTTCATCGCCTTTCAGTTCACACGCAATGTCAACGTCCTTCGTCGATCGTACAGCGCCGTGAAATGAACTGACAACGCTACCGCCAGCGTAATGTCTGATATTGAGTGACGACTTGATCATACTTCGATCTTCCGCGCAAATGATACCTGGGAATAGTCGCGAAATAAATTTCGTATTTACGTTGCGGAGGGGTACGCCATCAGCTTGGAAAGGGGCGCGACATTGTCGCTCGGTTCTCCGAACCGTAAGCGAGCCGGGGCGACCGCCAACACATCCAATCCAGTCGTTGAAATCATC
>CAYUNP010000411.1:0-2908 GCA_964446085.1 uncultured Pirellulaceae bacterium
TCACGAAGCGATACGAAGATTGTCCAGCAACTTCTAAATGATGCTCTAAAATCAACGCCGGGGTTTCGGCCTTTGGCCGTGGATGGCATTGCGGGGCCGAAAACAAATGCAGCAATCGAAATGTTCCAAAGGAAAAACCTCGGTTGGGCCGATGGACGTGTTGATCCAGGTGGAAAGACGCTTGCCGCCCTGAACAAGAACATTAGTCCAGTGCCGTCGAGCCCGACGCCTCAAGCTGGTTCGATTGGCGGCGACCCGCGTTGGATTACGATTGCCAAGGCAGAAATTGGAACCAAAGAGATCAAGGGGGCCAGCCACAATCCGAGAGTGGTTGAGTACCACGATACAACTGGAAAATTTGGAAACGATGAAACGGCTTGGTGTAGCTCTTTCGTTAACTGGGTCATGATTAGATCCGGCCATGCGGGCACCAACAGTGCTGTAGCCACTTCATGGCGGAACTGGGGGAAGAAACTGGACCAGCCTGCTTACGGCGCGATCGCAGTCATCGACTGGGACGGACCCGGCCCCGGATGGCAGGGCCATGTTGGTTTCGTTGTCGGCAAATCTGGAAACAGTATTCAGTTGCTCGGTGGAAATCAAAGTGACGCCGTCAACGTGAAAAACTTTGGCACAGGCAAAGTCATCGCCTACGTGGTTCCATCTAACTACGAAGTACCTGAAGCTGCGTATCAGTTGACGAGCTACGGAGCTGGTGGGCAAAACGCGAGTATGGCGGGCACTCGGTAACTCAGTAAGTCTCAAGTTGAAAAATTGCTGCTTTACAGTTTCAGACCACGGGTTGGTAAACTCGTGGTCTGTACTTATATCGATGTATCGGACGTGGAGTCTCTGTGTCCCCAATTGCAATACTGTTCAATGGAGATTCAGAACTTCCTGCTTGTCAGCGACAAGGCGCTAGCCGTCGGTTCTTCGCGTCAGGTACCGGCGGCAAGTGCCTTGCCGCTCACTGGATTGGACAGTATTGGTCCCTAATTGCGAGCTTGATCAATTGTCATGTTCTTCGGAAACTTGAGTGTTCTCGCCTGGATTCTGAACTGCAATCAACAAACCCATGACATCAACTCCATTCTCTTTGCGAAGTGGAGCAGTGTGCATTTCGCCTCCTTCAATGCCACACTTCCCAAGTTGTTCCATTAGATACCCCGGGGGATGCGTATAGCGTCCGTGCGTTTCAAGTTCCCACGATTCCCCGTAGGTTTCACCGATCTCCAATGTGAACACCAGCCAACCATCATCGTTCAGCGCTGAAAAGCAGGCTGGCAGTAACTCCGAAAGGTCTCCGAAATAGTTGAATGTGTCTGCAGCAGCAATCAGCCCGTAATTCGATGCGCAGTTGCGAAGATGATCGATCAGATCAGCCTTAAGTAAAGAGTCGTAGATTCCTCGACCTTCGGCTTGAGATAGCATGCCAGTAGACAGATCAACACCAATGAGCTCTTTCGCGAAAGGGCGGAGAAGCGGACCAGCAAGGCCCGTCCCGCAGCCAGCATCGAGCACAATGAGACTCGCCTTCGGTTCGCCGAGCGACTCCCTTACAAGTTTGCCAATCAACTGAGGCGCTTGATACTCAAGATTTGTCAGAACGGAATCAAACGACTCAGCAAAACTGTCAAACGTATCGGCGACATATTCTTCCGAAGCGCGAGAGGGCGTGTCATTGCCTTCCACTGCGGCCAGCATATGTGCAGCGATCGAACTGGACGGCATTTGCGTTTTCCATTCCCTGCATTTTTCGATTGCCTCTGCGTGGTTCCCGTTTTCCACCAGGCATCGCACCAAAATCTCCCACGCAAGCTCGACATTCTCAGAATCAGGTTCACACGCTGAAACCACTTCATTCAAAGTAGCAATTGCCTTTGCTTTCTCGTTGTTGAGGCGACAGGCAGTTGCCAGCAAAACAGCTGTTCTGGGCCAGTCGACACGAGCATCAACATTGGGTTCAAGGAAGTCGATCGCTTTTTGAAGTTGTCCTGTTTTCGTGAGCAGCAGTCCCAAATTGACGACTGGCTTCTCATACTCGGGGAAGAATTTCAGCGACTTGTCGTAGGCTTCCTCAGACTCTTCCGGGGAATCGGTCAGCGAAACACCGAGATTGAACCATGCCCTTGCTGCAGCTTCATTGTTTTCGACTGGTTGCGTCAGGAGTTTCTTCAGAATCCCACAGGCTTCTTTCTTTTTTCCCTGCTGGTTCAGAATTGCGGCAAGTTTGTTTGCTGCTTCGACATCGAATGGATCGTTGTCGAGTATCGGCCAAAGTAAATTCGCAGCAGCTTGGTGGGCTCCTCCAGATATTAGCGCTCCCGCGACCATCGTCGTTTCGTGAGCAGTAAGAGCAACCGCCTTGATTTGATGGAGCGTATCTTCAACTTGCCCAAGTTCGCCAAGAGCACAAGCGGCGGCAACTTTCCAGTTTCGTTCGTCGGGCTGAATGATTTGCAATTGCCGAAATACATGTAGCAGCTTCTCTCCATCGCCAGATTCGCGATGAATTTTTGCGGCGCCAAGCAATTCCTGAATTTCACTCATCATTTTCAACGGTTAGGTTAAACGGATAGACAGTTAAAGCTACAGCGTCGATATGAGGTATTCTGAATCGGCCTACCTGCGAGAACCAAAAAACAGCTTCCTCGAATTCCGCAGGAATTGTGGGAAGCAATACGATATCACTGACATTGTGTCGTTTAGGCCAAGTACTGTGGACACCGACGAAGCGAATGATAATCCGCTTTGGAGGAACCTATGTCAAGCAAATCGCGCCGTAAACGGCGCATCTTTAGCCAAGAATTTGAACGAGATGCGGTGAACTTGGTGGTCGTGAAGGCTACACGCTCCCCGCCGAGACCAATGCCGTGAATGTCTGCGAAAATGGCATCGCAAGTATGCT
>CAYUNP010000412.1:0-2904 GCA_964446085.1 uncultured Pirellulaceae bacterium
TCGTTGAGCGTTTGTTCACTGTGATCGATCTCCAGCCAATCAAGATCATCGACTACCGATGTTACCGATTGGTATCGATCTCGCGGATTTTTCTCCAGCATCCGTTTAACAATTTTCATCAATGGACTGGGGTGTTCTCCTTTTTCGTCCACCTCAATCTGCTTCGTTAGCTGAGCCGACAGAATTTGACTTAGCTTCGTTCCCTCGAATGGAAGTTTCCCATTGAGCAGGCAATACATGATGACGCCGGCCGAATAGACGTCCGACCGCCCGTTAACATCCTGCTCGATCAACCCCAAAAGCTCCGGAGAAGCTGACTTGCCAAAAGACAACGACCACGCTTCGCTGCGACTATCTGGTTTGGAGAATAACCTGAGATCAGGGCAGACCAAACGGGGTTGCCAACGATCGATCAAAATCTGTGACAGTCTGAAATCCTGCTGGGTAACGCCGACTTGATGAAGCCGCTCCAGGGCAACAAGGATTGTCTTCATCCACTGGTTTTGCATCTGAGGAGTCGTCGGTAGACACTGATTCCATCTTCCCTTTCCCCGGGCTGTTTTCATTTCGGTGAGCAACGCTTCCAGCGTGATGCCTTCTACATGCGGACGAACCAGGTAAACGTACTCCCTGTTGGTTTCCTTGTCGCTAACGTATCCCCATGCTGTCGGTGCCACATAGGAATCGATTTGTATGCGAGTGGCATATCCAAAATAGTATTCAAGACGAAAGATTCCGTCGTTGTCAAACTGATTCTGTGGAATCAGTTCAATAAAAACGGGCGTACCCACGTCCTCGTCGGTCGCGACAACGGCCAGATAGTTCGCGTCGGTTTGCGAATGCAGTCTCTCAAATTGGTAGCGCTCCGGTAGCCAGGTGATCGCATCGACTGGCAAGTTGGAACTCTCAAGGTACATCAACCTGTTTCCGGCTTCATGGAGAAAAGAGCTTTCCGGACACGGCACACATTTACAAGTGCCCACTTATTCGAGCAGTGCCCGGAAAGCAAAATTTGCTTTGGCGAAGCATCGTACACTTGCGCCAATTTCCGAAGTCTACGTCGTGAAAGTTTGCCTCAGCGGAAAGACGTCAGCGGGTTAACCCGTATCACGAGTCTGGGAACCATTCAACATCTTGAGTCTTGAGGCAAATGTGGAATCTTTCGGCAGACCCGATGTATTGAGTCAGGATTTTTCGCCCCGGACTTGTAGAGCAAACACAAAGGGAAGACACATGAATATCGTTCAATTTTTGCAACGCAAATCGATCACCTGGGACGAGGACTTTCGAATTCGCTCGAATCCGGATCTGATGAATGAGCTTTTGTATAAAGCCGTTCCCGTTCTGGAAGCGACACAATGGAAGATCACAAAAGTCGAACCTGGCTTTTGCGAAACAGTATTGCCGTTGAACCATGCGACAACGAACCAACATGGCACACATCAGGCGGCACTCATTTCGTTGTCAGCCGACTACACGGGAGGCATGGCGCTGACGACTCTTTTGCGAGGCGTGCCATTGGCGGGTATTCACCCGTGCAAAAGTGAGGATTCTGCGTCATTGTGGCTGGCTGCGATGAATGTAAAGTATCTTCGCCCCAGCACCGGACACATGACAGGCCGCTGTCGCGTGCCAGATGATTTGGCCAAAAAAATTGTTAGCCGATACTTCAACGGAAAACGCGTGCTTGTTTCGCTGCCGATCGAGTTTGAGTCAAATGGAGAGTTGGTCGCGCAGGGAGAGTTGAAGTATTTTGCACAGCCAACAATTCAACTTATGTCGGGTCCGGTCGAAACTTCGACGTTGCTGAACGCAAAAGCAAAAGCTTCGGCGCGAATGATTGCTGGAGTTCGCGCAAGAAGTTTTGAAGATCGATCCGGAGCATTCTACAGCGGTCCGCGAATCGATTGCGCTCATGCCGCTACCGCAGCGGGACCACATGGGATGCTGCTGGCTGAAAAAATGAATGTGGCGTTACCTCAGCTCGCGGACATGGTGATGGCGCGAACGAAAAGCATCGACGAGACCACGAATTCGATTCAAGGCTTGCAGCAAGTTGTCATGCTGGGTGCCGGGTTGGACATGAGACCGTTTCGGGATTCTTTCCGTGAAAGGCACCTGCAATATTTTGAGCTGGACTTGCCGGAAATGTTGGGCGAACGTGAGAGAGTCTGTCGTGAAATTCAAGGCTGGGAACAGGTCGATCGAACGCCAATCGCCAGCAACTTTCTGATCGATGACATTGCAGCGAAGTTGAACGAATGTTCCAGTTTCGATCCGGACCTACCGACGCTGTTTATCTACGAAGGCTGTTCGATGTACTTCAACCACGACGTCAACATGCAACTGATACGTGGAGTTCAGTCCTTAATGACGAATTCTGACAGCCGACTGTGGGTTGACTTCGTTAATCAGGATGCGATCGATGGAACCGCTGATGAGCCGGCCGTCGAAGCGTTTCTTGAACGCATGTCAGATCTGGGCGAGTCGTTTACTTTCGGAGTGGTTAAGCCAGACGAGATATTGCAACAGTGCGGGCTGAAGCTGGAAACAGCAACAACGACCAGTGAGATGTTTGCTCACGTCTGCCCAAATGCGAAATCCGTTCTGGATTTGTACTGGTTCACAGTCAGCTCACGTGATTAGTGCTGCGAAGCCAATCGGCGAAATTCGCTGACCGGAATCGGTCGGATCAGCCCAATGTGAAGCTGATCCGACTCCGTGTTCGTCTAAGCCTGTCAAAATCCGCTGAAATCAGCCCGGAGCACCATTTTTGACGTTGAAAAGATGGCTCCAAACCCGAAAACGGGCTTTTGGCCCTAGAAACCCCAATTCGAATTTTTGGGCCTTTCGTGGCCCGTGACTCTTTTAGGTAAATGGAAGTCTAATGACTGCCAACAAGAT
>CAYUNP010000413.1:0-2895 GCA_964446085.1 uncultured Pirellulaceae bacterium
CAGCAGAACTTCACGCAGCAACAGCAGATTCCGGCCCTCTCTCAGCAGGTGCCTGCCGGTCAAAGCCAATCCGCAGGTTGCCAATCCTGTGGATGTGCTGATGGAAACTGCCAGGACTTCGTCATTAACGAATCCCAGTTCTCTCCAAACGAAGGCACTGGCAGACATCGCCATCGTGCGGGCCTGGTCGGAAGAGTCAAGCAAAACAAGCAGGCTCGCAGAGAGTTTCGCCAGGCGACCTCAGACCACCCTCTGCCTCAGCGATCTTCCAAAAAATCCGGCCGCGCACGATCTACACTCGCTGGCTCCGGTCTGCTGTTTGGCCGCAACAACGGCAACAACGTTGGCTTCTCATCCAACGACGACGGCCAGTTTCTGTTCTCTGATGACGCGGATGCAGATGTTCTTGCCGGCTTCGACGCCACCTACTCACGGCGTTATTTAAACGGTCGAGGATTTGAGTTTCGGTACTTCGGTCTGTTCCCCGGCGAACAATCGACTGAGATCGGAGACAACGCGACAAGCCTGCTATCTGGTCTGGACCAGATCGGCACTTCGATATCGGGAACTGGCCCTGCAGCCTTCCTGACGGGCCCTTCTGCGAATGATTTCTTCAACGCAGCAGACACGCATGTGCTGACTCGTCAGTCTGATTTCAATAACATTGAAGCCAACATTCTGGAGAACACTGCACCGCGATTTGGAGCCGCCTCGACAGAGTTGCTGTTGGGTTTCCGTTACTTTCAGTTTGGTGAAACGTTGCTCTTCCAGGGAGTCGATATCCCGCAAGGCAATCCGTCGTTTGCCAGCCCGGAACGTGTCGACTACTTTTCGACAGTTGAAAACGAACTATTGGGAATCCAGATTGGCGCTCGCTCTGATTACCACATTCGCCAACGACTCGGAATACATTTTGGCTTCAAAGTAGGAGCATTCAACAACAATGTGCAAGTTCGCCAGCGAGTCAACTACGAACTGGAAGGTGGAGACATCATCACTCCGAGAGCTGCTGGCGGCACGCTCTCGGGCGAACAGTTCGACGTCGGAGCTGAGGAAAACGTCAGCTCACTGTTGGGAGAACTCGACTTCTCAGTCACTTATCAGGTTTCTCACCGTTCACGGTTTCGCATCGGCTACCGGGCGATTGGCATCACCGACATTGCTTTTGCAAGTGATCAGATTGGAGACAACTTCAATGACGCCACCGCACTGCGGACTCCTGACACGCGAGGCGACCTGACACTGCAAGGCGGATACGTTGGCTTCGAAAGGGCTTACTAAGAATTGGTCCTTGAATAAAAACGCTTTCGGTTCGGAGAACCGAGCGACATTGTCGCTCAGCTTTCCAAGCTGATAGCGCTCACCAGGGGAATGTGGAATCTGTTTCAGGACAGTTACTCACGATCCTGAATCCACAAAAAAAAGCCCTGCCGTAAACCAGCAGGGCTTTTTTATTTCGTGTTCGAAACCGATCGAAATCAGTCGTGCTACCAGGCACCACGTACTGGGTAGATGCCAAAGTTGTCAGTGCTGTGTGGCCAGTAAGGAGTGTTCTGAAAGCCACTTCCGTCGCTCCCGCCAAGAGAAGCAGCTCCGCCACGACCGAATTGGTGATGGATTGGTGTGCTGCGAGTTTGACCAACGCCCCAAGCGTAAGATGACTGATACCCAGCCGTTGGCGGAACGACCAAAGCTGTTGGAGTTTCAAAACGCCAGTTCCTGTAACCGCCGTGCCATGAGTAAACGTTTTGCTGGCTGTTGTTCCAGGCGTGAGTATGACCTGCCTGGATTCCGGCGTTGCTATAGGAATAAACGCGATGAGGGCTGAAGTAATCCTTCGCAGCGCCTTTGAGGGTTTGTTTTGGCCTGACAAAATCTTTGACCGGCACGACCATTCCATCGTGATCGAATGTGGCTCCGCCGCCGCCACGATTAAAGAGTCCACCGCCACCGCCCAGGCGTGAACCGATTCCGCCACCGATACCAAGGCCGCCGCCGATTCCAAGGCCGCCACCGCCACAACTGGCACACTGAGCCTGAGCTGACGGAGCCGCCATCAAAGCACACGCCACGAGGGCGAACGAAAATGTCAATACGTTTCGTATCATGATTCCTGAAACCTGTCTGAGTTGTTTTCTAAAAGTGAACTGTTTCCGCCGAGATGACTACCGACCAATGTGACGGCGAATTTTGTGACCAATAACACGTCCGCCGCCGCCGTGACCAATAAGGCCTCCACCGCCGCCGTGGCCAATAAGTCCTCCGCATCCGCCGCCACCGCATCCGCCACTGTTGATGCCGTAGGCTCTATCAGCAAACCTGTACTGCAAGCCCTGGAGGCGCTGATTCGTAAACGGCAGAGGACCCACACCAGCGCTATTGTTTTGCCAACGTACCGAAGTGATGTTGAGAGATCCGCCACCACCCAGGTAGCTCGAATCATCATGGTAGTTGAAATAATTTCGCGAGTGGACGTACAACATCTCGTGCGGCATCAGTGGCTGGTATGTGTAGTACGAACTGCCAACGTTGCCAGGCACTGGATGTGGTGCCGGGTACGCTGCAGCAGTCGCCGAACTGGCCAATCCCTGAGTCGTGTATTGAGAGAAAAGTTTGTCCGGCAAGTCGCCCTGGCTGATTTGAGCAAAGCTCGACTCTGACACGAACGAAAGAGCGATCAGGCAGCAGACCGCGACGAAGAGTTTCTGGATCATTTCGACATTCCTATTTGCGTTGGCTTCCGGCGCGTCCCGCTCCGGGGTGTTTTTGGTGCATCGACCTTGCGGCACCCGGCTTTGAATGGATTCACTCAAGCCGCCCCACAAAAACCGGGCTCTTGTAATACAAACCGCAACAGCCGAAAAACCGTCTGGGAGGGAAACATGGCGATTGCTA
>CAYUNP010000414.1:0-2879 GCA_964446085.1 uncultured Pirellulaceae bacterium
GTCGAGGAGGTTGTGCCGCCACGTCCGGTCCAGTTCGTGTGGAAATACTCGCCACGATCTTTGTCCAGACGCTCATAGGTATGAGCACCGAAGTAATCACGTTGAGCCTGCAACAGGTTCGCGGGAAGTCGTTCCGTGCGGTATCCGTCGAAGTAACACAATGCGGAACTCATCGCCGGCAATGGAATTCCCAGCTTCACACCCGTGGCAATCACGTTACGCCATGACGCCTGAGCAGTCTCGACGGCTTTCTCGAAGAAAGGATCCAACAACAGGTTCGTCAGTTCTGGATTGGTTTCGAATGCGTCACGAATATTGTTCAGGAACGCACTGCGAATGATGCATCCGCCACGCCACATCATCGCGATGCCGCCGTAATTCAGTTCCCATTTTCGCTCATCCGAAACTGCTCGCATCAGCTGATAACCCTGAGCGTAAGAGACAATCTTCGAAGCGTACAGCGCTTGCTCAAGATCGTTCACAAAAGCCTCTTTGTCTCCGTCGAAGCTGGCGTTCCTGGGACCATCGAGAACTTTCGATGCAGTGACTCGTTCTTCTTTCAGTGCCGACAGACAACGCGCGAAAACAGCTTCGCCGATCAGCGTCAATGGCTGACCAACATCGAGCGCCGTAATGGCCGTCCACTTTCCGGTTCCCTTTTGCCCCGCCGTATCGAGAATCACATCGACCGTGGCCGAACCATCTTCTTCGCGGAATCCAAGAATGTCGCGTGTGATTTCGACGAGGTAACTGTCGAGGACTCCACCATTCCAACGAGCAAAAACTTCGTGCATTTCGTCGTTCGACATGCCGAGCCCGGACTTCATCATCTGGTACGTCTCGCAGATCATCTGCATGTCACCGTACTCGATACCATTGTGAACCATTTTCACAAAGTGCCCTGCCCCGCCACGGCCAACCCAATCGCAACAAGGTTCGCCCTTGTCGGTCTTGGCACTGATCGACTGGAAGATGGGCTTCACGTGCGGCCAGGCATCCGGATTTCCACCCGGCATGATACTTGGACCTTTGAGGGCTCCTTCTTCACCGCCGGAGACACCGGTTCCGATGTACAGGATTCCTTTCGCCGCGAGATCGTCCGTACGGCGAACCGAATCGGGGAACTCGCTGTTGCCACCATCGATGACGATGTCGCCCTCTTCAAGGAACGGCAGCAGACCTTCGATCACTGCATCGACAGGACCTCCGGCTTTGACCATGATCATGACGCGACGTGGACGTTTCAGCTTGCTGCAAAGCTCTTCCAACGAATGCGTGCCGATGATCGACTTGCCGCTGGCTCGCCCGTTGACGAAATCGTCAACTTTGGAAGTCGTACGGTTGTAAACAGCCACGGTGAAGTCGTTGCTGGCCATGTTAAGGACAAGGTTTTCGCCCATCACGGCGAGTCCAATCAATCCGATATCTGCGTCTGACAAGGAAGGTCTCCGGTTCGCGGCCTGCTCCAGGCAAGCGTCGTGTTTCTAAAAGTTGGTCCGATATTTCACGGCAAAACGAAGCAGAAAGTGTAATCGATTGCCCTCCAATGCGATAGGTTTGAGTTCTGGCTTCGCCCAGCTTTACAAACCTGTCTACTTATTCGCACCGCAATTTCGTAAAATGGAATTTCACTCATCACGAACAAGCCAATTGGGTATTCGATGGAAATTTTGGGCGGTCCACTTTTCGCAGTCGCAGGAGCCGGAGAATCTCACGGTCCGGGAATCTCAACGATTACTTTCGGATGTCCCGCCGGTATCCGAATCGACAGGGAGCAAATCCAACATTATCTGAATCGTCGCCGACCGGGCTCCAACAAGCACGGGACGCCGCGAAACGAAGCTGACCAGGTCGTTCTCACGTCCGGGATTTTTGATGATAGCGACCACAAAGCGATGCTCTCTGGTCCGGCAATCGAAATCCATGGAAGCGGTTCCAGCATTGCGACCTATTCTGGCGGTTTTTCGACGGGCGAACCGATCGCCTCCTTTGTGGGCACTGCATCGTCAAAAAGCGGACACTATCAACAGTTCGCTGGACCGAAAGGCGAAGTCCGTCCCGGTCACACCGATCTGGTGAAGCATCATCAATCGCAGGGCTTTGTCGACTATCGCGGCGGCGGACGCTCAAGTTACAGAAGTGCCATTAGCGACGTTGTCGGCGGTTCGATTGCACGAGCTTTCCTGGCCGAAACCTTTGGCACTCGATTTATTACCAACATCGTCCAGGTTGGATCACTGAAATCAAAAAGGCACCTTTGCGATATTTTCGATTCCCATGATGTCGCTGCCAGGGACGTGGACGAATTCGAAACGACCCTCGCATCATCCGAGATCTACACAATTGATTCCGAGTTTGCCGACGCGGCAGCGAACCTGATCATGGAGACCCGTAAAAACGGTGACTCTCTTGGCGGCGTTGTCGAAGTGGTAGCAGTCAATGTTCCGCCACTAGCCGGAGCACCGCTCTATCAGAGTTTGAAACTGCGACTGATGGGATCGCTGGGAGGACTGCATGCCGTTCGCGCGGTCGAAGTTGGCTCCGGACACGAAGTCGTCACGCGTTTGGGCAGCGAGAACAATGATGCCATCCGATCCGAAGGCTACCAGTCGAATCACCACGGCGGCATGCTTGGCGGGATCACGACGGGCCGTCCATTGGTCGCGCGAGTTTCTTTCAAGCCAACTTCGACGATTACGAAACCACAGCAAAGCGTTCGCAAAGATCTTTCCGAGATCGACTACCAATTGGAAAAAGGTCGGCACGATCCCTGCGTCGCGATTCGGGCTGGCGTGGCACTGGAATCCCGCATGGCGATCGAACTGGCCAATGCAGTGCTACAACATCAAGCCGGACGTGTGCATCAGTCAGACTTCAAA
>CAYUNP010000415.1:0-2858 GCA_964446085.1 uncultured Pirellulaceae bacterium
CTGGTTAAGCCGGACGACGTGCTTGTGAGTGTGACCACCGCGCGGCTGCACCAGAAAGTTGCACCTGATTGCTGCTAGCAGGATCTATTTTCTGCGAAGTTCAATTTTTCGCTAAAGCAGTGCTGTTTACGCACTGTTGATGGCTTGCTAGTCTTCGCCGCCCAGGAAGGGTTTATAGAACCGGTCTACCGATCATGGACGACGGAATGACAACCATAACAACATTCAGGAACCTGCCAAAACCACTGATCGCGCTGTGCGTTCTTTTACTGGCGGCGCAAACCGGATGCCAACCACAATCCAGAAGCGGCCTGTTCGGATCGGGAAATTCTTCGACCTTCGGCGTGAACTCGCCGTTTAACGGCACTTCGTTCAACAATCCTTTCGGAAACATTGGCAACAACACTGCCTCTGGCACTTTCAATTCAGGATCGACATTCGGCCAACTGGCAAACTCTGCCGCAGGAGCAGCCTCCCAGGGTAGCGGCACATTGGGACAACTTCCACAGCCCGGTTTGTCACAGGAATTCAGCAGAATCAACCAGCAACTGGGCGCGTTCGACGCGGACAATCAGTTGCTCAACACCGAAGTCGCATCGCTGACACAGAAGCTGGAACTTGCGAATCAATACAACCAAACCCTGAAGCAACAACTGGCGGATACTTCTGACCGGATCACACAGTCCGGAAACCAGGATCGAATCAACCAACAACAGTTCACCAGCATGCAACAACGGATCGAGCAACTCCAGAGTCGCATCGCGGATCAGGATCGCCTTCTCGCCCAGCGAATTTCCAACACCAACAACGGAAGCAACACACGTGACTGGCAAGGCAACGACAACTTTCAAAGCAGCACCTTCCAACGTGGCTCCGGTTCGTTCAGCAACGCAGGTTTCAGTTCCAACGGATCGGCCACCATTCGAGCCAACAATGGCTTGATGCAGAAACTTGACTCGATCAACATCCCCGGCGGCAACGCTCGCATGGACGGTGACATCATTCGCATCGAGTTCCCCACTGACCGTCTGTTTACCAGCGGCAGCTATCGGATTGCTCCAGCTCAACTACCGGTGCTTCAAAATATTGCATCAACGATTCGCGAGTCATTCCCACGACAGATCGTGGGCATCGAAGCTCATTGGGATGGAACTCCATTGAATCCTCCGGGCATCACCGACCATCAGCTTACGGCAACTCAATCACTGGCTGTCCTGGATGAACTGGTGCGACTTGGCTTGCCCGAGCGACAACTGTTCAACATGGCTCTGGGAAGCAATCGGCCGCGACATCAGCAACGAAACGTCGGCGGTGTGAGCCCCAATCGTCGCATCGAACTGGTGATCTACCCGGAAAGCTACGACCGGTAGTTTCAAACGACAACCGTTCCTTCGGTGTTGGTCAGATTTCTGAACAGTCCACCCAACTGCTGATACACCTCGCCGACTTCACCGATTTCCCTTCCGTCAATTTCGACGACCGGTGCCAGTTCACCCATCGTTCCGGTGCAGAAGATTTCATCCGCCATATAAAGTTCGGCCAGTGAAATGTCACGCTCGTCAAACGGAATCTGATTGTCACGGCAGAGCTTGAGCACGTTGAGTCGCGTGATTCCCTCGGGGCAGGCAACCGCCCGCGGCGTGTTGACGATTCCATTCTTGACGACAAACAAATGCGTTGCGTTGACTTCCGCCACAAAGCCGCGTGAGTCGAGCATGATTGCATCGTCGGCGCCTGCAGCAGTTGCCTGGATCTTTGCCAGGATGGAGTTAATCAGGTTGTTGTTGTGAATTTTCTGATCAACGACATCCGAATCCGGACGACGAATTGAAGATGTAAACAGCTTCAAACCGGATTTGTCGTAAACCGGTTTTTTGAATTCAGCCAACACAATCAGCGTCGAACCGAACTGATTGAGTCTCGGATCCATTCCGGAAGTGATCTTTCGTCCGCGACTCAACGTCAATCGAATGTGAACTTCGTCAGTCATCTGATTCGCAGCCAGGGTTTTCCGGATTTCATCCGTCAACTTTTCGTGGCTGGGAATATCGACAAACGCCATCGCACGTGCCGAGTCACGTAGCCGATCGAGATGTTCGGTCAGACAAAAGATTTTGCCATCGTAAAGCCGCAGACCTTCCCAAACGGCATCGCCGCCCTGCACAACGGAATCGAAGACGCTGACTTTCGCTTCGTCACGATGATAGAGTTCGCCATCGATGTTGACCTTCAGGTTTTCATTTCGCGGATCAAATTTTTGCAGCATGGCTTTCGCGCTTTCACAAGTTGTGCTTAGATGGTTCTCTTGTTGATCTTCTTCAATTTTGGTGATTAATGCGAGCCGTCATCCAACGAGTTACCGAATCCCGCGTCGAAGTCGATGGCAAGTCAGTTGGCTGCATTGGCGCCGGGATGCTTGTTTTATTGGGTGTCGAGAAAGGCGACCAGAAGGCGGACTTTGATTACGTTCTGGACAAAACCGCTGGATTGCGAATCTTCGAGGATGACGACGGAAAAATGAACCTTTCGGCTGCTCAGGTCGGTGCAGAAATTCTGGTCGTCAGCCAATTCACGCTGCTGGGTGACGTTCGCAAAGGCAGGCGGCCAGCGTTTACGGCCGCCGAGGATCCTGCGATCGCGGAACCGACGTATCTCAGATTTGTTGCGGCACTTCGCGACAAAGGACTGAAGGTTGAGACGGGTACGTTCGGGGCCGACATGAAAGTTCACCTGGTGAACGATGGACCAGTGACGATACTGCTCGACAGTCGAAAACTTTTTTAGCAGGATTCAATGACTGTGCGATGGTTGGATGGCGCAGTCGCCTGCGGCTTGCCGTTCAACGAGCATGAAAGGTG
>CAYUNP010000416.1:0-2857 GCA_964446085.1 uncultured Pirellulaceae bacterium
GATGACGATCCGGCCAAAATTGAACTGGAACGCGGGTTCCGAATCGCGTTGACGGCTACCGACGAGGCAGGCGAGAAGATTAAAGAACAACTTTACGCGGTCGGCAGTTTTGAAGGCGGTGGCAAGTGGGAAGTCAAAAAGAATGGCACGCTTGTTTCCAACGTGATGAAAAAACAGGATGGCATCCTGCGGGTCGTGTGTTTCAGGGAAGACCAACCCACGCTCTTTAGTGAAGAAATTGAAATCAAGCCCGGCGACAAAAGTCGCGTGTTGCTCAAGGACGTCAAACTTGCGTTGGGATGTCGCGTTGAAGGACGGCTTGATGATTCGGTAACTCGCCCGATCAAGAATGGCTACATCATTGCCAGTATCAGTAAAAAGCTCGACCCTAACAATTGGCAATCGCAATGGCACTGGAGCGACGAAGCCACGGTTGCCGAAGATGGCACATTTGTTTTTGAGTCACTTCCACCCAACGAAGCGTTGCAGATGATTCCGATTTGCGACGGTTGGGTGCCTGCCAAGCCGAAGGTCAAAGACGTTCTGGCAGCTCTGTCTGGAGTCGACCCCGATCGAGTCAAAAGCAGTATCGAAGCTTTTGCAGCGACTCCGCAAGTAGTCAAGATTGGTGAAACCAAATCAGTCGCCAATCTGTCGATGGTCAAAGCGGGAACAGTTACTCTGAAAGTCGTCGACAAAAATGGAGATCCTCTGGCAGGCGTTAAAGCTGGCTCGTCTCCAAACCAATTCTGGTTCAATTCAGGAAGCCAGATTCTGGGGGATTCGTACCCTACTCGTAGTATGTGGGAGCTACAGCAACGGGGTGAGGATCTGATGACGTTCTATAAGTCAAAAAAGAGTCGCTACTATGGTGAGACAGACAGTGAAGGCATCATGCGGATGAAAAACATGCCGCCCGGCTGGCAACGCCTTGTTGCCTACCACGAAGGTTTGGAAATGCAATCCGATCCAGGGACAGGGCGACCGGAGAAACGGATCAATATGCGAGGTAAAGATCGCAGGGTTACGATCCAGTTGCACCCCAAAGGATCGCTGCCAAAGACGGAGACAATGAGGGAAACCTGGAACAAACTGACCGAGTTATTCGGAGCCAAATGAAATACCGTCCCATGAATTCACAGCATGAGCACACGAAACGCTAAATGACATTCCTGAATCCAATCTGGTTATTCGCACTCCCGTTGGTGCTGATTCCGATCCTGATCCACCTGTTGAATCAGCGTCGTCATCGCACCGTCGATTGGGGTGCCATGCGTCCATGCAAAACCGAATACTCGTTCCGCTTCCTGGTTGTCATGGCGATGACTTTGAGTTTCGGTTCGAGCGCCCTGCTGGCTCAGGACGACGAAGCTGCTGCGAAGGAGGAGCCAAAAAAGAAGCCCGATGTTGAGATGCTTGAGTGCAACGTCAAAGTGGTCGATCCAGACGGCCACCCAGTTGAAGACGCCGTTGTCTATTGCACTGGATTACGATCAAAGGAAGAGCAAGGTACTCTCTGGGGTTGGCGCGATGCCAAATGGGGCGAAGTTCGGAAAATCAAATCCGATCCCGCCGGCATTGCAAAGATCCCCTATCCGAAGATGTTGGATTACAAAAATACAACCAGAAAAATGATATTGAAAGTTGATCATCCCGACTTTGTTTCCTACTACCGCGACCACGCGGTCGATGACGACCCAGCCAAGGTTGAGTTGGAACGCGGGTTTCGCATCGCGGTAACGGCTGTCGACGACGCCGGCAAAAAGATAACCCAGCGGCTTCATGCGGTCGGCAGTTTTGCAGGCGGTAGCAAGTGGGAAATCAAAAAGAACGGAACGCTTGTTTCCAACGTGATGAAAAAACAGGATGGTATCCTGCGAGTCGTCTGTTTCAGGGAAGACAAAACCACACTCTTTAGTGATGAAATTGAAATCAAACCTGGCGACAAAAGTCGGGTGCTGCTCAAGGACATCCAACTATCGCAGGGCTGTCGGGTCGTAGGACGAATTGATGATTCGGTAACTCGCCCCATCGAAAATGGATATGTCATTGCGGGTATCCGCAAAAAGCCCGACCCCAATGACTGGCGATCGAATTGGCACTGGAGCGACGAAGCCAGAATCACCAGGGAAGGCACCTTTGTTTTTGAGTCACTTCCTGTCAACGAAGTGATACAGATGATTCCAATTTGTGACGGATGGGTGCCGGCCAAAACCAGGGTCAAAGATGTTCTGGCGCTGCTACCTACCGTTGATCCGGTTCGCATTAAAGGTCTCATTAAATCTTCTACATCGACTCCGCAACTGGTCAAGACTGGTGAAATTGAGACCGCCGCCAATCTGTCGATGGTTAAAGCGGTGACTATTACTGTAAAAGTCGTCGACAAAAATGGAGATTCTTTGGAAGGCATCTCAGCTAACTCGTCTCCAAACCAACACTGGTTCAATTCGGGAAGCCAGATTCTGGGGACTTCGTGTTCTTCACGTCGCGTTTGGGAGCTACAGCAACAGGGTATTGATTTGGCTTCGTACTTCAAAAGCAATAGGCCAAAAAATTATTTTGGCGAGACAGATAAGGAAGGGGTCATGCATCTGAAAAACATGCCGCCGGGCTGGCAGCGGGTTTTTGCCTACTGCGATGATTTGGAAATGCGAAAAGATCCAGAGTCAGAGCGACAGGAGAAACTTGTTAAAGTCGGAAGTAAAGATCTCGAGATTACGATCAAGTTGTTTCCCAAAGGATCGGTGCAAAAAGAATGACGCCGGGAGAACACGAAATAAACTGGAGTGTTACTCGAATCCAATGATATATCCTCCTATGAATTTACAACGTTGAATTATACGACAGGCTAAATGAC
>CAYUNP010000417.1:0-2825 GCA_964446085.1 uncultured Pirellulaceae bacterium
TTGGCAATTCCAATGCGGTCGATGCCCATTACTACGACGACGCTCGCAAGTTACGAGTTGTGCAGAACGAATCAAATATCACTTTGCTGTTAAATCATCGCGCCATTGCGGCAACCGCCAGTGATGCGACGATTCGTTCCGTCGTTGCTCAACATGTAGAAAGCGGTCGCCGTATTCGCCTCTCGGGCAAGTTCTTTTTGGACTCGACCGGCGACGGTGTGTTGGGGGCGATGGTTGGCGCTGACTTCGAATTGAAGGAGACCGGCAACCTTGGTTCTTCGAATCTTTGGAAGGTCGACGCCATTGAAAAGAACGAACCGCAAATCAAATGTGAGTGCGAGGACGAAGATCCGTTGTCGTTGGCGTTCACACCATCGACCACAGAACAGCCTTTTCCACGTTGTCCCTGGGCAATTGATTTGAGCGACATCAAGTTTCCGGGCCGCAAAGGCGATGCTGCTCAGTGGCGAACAGGTGACAAACCGCTGGCGAATCTTGGTGGCTGGTTTTGGGAGAGTGGTTCCGGGAAGAACCCAATCGAAGATATCGAGTGGATTCGCGACTACAATTTTCGCGCCATGTACGGTGCGTGGGACACACTCAAGAATGTCGACGGTCAGTTTCCAAAGCATCGCTTGAAATGGGCCGCGTACATCATGGGTAAACGCGAGTCTCGCCGGTTGTTAGGCGACGTGGTGCTTACGGCAGACGACTTTCGCAAGCGAACCGAATGGCCCGATCCCGCTTTCCCGTGCACTTGGCATATCGACATCCATGATCCCGACCCAAGGTACGATGATCCAAAATTGGAGGAGCCGTTCATTGCTCGGGCAACGACCGGCACGGAATACAGTTATCAAGGACCTTACTGGGCTCCTTATCGATGTTTGTATAGCCGCAACATCAACAACCTGTTTATGGCTGGTCGCGATATCAGTGTCAGTCACGATGGACTAGGCGCCGTGCGCGTCATGCAGACGTGTGGCATGATGGGCGAAACGGTTGGCAAGGCTGCATGGATTGCGGTTCGTCACGAGACGACACCCCGTGGCGTATACAATTCGCACCTTGATTTGTTGAAGAGTCTGATGAAAGAGCCCGGCGTGATGCGTCGCGAATCGTTGACGGGAGATCTGGTTTTGCCACCAGGGGTCGTAATCAGCGAAGGACGAGTGGCCATTCCGGTGGCTAGTCTGGAGGGGATTGTCGTGGATGATTTGCAGGCGACCTTCAAAGGCAGTTGGCAAAGCAACGGGTCCTTGTCCGGCTTCGTGGGACAGAATTATCAGTACTCGTCCGACTCGAACGCTTCGGCGGTGTTTCCAATCAGTGTTACAGAATCCGGTATGTACGATGTGCTGGTGACGTGGTTGCCTCACAACAATCGCGCAAGAAATTTGACGATCGAAATTCAATCCGAATCAGGCAAACAGTCGGTGGTTGTTGATCAGACCAAGCCAACCAAGGGCAAGAATTCGTTCCAGTCACTCGGCCAATTTCGTTTCAAGGCGGACTCGCCCGGCAGCGTGACATTTCGCGGCAAGGAATCCGCCGGAATTGTCCACGTTGACGCCGTGCAGTTAATCAAGCAGTAAGCTGGATCGCTAACAGGCGAGATCAGGTTGCGTTGGCGGCGCGAACGTATTGAAGTCCAGCGTCCAGCGCGACGTCCATCTGATGCGAAACTACCAAAACCAAGACCTTTGTTAGGAATACGACGAATTCTTCTTTAACCCGGCTCAATTCTGTTCGTGCAAACTTTCAGGAATGTCGAAGGCGTCGTCAGGCAAGTTAGGGGAAATCTCAATCGATTCAAACTCAATCTCTTGCTTTGGGCTTCCTTTCCTTTCAGTCGTTCGACGAGCCCAGAATCGTAGACCTGAAAACGACTCTTCGTGATATTCGAATTCATTAATTGTGTCTTCTTCTAAAGAATCTACTTTCCAGACAGATCGCACCAACAGCCCAGACTCGATATCAAAATAACGAAATGCCGTGTAGGGTCCGAGCTTGCCAAATTCGGATTTTCGAAATTTAAGACACCAAACATCTCTGCCGTTAATTTTTTCCTTTTTGGTCACTGTTATCTGGCCATCAAATTCCAGCCATGATAGCGCAGCAAGATGAGGGGCAATATTGATTAGCTGTCGATCGCTGGTCTCTTTATCATCATCTTTTTTGGACACTCCGGGACCCGTCGCCCAAAGAAATTCCCCGTCGTATCCGTTGAATACATCTGCCGTCAACAGTCCTGAGTAAGTTGAACGAGTAACAAATCGACCACCGGACACAAGACTCTCAAACGACAGCTCATTAGTTCCGTACACCTTTTTACCCTTTAACTTCACCGACTCGATCGACCGAAGGTTCATCTCTCCGCCAATAGCTTCGACGAACTTATCAATAATCAACCTCGCTTCGGGTAAATCCGTTCCGTTGGTTGTCTCCTTGTTACTGGACTGCGCCACCAGTGTCGAAGTTACAGTTTGGCAGCAGATTACAAGGACAATAATCGCTCCAAAAAGCGAATATGGTAATGAACGCATGGTTACTCCCGAATGGTTAATCCCGCATGGTTGAGAATGAGCAAGGACTCATCGTACACTTGCTTGCTAACCAAAGCAGCACAGATTCAAATGAATAGGGAAGAATCAGACAGGAATCAGAAGTTGCGTTGAAATCAAGTATCCTTGGAACGGCAAATGCCGAAATGAAGATTGAATGTTCTCGAAAAAGCCAATTCTCCTGACGCCAAATGCTAATTACCTCGAGAAACCATTTACTTCATACGCAACTATAATTTGGACTGCTTTTTTGGAGAACTA
>CAYUNP010000418.1:0-2813 GCA_964446085.1 uncultured Pirellulaceae bacterium
TTTGGGCTCTGTGGAATTCCTGAAAACAGCATCAAGGAAATCCAACGGCGTGGAATCAAAAACATTCACGCGATCTCAAACAACATTGGGAACTCGGGCCGCGGCCTGGCCTGGCTGCTCAAGGGAAAGCAAATTAGCCACGCAACCTGCAGCTACGTCGGCGGCAATCCGGATCTGGAACAGCAAATGCTGGCCAAAGAAGTTGATGTTACCCTGGTTCCGCAAGGCACTTTTAGCGAACGCATCCGGGCAGCCGGCATGGGAATTCGCGGCTTCTACACGCCGGCAGGATATGGCACGCTGGTTGCTGAAGGCAAAGAAGAACGCGAGTTCGACAAACCTTGCATTCTGGAACTTCCGTTGCATGCCGATTTTGCGATCATCAAAGCCCAGAAAGGTGACTCGATTGGAAACCTGTGGTTCAAAGAAACGGCTCGCAACTTTTCGCCGTTGATGGCGATGGCTGGAAAGGTCACGGTCGTCGAAGTCGAACAGCTTGTTGAACCAGGGGAAATCGAGCCGGAGAATGTTCACTTGCCTGGCGTTTTCGTGCAGCGAATCTATCAGGGCCAGGACTACGAGAACACAATTGAGATCCCTGTCTACGCGACCAACGAGGCATCGTCATGAGTGAGCCGACAGAGAAACGCGGTTGGTCGAAAAATGAAATGGCCGACGAAGTCGTCGCGATGCTGGACGATGGCTCGAGCTTGAATCTTGGGATCGGAATTCCGACTTTGGTTGCTGAGCGAATTCCCTCAAGCAAGAACATCTGGATCCATTCAGAAAACGGCGTGCTGGGAGTCAGCGGTCGTCCGACTCCCGATACCGTTTCGCCGACTTTGATCAATGCCGGCAAGGAGACGATTACCGTTCGCAGTGGAGCGAGCTATTTTGACAGCTCAACCAGCTTTGGAATGATTCGTGGCGGGCACATTGATGTCTGTATTCTTGGCGGGATGCAGGTTGATGCTGAAGGCAGCCTCGCGAACTGGATGATTCCGGGCAAGAAGGTCACGGGGATGGGGGGCGCGATGGATCTGGTTCACGGAGCCAAGTCGATCATCGTGATGCTGACACATTTTTCCAAACGTGGCGATGCGAAGCTGTTGCATCGTTGTTCGCTGCCTTTAACGGGCAAAAATGTGGTAAGTAAAATCGTCACGGATCTGGGAATCTTTACACCCACTGGAGACAGTTTTCAGATCGACAAGATCGCGACAGGAGTCAGCGAAGAAGATTTACAGCTGCCTTAAAGTTGGACGTACTGACCGCGACTCCATGACGAACCAACGTATGAACAAGATTCAAAACTACATCAACGGCTCAATGCTTCCACCACAAAGCAAATCGTGGCTGGACAACTTTGAACCTGCGACCGGACAGGTCTACTCCCAGGTTCCGGACTCGGATCAGCACGATGTAGACAATGCCGTCGCAGCCGCACGCGCCGCTTTTCCCGGGTGGTCAAAGACCCACGCATCCGATCGCGCCGCGATGCTACACAAGATCGCCGATGCTATCGAAGCCAATGTCGACTCGCTGGCCGATGCAGAATCGAAAGATAACGGCAAGCCTCTGTGGCTGGCGCGAGCCGTTGACATTCCTCGCTGTGTCAGCAACTTTCGCTTCTTCGCCAATTTGATCACGTCAACCGAGAGCCAATCGCACAACTCCGACGGCATGGTGAACTACACGCTCTGGAAACCGCTGGGACCCGTGGCTTGCATCTCGCCCTGGAATCTACCGCTGTATCTTTTTACCTGGAAGATCGCACCCGCCCTCGCCGCCGGAAACACGGTCGTCGCCAAGCCATCCGAAGTCACTCCCATGACTGCCTCGATGCTAGGTCAAATTTGCAATGACGCTGGCCTTCCACCGGGCGTCCTGAACATCGTTCACGGCAGCGGATCCCAAACAGGAAACGCCCTGGTAAGCCACGATGATATTCAAGGCATCTCTTTCACGGGCGGTACGAAAACGGGCAAGCACATTGCCAGCACCGTCGCACCGAAGCTGAAAAAGCTCTCACTGGAACTCGGCGGCAAGAATCCCAATATCATTTTCGCCGACTGCGATTTCGATTTGATGATGGAAACCACGCTACGCAGCTCTTTCGCCAATCAGGGACAAATTTGCCTTTGTGGTTCACGCATCTACATTGAAAAATCCCTGTACAAAAAATTTCGTGACGAATTTGTCGCTCGGACCAAACAGTTGACTGTCGGCGACCCACACGATCCGAACTCGAAACTCGGCGCTATCGTTTCACAGCCTCATTTTGAAAAGATCCTTGGCTGCATTGAATTGGCCAAACAGGAGGGCGGAACAATTCTCTGCGGCGGCAACGCGGTGCAGGTTTCGGGACGCTGTGAACAGGGCTGGTTTATCGAGCCAACTGTCATCGAAGGAGTCGCCAATGGCTCACAAACCAACCAACAGGAAATCTTCGGGCCCGTCGTTTCGATCCAGCCCTTTGACAACATTGACGACGCCATTCAAAAAGCCAACGAATCTCAATACGGCCTCGCGGCAACGATCTGGACTTCGAACTTGAACGTGGCTCATCGTGTTGCCGATGAAGTCGATTCGGGCATCATCTGGATCAACTGTTGGCTTGCCCGAGACCTGCGCACACCTTTTGGCGGCATGAAGCAATCCGGACTCGGTCGCGAGGGCGGTATGGAAGCGTTGCGATTCTGGACCGAACCAAAAAACGTCTGCATCAAATTCTAAGGCCAGAATTGGAAACGAAACTGCAATCATAACCCGACGCGTAAGCGAGGGATCGATCCCTCGCTTACGCGTCGGGT
>CAYUNP010000419.1:0-2802 GCA_964446085.1 uncultured Pirellulaceae bacterium
GCAGCAGTCGTGTTGGCAGAAAGTCATCCAGTAACCCGCATTTGAGATATTGGTGAAATTCCCTATGGTGGCTGCATTCATCCTGCCCCTGCAGAGCTTGCGGCAACAACTGCATCACGATCACTCATCCCAATGTCTTCATCTCAACCTAAAACCGGTCGAATTCTGGAGTTGGACGGACTGCGTGGGTTGGCTGTAATCGTCGTCGTACTGGCTCACTACCTGGCAGAAGTGCCCAACGGTTTTTTTCTCCTGAGCCTCGCATGGCTGGGCGTGGATGTATTTTTCGCGCTTTCAGGATTTCTGATTGCAGGCATCCTGATCGACAATCGGGAGTCAAAAAACTATTTCAGCGCGTTTTACATTCGTCGCTCGTGTCGGATCTTTCCGATCTATTTTTTGTTCATCCCGCCGCTGGTGGTGCTGATTCATTACCTTCGACAGTCGGGATGCGAATGGCTCGCAGAGCCGCTGCCGATGATTGGATATTTGACTTACACTCAAAACTTCTTCATGGCGTGGACCAATCAGGACGGTGGTCTGTCTCTCATCCCGACATGGACGCTGGCTGTTGAAGAACAGTTCTATATGCTGCTGCCGCTGGTCGTAATGTTTGTGCCGCATCGTTATCTGTTAAAGACGTTCCTCGTCCTGATCGCTTTGGCACCAATCCTGCGATCGACCTTGATGTACCAACTGGGCAGCGACCACATCAGTGCGCTTGTTTTGCTTCCGTGTCGCTGGGACACACTGTTCTGGGGTGCGATTGCGGCGATCGTCTGGAGGGATGAAAAACTGAAATCGATGGTCTTCAAGGACGATGGCAAACTTCTGAAAATCATCCTGGTGGGGGCGATCTGGTTTGTACCGTTGATGCTGTTCTGTGAGAAGTTCACTGTCTTACCACTGAGATTGTCGCTGGGACTGACTGTGGTTGGGCTGGGTAGTGCGAGCTACATCCTGCTGGTTGTCAGCAAAAAACTGTCAGGCAAACTGTTGCTTACGAAACCGCTCAGATTCTTTGGCTCGATTTCCTACGGCATGTATTTGGTTCACCAGCCAATCCTGGTACTGCTACACGGATTCGTTTTCGGAACGGAACCCGACATCGCGACGACGCCTCAATTGCTGCTGACCCTTGCGGCGATTCTGATTTCTGTTGGCATCTCATGGTTATCCTGGACGTTCTTTGAATCCAGGATTGTTCGCTACGGCCACCGTTTCAAATACGAAAGCCAGTAACTAACCTGGTCCGTGAAAATTTGCTTCCGCAGAGCAGGCATCGGCCTCCGGCGCTTCCAGCTGGCGATCAGAAAGTAAAACGCAGACTGAAAGCCGATACACATTCACAACGCAAAGCGCCACGAAACGATCTGCTTTCCGGGTTTCCTTTTTGCGAACCCGGTCGCCAGGCGGTAAAATCCGGATCTACCGTTCCGATGTTCTTTCTTACGGGAAACACTCATGTCCACCGCTACCAAATCTCCGCTTCCAGCAAACCTTCAGTCGTTTCTATCCGCTCCCAAAAAACTGCTCATCGGCGGACAGTGGGTCGCAGCAAAAAGCGGTAAGACGTTCGACGTCTTCGATCCCGCGACGGATCAGGTGGTGGCGCAGGTTGCTGAAGGAGACGCCGCAGATGTTGAGCTGGCTGTTGCGGCGGCGCGGAAAGCGTTCGACTCGGGGCCATGGTCCACCATGACGGCTTCGCAGCGGAGCCAAATCATCTGGAAGATCGGCGACCTGATCGAAGCCAATGCTGACGAACTTGCTGCGATGGAAACGATCGACAACGGCAAACCGATCGGCGTTGCCAAAGCAGCCGACGTGGCCCTGGCGGCGGACATGTTTCGCTACATGGCGGGCTGGGCCACGAAAATCGAAGGCAGCACCATTCCGCTGAACGTCCCCTACATTCCCGGCGGCCAGTTTCACGCCTACACACTCAAAGAACCCGTTGGCGTCGTGGGTCAAATCATTCCCTGGAATTTTCCTTTGTTGATGGCAGCGTGGAAGTTGGGTCCGGCCCTGGCGACGGGCTGCACGATTGTGCTCAAACCAGCCGAACAGACTCCGATCTCGGCCCTTCGATTGGGAGAACTCTGTCAGGAAGCTGGCCTTCCCGATGGCGTCGTGAACATCGTTACGGGTTTTGGCGAAACGGCCGGAGCTGCGATCGCAGCGCATGACGACGTAGACAAAGTCGCCTTCACTGGCTCCACCGAAGTCGGCAAAATCATCATCAAGGCCGCGGCAGGAAACTTGAAGAAAGTCACCCTGGAACTTGGCGGCAAGAGCCCCAACGTGATTTACGACGACGCGGACATCGACACCGCGATCGCAGGTGCGGCCGACGCGATCTTTTTCAATCAGGGTCAGGTTTGCAGTGCGGGTTCGCGGCTGTTCGTGCAATCGGGAATCTACGATGAAGTGGTCGCTGGAGTTAGCGAAATCGCCAGCAACATGAAAGTCGGCAGTGGCTTTGAAGCGGACACGCAAATGGGGCCGCTGGTTTCGCGCGAGCAGTTCGATCGCGTTTCCGGCTATCTCAAAGCGGGACTCGATGCGGGCGCGGAAGCAACAGCAGGCGGCGCGGCGATCGATCAGCCAGGCTACTTCGTTCAACCAACGGTACTCAAGAATGCTTCGCCCGAGATGTCGGTCGTCCAGGAAGAGATCTTTGGTCCCGTCGTTGCAGCGATGCCGTTTGCCAACGACTCCGAAATTGCTTCTCAAGCCAACGACACGACTTACGGCCTGGCAGCCGGCATTTGGACTCGCGACATTTCGAAAGCTCACAAG
>CAYUNP010000420.1:0-2759 GCA_964446085.1 uncultured Pirellulaceae bacterium
CCTTAATCCCCCTAATATGGAGTGTCTGCCCTGTGATTTTCCGTTAGCGGCGTCGATTTTGCATAAACGTTAAGCTGGGGTCCCAATTCCAGTTTTTACGGCAGTTTTGGTTGGATGACTTACTAAGCATATATTATACTCATTAGATTCTGGATTCGATTAATCCAGTACACCACATTGCATTTCAACTCAGAGATCAACTTTCATGAAAATCAAATCAATTTTTAGCCGCCTTTGCTTGGGGGCAGCCATTGCTGCCACGGGAGCGGTACAAGTTAATGCTGACACTATCCAGGTATTTGGCAACGGCGTCGATGACTTGAGTGCCTTTAACGGCGGCACCGACGGCAGTGACACTGCTTTGGTCTCAGTAATCGGCGGACAATTAAGCGTCCTTGACAACGACGCTACCGACGCTCCAGAAGCTTATGTCGATTTTGGCAACGTCACTGACGGAGTTCGTTTGGAATTCGATTTTGAGTTCAACACTGCAGACTTGGATGTTGTGAACACCAACCCTGAAGTTCTCGTACGTTTTGGGAACTTTGGCGTTGAGACAGACAGCAATGCTGACACTGGTTTTCAGTTGAACTTAAGACATGCAAACGACTCTACCAATCAAATTAGAGCGGCAAATGGTACTTCAAGTACAAGTTCAGGTCTTGGCGACTTCGTTGATCTCGCTGACGGAGAGTCATTCAATATCATTGCGCTTATCAACAACGATTCTGTTGCCCAGGACTACACTGAATTGGGTGGGGGAACAGTTGCAGCAGGCACCTACGATCTGTTTATCAATGGCGGCTTGATCGGAAATTTTGATGTGGTGACTACAGCAACTGACGGTTTTGATCCTGCTCTTGGACTCGGTACTTTTGGCCTCAACAGTAGCGGTTCAGCCGATGCAGGTGTTGAAATTCTGTTTGACAACATCACAATCGGCATTGGTGAGGACAACGGCTTTTTTGCTGTTCCAGAGCCAAGCTCAGCAATTCTGTTGCTAAGTGGTTTGTTCTCACTCGGTTTGATCCGACGTCGCAACTAGGCGAATTATTCAATTACGATTGAAATAGAGTTGCCCGAGGCTGTTTGCCTCGGGCAATTTTTTTGCGCGGCTGCGGTCAGGAAAAGGTGCCAGCGACGAATGGCTGCCGCGTTATTTCGTTTGGCTGTAGTGATGAACTCGTTGATGCGTGATGTTCGGTAGCCTGCGATTCTTGTTGACTCTTTAACAGCGCGATGACTTTGGGCGCTGTTTGTTAGTTCTGGGCTCGACTCTGTTGGATCGATGGCCGACTCTTTGGCTCGCTGACGTGTTCAATGACAACTGAATCAGTTGCGGCGCGTTCAATGAAGGTGGGATAGGCTTCTAGCCTGTCAGATTTTATCGAAGTTGTTTTGCGTTTCGCCGGGCTGCAGTACGTTCACAGGCTGGAAGCCTATGCCACCTTCCATGCTCGTTGAACGGGTATTGCCTTATTCATTGCCCTCATCTTTCCGTTTCCTCCTCCACGTCTTCAGAGCGTGACTTCGGTAGTGAACTGGAATACTCTGCAAAATGTTTGCGTACGATTTCAAACACTAATTTGTGTTTATGGCTTTCACCGTTAAGCTGGCACTCATACTGTAAACCCGGTCTCTTCAGTTGCTGATCTCCTCAGCTCCGACTGCTTGGAGATTCCGCATGGCTATCGAAAAGCCCATACCAACTCGCCAGTCTTCATCGTTCTTCAGAGGTAAGTAATGACATCTAATGCCGAAATTACAAATGGAATTCCCGCCCTGCCATCCGGTATCAAGTCTGCAATTGGGCTGCTGTTTTTCATGGCCTTGAGTTTCATTCAGTCTGAGATTGCTGAAGGGCAATTTGGTGGTTGTCCATGTGGCTGCAGTGGGACCTGCCGATTCAGCGGGGCTGGAACGTCAAACGAGATCGACGCGCGAATCAGTAGCCGCTGGAATTTCAGTGCAACTGATGGAGCAACGACTGCAGCGGGCGATGCCGTCACGTTGACGTGGGGGATTGCCGCTGAAGGGTCCCCAATCGGAGATGCCTTTGGTGCCAATACGGGCCCCGAAGGTTCGAGTTTTGTCAACTTCCTTGATAATGTGACCGGGCGCGACACGAATTCCACGGGGGGTGCAGATCTGACTCAGCGTGACTGGTTTAGTCTGTTCGAAGATTCAGCAAACCGGATTTCACAGGTCTCGGGTGTGACGTTTAATTTCGAATCCAACGATGACGGCGCTCCTTTATTTTCAGCGCCTGCCGGTGGTGGTTTGCTTGCCGGGCCTGCTGGAGCATTGGGAACACGAGCTGACATCCGGATCGGTGGTCGCTCAGTTGATGGACAAACTGGAGGGAACGTTCTTGCATTTGCATTTCCCGCGAACATTGGAGAAACCGTTTTTGATACCGACAACGTCAACTTTTTCTCCAGCACTTTCAACGATTCAGTTGGGTTTCGAAATGTTCTGACCCACGAGCTGTTTCATGCATTGGGAATCAGTCACGTTGATTCGGCAGGAGGTGCCAGTTTCCTGCTTAATCCCACAATCAACACCTCCTTTGATGGCCCACAGCTTGATGACATTCTTGTGCTTCAGCGTAACTATGGTGATTTCCTGGAATCATCCAACGACCAGTTGGGAAACAATTCCATCGCCACGGCTACAGTCCTGGGGCTCCTGTCTGACGACAATTCTTTGTCGGCTGGACAGGAAGTTGATGATACCGTGATTGGATTTGATGAAGTTGG
>CAYUNP010000421.1:0-2731 GCA_964446085.1 uncultured Pirellulaceae bacterium
AGCACGGTTGCGCATTCTACAATTGGGTGAAACAATCCTTGACCAAAATCACTCTTGAGATCGCGACCCTGGCGATCGAAAGGTAGCAATGATGTTCCACGCCTCCCACATGAAGCTGTTTCTCAAGTGCGTTTGCGCGATCTTCGCAATCACGATTTGTGCGTGCCAACAAAACCCGGATTCGGTCGCATCCAAAAAATTAGCCGACACAAATGATCGTGAACAGGAGAAAGTCGAAAAGCCAGTGCTGCACGACAGCCAGCTCGCTGAACTAAAGCAACTCGAACTTGAACTGTTGTCAAAAGCCCAACCAGTTGTTCCTGGTGTCTGGCTTGCGTTGCCCGATTGGCTATCGGAAACGGATCTGCCTTTTGACGCGTTGAAATATTTCGATCACGAACCCGGTGAAAATGGAGCAACTCATTATCTGCGGGCCGCCGCGATGGCCGAACCACTCGAAATGGCTCTCTTTGTCCCCGGTGCATACGATAGCGAATCGGAAACGCTTGACCCTGAGTATAAAAAACTTACTGAGATCTCCAATGTTTTTGGCGACGTTCGCTATCTCTTGCTTAATGCCGTTTACGATCCAGAGGATGAAGTTGCCCAAAAGTACTTTGAAACTCAAGGCCCAACTTATGCAAAAAGAATCACCAATTTGCTTGACGAACTTAAAGCCGCTCACAGTCTTCCCATCGTGCAATTGAACAAAGGTTTCTCTCTTGACCACCTGGAGCCCTCTTATGCGTTCAAGAGTATTTGCCACGACTTGACCATCGGTTGCCTGCTCGAACCTGACTCGCCTCGTGCGATTGAGATGCTTGACCAGATGCTTCAACTGGAACGCAATATCCGGAAACTTGGCAACCAGAATATGCAGCTGAACGGTAGCTCAATGGTAAGATGCGCCGCGGCTGATGCAGCCACGGCGATCATTCATTCTACCGAGGACCCACAGCACCTGGAAAAACTGATTGACACACTCATCAAGGCGAAGCAATACGACAACGAGAATCCGCGGTTTCTTGAGATTGCACGTTTTGAATATTTGCAATTGAGGAAGCTTCTTCACGACTTACGTACCGACAGTTTCCAAATCGACTTCGATTCCTGGGGGCCCTATGGTGTCGACGCAGACCTGCCTTCAGTGGTCAACGCGCACAAAATAATGACGTCCGTCATCGGAGAATATCGCGTCAACGAAGAGATTGCTCTGGAAGCAATTACGGACTCATTGAGTGATCAACCTGAGTTGTTGGAGCAGGCAAAACAGACCATCGCAGCCAATAAACCAAAGAAGCCAGGACCAGGAAGTAACTTCAGTCCGGCAGCGGCCATCTCATTGCCGCTGCTCGTTAGCGAATTCAACTCGATGAATGAAAATGACTTCATCACTGAAATTGAGATTCTCGACAGTCGGCTTTTTTCGATTGAACGTGATGCTGGTTTGCCACTTGCTGATCGCCTGAAGAAAATGGAACTGCTACGTGACCAATGGACCGAAGACGATTCATGGCGCGATTCAAAATTTCTCAAGTGGCACAAGCCGGGACGGTTTTCTGGTGTTCTGACTGCAAGAGGTCATGTGCTGATCAATGGAGCGATTAGCCTGGCATGCGTCAAAAAATTTCAACTTGAGAACGATCAGAAATTGCCGGTTGACGTTCAGACGGCAGTGGCTGCTGCCGGGTTGGCAGATGTTGAAGTTTTCGATCTGTATTCCGGTGCGCCGTTCAGGTTGCTGTCCGATGAATCAGGGGTCGCAGCCGTCTATTCGTTTGGCCCCGATCGCAAAGATAATCTGGGTCAGCCAGCCCTGGTTCCCGGTGAGTACAATTCTGATGCAGTGGGCGATGTTGTTTTTACGATTCGATGATCGAGAATACACGGCCACGTTGGAGACCAGCGTGCTACTTTGCGGCGCGAAAACTCTACATGCCGTTTGATAGTCGTTTCAATACAAGCCCGAAGCGCAAGCGAGTGAATTTCCACGGGGTTTGAGATTCACTCGCTTGCGCTTCGGGCTTGTATTTTTGACTAACAGACGATGCCTAGCTGTTCAGCTGACCCTTGATGGTCTTTTGCGTTTTGTCCCAAACGTCAACCAGCAGTTCGAGATAGGCTTCTGGAGTTAGCAGGACGCTGGTGTCTTCGGCTTCAATATTGAACATCCAGCCGTTGCCATACTTGTCCAGATTGATTGCCGATGGGTCTTCCATGAGCGCTTCATTGAACTCGGTAAGCGTGCCCGATAGCGGACTGAAGAGTGAACTTTCGGCTTTCTTGCTTTCCACGGCGCCAATCTCTGCACCAACTTCAACCGTATGGGGTGCGTCGAACATCCAGTCCAAAAAGTAAACATCCTGCAGCAGGCGTACAGAGTAGGCAGTAAAGCCAAAGCGAACCGACGTGCCATCAGGATCCGGCAGCGCCCACATGTGATTCGTTGCGTAAAGACGATCTGTCGGGAAGCTCGCTTCGAACTCGCCCATCATGAAAATCAAATTGTCGGAAGAGTCAGTCATGAATTCACGAATAGTCGTTTAACGGCAAGACCGTTCAATGAAGGTAGGATAGGCTTCCAGCCTGTCAAATTTTTATCGAAGTTGTTTTACAGTTCGCCGGGCTGCAGTATGTTCACAGGCTGGAAGCCTGTGCCACCTTTGATGCTCGTTTAACGGCAAGCCGCAGGCGACTGTGTTTGGGCTGAAGAACTGAGGATAACACGGCT
>CAYUNP010000422.1:0-2718 GCA_964446085.1 uncultured Pirellulaceae bacterium
GTAGTAGACGTCAACATTCATGCCTGACGGATAGGCCGACACAATCTCTTGCACCGAATCCAGGTTCGTCAGATAAGAGCGTCGGCAGCCCAGAGTATCTCCGCGAAGCTCGTTTTCATCAACAACGTACGTGTATCGGATGACCAGTTCATACGAGGCGTTTTCGGCGTCCACCAGTTCAGTTCTTGACTCTGTCACACGACCTTGCACCGATGGCCAATTCGTACTCGCGACGCCAATCGCCGTCTGTTTTCTCAATACGTACGCGCCGTACAGGGAAAACGCACCAAAAAACAATCCAAAAAATGAATCGCATAGTACATCGAAGACCATGGCAGCGGTTCTCTCAGAGAGGTTCAGTGTTCTTTTACCGAGCCTTGTTCTCGTTTTACTCGGCTCTTTGATTCGGGCACTAAAGGTTCGTAGGCGGGCTGGAAATCGTCTGCGTAAAAGTAGCAATTTGGCGTGCTCTTGATGATTGCGTCTTTTTCCAGTCTTAGTGTCGTTGAGGCGTGGTGCCCGGAATTAATGATCCAACGATGTCTGTGAGCTTCAATTCAGTCTCCGTGCCGGATGGATCGGAGACCCAAACTCGATCTTCCTCATGCCGAGCGACCGTGCGAGCCAGCGTTTTGTCTCCTTGCTTGAAGACTACAATGTCGCCATTGTCTAAGTCGAACAAAGGAGAGTTGGGCTTCATCAGCATTAGCCGATCTCCTTCGCGAACTTTGGGGGATAATGCGTCATCATCTACTTTGGCGCTGGTCAGCAAAAATGTCAAAGCTGTGGTGCCTGCGATCACCAACACGCCAAACAATGTGCCCGGAATGCCGCAGCCCCAAGCGACGCCGGGAGAGAGTCCGGCGGAAACACTGGTCAATGTCGATGGCTTGACCGAGTCCTTGAACTCAGGAGAGTTCGTGCAGTGAGCAAAGAATAAGGTTGCAACAACCCACAGTACGGCCAACGAAGGCAACAACCAATACAGTACGTTTTGTTGCTCTGACTCTTGGAACAGGTAACCGACTGTGATGGCTGTGGCGTTGTTGCCGAAGTGAGAAAGCATTGCCGGGAACAACGAACCCGTTCGCACAACCAACCAACCTGCGAAAATACCGAGCAACGGAGCAATGAGCATGCGTGTTGGGTCCATATGAAACAGACCAAACAACACGCCAGCGATGATGATTCCGAACCATTTGCCCCGACGTTCAAGTACGCCTTGAATCGCGCCGCGAAACAGACATTCTTCGCAGACGCCTGGCATCACGGCCCCAACGAACAGCATCACCAAGAGCATGCCGATGGAATCGACTATTAACGCCTCAACCGGAATGCTTTGTATGCCGAGTTTCTGAATCAGTATCCCGGCTCCTGCCGCGATACCCCAACCACCGACTCCAGCTAGTAGCGATGTCGCCATGATCGCCGGGCTGATCGGACGCAATCGTAACGCGTCACGAAGGGGAGCTTTTTTCCAGCGAGCAAATAACACGGCGGGCAAGAGAATTACGAAGAGCAGTGTGACTGCGAGACCGACCCTCGCATTGATGGCCTGTACTCCGGCACCTAACGTCAGCATCAGAAAACAAGCGATGCCGAACAGCATCATAGCTTGCCCAAAACGTTTGTCCCGCAAGTCACTCGTTACAGTTGGCTCTGCAAATGCCATTGCTGGCCTCGCTTTCATCCGGCTAGTGTCAGGTAGGACAGCTTTCGATGTTGACACGATTATCGCTTGGGTTCGACGGTCTGCCACGGGCCAAGACCCTTGGAATCCTCGGTGAAAGTTGGCATTCCGAACGAGTTGTAGTTTTGACTTCTGATGTAGCCAGCTTGCCGTTCGGGGAGCGAGTAAGCATAATCCTCAGACAGATTAAGAACAGAAGTAGAGTGTTACTCCGCTGTCGGGGCGGGTCGGATCGTATTCCATGTTATTCAATTCGCTCGCATTTCTTGTCTTTCTTCCGACAGTTCTAGTTGCCTATTTTTTTCTGCCAAGAAAGTTCCGCAATCTTGGATTGCTCATTGCTAGTTATGCGTTCTACGCTTGTTGGGACGCGCGGTTTCTCTCGCTGCTGATCATCTCGACGGTAGTTGACTATTGGTGTTCGAAAAGGATTCGCGACAGTAGCAACCAAGCGTATCGGCGACGGCTGCTTTGGTTGAGTCTTGGGGTCAACTTGGGATTGCTTGCGGTCTTCAAGTACTTCAATTTTTTTGCGGACAACTTTATCGCATTGTTGACGCTTTGTGGACTCGATGCGGATCCAGGCTTGATCAGAGTCATACTTCCGGTTGGTATTTCTTTCTACACGTTCCAGACGTTGAGCTACACGATTGATGTGTACCGTGGCGATTTGGAACCAGCCGACAACATTCTAGATTTTGCGGTGTATGTTTCTTACTTTCCGCAGTTAGTTGCCGGACCAATTGAACGTGCCTCGAATCTTCTACCACAGCTGTATAAAGATCGCGAATTTGACCGTGATCAGTTCATTGATGGAATCGGATTGATCGCCACCGGCTTCTTTAAGAAAGTGGTAGTTGCAGATCGATGTGCGGCGTTGGTTAATGCGGGGTTTGCATCTGATGTGCTGCCCTATCCAGGTTGTCAGAACTGGCTTTTCTTGTACGCGTTCGCATTTCAAATCTATTGTGATTTTTCGGGCTATTCCGATATCGCTCGCGGCGTTTCGAAAATGTTCGGCATTGAAC
>CAYUNP010000423.1:0-2708 GCA_964446085.1 uncultured Pirellulaceae bacterium
ATGTTCATCTTTGCAAGCTTTGCGTCTTTGCGTGAGATCGTTTGTATTAGCGGCTACAGGATTATGGAAACGTTTCCCCGTGCCCTGGAATTTCATTGATATCCCCCGCCCGTTCCATACCCGAGCTATTGAGATGCGATCAGAGAAAAAGCGACACCTGAAGACATTCCAAAATCCTGACAGCCAGCTTTGACCTTCTTTTTCTGCTATCCCGGCAGCGTCTCAAAGTAAAACTGCTAACTCTTGTTGTTCAAACAGGCTGCGAACGGCTACGATTGTTGTCAGCCAACTCAGTCCTGTCGGGCTATTTCGCTTTCCTTTTCCGAATCAGAGATACAGGAGATTTCAATGAATCACATCCATGCTTTAACTGGTGCGCTCGTTCTGTTGTTTTCAACCACAATTGCAATCGCGCAGGATGGCCACAGCCACGAACACAAGCAGATGAAAAAAGAACATGTTGCTTCGACGGTCGAACATCAGCAATGGTTGATGAAACTGACCAAAATGAAAGTCGAGCATCGCAAGGCTTTGGCAGCACTCGACAGAATGCGCGCCGAAATCATGGAACACGAAGCCGAAATTGAATCAACTGTCCTTCAAATCCAGGCTCACGAAATGGAGATGAAGAACCACGACCAGGCCATGCATGACCATGAAGCTGAAGGGAAAGGCGACAAGCATGATCAAATGAAAAAGGCCCACATGGACATCGACAAAAGTCACCAGGCATTAAAGAAGCAAGTGATTGCAACTGCTGATGATCACAAGGATCTGATTAACGGGATCCTGGCGTTTTCGAAAAAGCACATGAGCAAGTTTCATGGCGGGCACGGCCATGGAGAAGGTCACGACAAAGACGGGGGTGACCACAAGAAAGATCACGACCACAACAAACATGACCACTAAACATATTGCCGTGTGCCACTGATCAGGGTTTTGGATAGGTGGCACAGGACTCCAGCCTGTGGACTTCGATTGGCGGTGAATTTGTACACATTGAATTAAAGCAAAGCTCTCGGATCGACGGAGTCGAAACCAGTCGGTTGTTGGTGTCGCAAACGATCGCCAATGCGATTGTGTCTTCGACGACCGCTGTTCCGGAGCCGAAGATGGCTATCGAGGGTTTGCCTGGTGCATGTTTTATAATGCGTCGACGCAAGTAATTCATACAGCGTTTGTCGTCGACTTTCTGCACTGGATCAGCGATGCGTCCAATTAGATTCGAGTCCAAGACAATCGACGTGCGACACAAACCGAAAACGCACCTGCCTGGAATTCGCACACTGGCAGTATTGACCGTGGTGGCAGCATTGCTGACCGTGGGTTGCGAATTTTTAGTCGGCACTGACCTAATCTCAGCGCCTACAAAGGCAATCGTTTGGGTATCCTCGGTCATCACTGGAGTCACCGCCATTGTTTACTCGCTCCTTGCGGCCATCTACATTGGGGTTTCCAACAGACCTCCGCAGCTAAAGAAACGCAAACTTCGCGGATGCCTTTACCTATTCGTTTTTGGGCTCATCGCATCGCTACCTGCATTCGCAATGACGCTCATCGGCATCTTGCGATATTGAAGAATTCAGATTGGACCAAGTTGGTCCTGACATCCTCCCCTCTGTTCATCAGTCGCTCGAAACGCGTTGTAGCAGGTTGGTAATTCGATTTGCCAAACCTCCATTGTCTTTGGATTCTTGCTTGTTCTCTTCGTCTTTCACGTGAAGCTCTTTCAAATGCTCACGCATCGCACGAATCCGCGAGTCAGCGTTATCGCCGTCGTCCGAAGAATCCAGGCGACCTTCGAGATCCGTTTTGAGACGCTGGAGTTCCACACGTTGACGGGAAACCTCGGCACGTTCATTTGCTGCCTCCAACTGCATCGCCGCAAGCTGCTGCTCGGATTCGTTGAGTTGAACCTGCAATGGAATGACAGACGCAGCCTGCTCTTCAAGCTTGCCACGCAGGTCAGTCGCTTCTTCCTGAGCCGTTTGCAACTGCAATTGCAATGACTCAATCTGCTTCTTCAAGTCGTTGGCAAGCTCTGTCGGAACGGCCTCGCCACTCTGAGTTTTGACATCGATGACGCTTTTGAGACACTCGTTGGACTTTTGCTGGCTGGCGCGGGCTTCCGTCAAAAGTTTTTTCAACTGTTGAACTTCGGCTTCTGTTTCTTCTTCACGCTGTGTGATACGACCTTCAAGGTCGGTGACCCAGCTTTCAATCTGCTTGCGCTCTTCCCGTTCATCACAGGTCGCCTGATCAGCAGTTCGAAGCAGCTCTTCCAGTTCCTGGGATCGAACATCAGAAAACCGTAACTCTTCCAGCAACTCTTCAAGCCGAGACACAAGTTTGACTGTCTGGTCACGACTAAGCTGCCCAGGACTTTGCTCCGGAGCGGCTTCTTTTTCAGCCAGTTCAAATCTGAGTTGATCAATTTCCATTCGCAAGAGTTGCAATTCATCAGCATCGACCGAAGTATCACTGTTGAAAGCTGGCGCTGCAAATCCAGCAGACGCTCCATTCATCTCCTCTTCAGCGGCATCAATGTCATAGACAAATTCGCGTGACGGCTCAACGACAGGTTCCTGCTCTGGTTGCGGCGTCGAATCTTCGATCAAAGCTGGTTCTGACTCTTCGGTCGGCCCAGCGATGTCTGCATCGGTTTCGCCATCAACTGGAGCTTCATCAACCGGTACTTCATCAACTGG
>CAYUNP010000424.1:0-2704 GCA_964446085.1 uncultured Pirellulaceae bacterium
GACACTGAGCACACTCGGTCGTCAGACCCAACCAGGTCGTACCGGTGGTGGCGACCCGATCGGTCATCGCGTGGTAGCGAAACTCCAGCGGATCGATTCCGCCTTCCTCGTTCAGCATCGTGTTACGATGAAAGCCCGTGGCCACCAATTGGCTTTGCGTCGCGTCGGGAAGCATATCGCCGGCAAGCTGCTCGATTGTGAATTGATCAAACGGCATGTCTTCATTGATCGCGCGAATCACCCAATCGCGATAAGGCCAGATGCTGCGATCGCGATCCTTTTCGTAGCCGTTGGTGTCGGCGTAGCGCGCCAGATCAAGCCACTTCCTGGCCCATCGTTCTCCGTAACGCGGTGAAGCAAGAACCTGGTCAACGATCGCTTCGTAATTCTCTCGCGTCGGATCACGGATGAATGCACTTGCTTGCTCCGTCGTCGGAGGCAAGCCAATCAAATCCAGATACACCCGGCGAATCAGTGTCGCTGGCTCTGCTTTCGCCGATCGTTTCAGCTTGTTTTTCGCAAGTTTCCGATCAACAAAAAAGTCGACTGCATGAACGTCCGCAGGCACGGCTGGTTTCTTCGGCGCCACGAAAGACCAGTGCTTCTCATAGTTCGCGCCACCTTCAACCCAACGCTTGAGCACATTTCGACTTTGCTTGGTCAGCGGTTTGTTGTGACGCGGCGGTGGCATCACGAAGTCGGCTTCATCCGATGCGATCCGCTGGAGCAATTCCGCTGTATCAACATCGTTTGCAACGTCCAACCGAAGACCTGCTTCCCGCGCCGCTTCATCGGGGCCATGGCATGCGAAACAGTGATTCGAAAGAATTGGACGAACGTCGCTATTGAAGGACACCTGACCGGACAGGTTTTCAATCTGCAGTCCAAACAAAAAGACGATCATCGCCAATACCGTTTTGGACTTCAGCGCAGAAGTTCGATTGGTCCCTGACAGAATCATCATTTCATCAACATGGAAATCATTGTTCGATGGCCAACCAATTGTAGATTAAAAAATCCAGCAAGGTTGATCATAACCCGCCGCGTAAGCAAGGGATCGATCCCTCGCCGTCGCATTACTTCCTCGAAGAGATTCGCAATTTGCGGAGGACACTGCTGCGATCCTTTCAGGATCGATGGGCTTGCTTCACCCTTCCGGGGGTGTTCGCTACGCTCAAACCCCCGGCTAAAAGCTTAAATCCCTTCGGGATGAAAAGGTGTGCAACTTGGACGACACCGAGCGTTGACCATCAATTTTAGAGACCTTGGAAACCGCCCGGCTTCAGACTCATTCCAAAACGTGCGACGGCTGGTAAGCTCAATTGATCACGCAACTTCACGCGAAACCCGCATCGAGACTTTCAGATCTGAACAACATGACCGTTCCCAACTACTTCAACATCGAACAGTTTCGTGAACAGGGATACGCCTTGATTGACCGCCTTGCGAATCACGCTGGGCAGTCGATGGGGCAGGGACAGGAACTTGCGGATCAAGTTTTGAAGTTTCGCGATTCGGAAGAACTGCTGAAAGAATGGAAACAGAATCCGGCACAATCATTCGAGGAATTGATCGAACGAGTCCTTGACCAGTCGATCCGTTTAACTCATCCGAACTACGTTGGGCACCAGATCAGCCCAACGGAATTTCATTCGGCGTTGGCCGGGTTGGTCACTGACTTCCTGAACAACGGGATGGGAGTCTACGAAATGGGGATGGCCGGCACGACGCTGGAGAGACTGGTCGTCGAAATGACTGCCAAGCAACTGGGCATGGACGAGCAAGCCGGCGGAGTCCTGACTTCGGGTGGATCGTTGGGCAACCTGACGGCGCTGTTGGCGGCCAGAATCAAAAGCCAACCCGACGTGAACATCAATGGGCAGCGTCAGCCGATGGCCGTGATGGTTTCCGAACAGGCACACTATTGTGTTCAACGAGCCGCCACCGTGATGGGTTGGGGACAGGAAGGAGTCATTCTGGTTCCCACTGATGAAAACCTGAGCATGAACGTCAATCTGCTTCCGGAGTTGCTAAACAAGGCCACTCAATCTGGCCGGCAAGTCATTGCTGTCGTGGGCAGCGCTTGCACGACCGCATCGGGATCCTACGACGACCTGCGCGGCATCAGCCAGTTCTGCCAAGCCAACGACCTGTGGTTTCATGTCGACGGAGCCCACGGAGCCGCGGCTGCGTTTTCACCAAAGTATCGCCACCTGGTTGATGGCATCGAGTTGGCCGATAGCGTCGTGTTGGATTTTCACAAGCTACTTCTGACTCCCGCGTTGGCCACTGCACTGATCTTTCGGGACGGACGAAACTCGTTCACAACGTTTCAACAGAAAGCCGACTACCTGTTCGATCCGGACAGCCAACAACAGCCGTGGCACAACCTGGCGTTGCGAACTTTCGAATGCACCAAGTTCATGATCGGCTTGAAGATCTACAGCATCCTGACGGTCCATGGAACCGATGCGTGGGAACAGAATGTGACGACTCTGTTCGATTTAAGTCGCCAGTTTTTTGGCATGATCGAAGAACAACCCAGCCTGCAAGCTCTCGCCGAACCTCAATCGAACATCGTGTGCTACCGGTACTTCGATCCGCAGCTTTCCGAGGAAGCACTCAATACGATCAATAGCAAGATCCGCGAATCCATTCTGCACAGCGGCAAATTCTACATCGTCAAAACAACCGTTCATGACAC
>CAYUNP010000425.1:0-2690 GCA_964446085.1 uncultured Pirellulaceae bacterium
TTCCACATCGGTTGGATCCCGATCGAGCGAAATGAAATGGGCCTTGATTGTCTCCATTTCGACCAGCGAAAGGCTAAGCTGCCATTGCTTGCTGATCTCAAACAATGCTTCGCCTTCGAGGTCACGAATCGGAACGAGCGTTTTTTTGAATTCGTATTCCCGTCCGAGGTCGAGACGTTCAAGTTCAAGGGAGCCTTCGACAACGGTTTCGATCGAATCGTTGCACAGCAGTTTTTGAACCAGAGTCTCGCGGCTCGATTCGGCTAGTGTCGACACCCAATACTTTTTCACAGTGCGGACTTCGGAGGCACCAAAGCCAAGTCCTTTGATCGCCAACAATGCACTTTCGGCTTGTGGATCGGTGACTCCTGGCAGCGGCATGACATTGATCAGCCGCTCGAAGCCGGAGGGGATCTGGGACAGCACATCACTGCCGACTTTGGCGACGACGCTATGTTCGACGACGGGTTCAACCAGCAAGCCGTTTGCGATTTCACTGGCCTGCTCCTGAGTCAACGATCCCTGAACCAAAAACGTGCGAGCCGCTTTGATGTTCATATCTGCCGGCAAGCCAAGGTCGGCGGCATCAGCCAGGACATCTTCGGCGAGTCGATCGGGAATTCCGTCAGCCGGGAAAATATCAATTTGCCAGACAGATTGGTCACCTAAATCGGCTGAAGAAGATGAGTCGGCGGAAGATTGCGTAGGCTTGTCTTGAGTAATCGCTTCAGACACTTTTCAGGCTCAGAATGGGAAACAGATGGACCGTTTCGCAGCATTCTATCGGCTGTGAAAATCGTTCACAGGGGAAATGTGCCCGCGAATACGGCTTCCAACGGCAAACAATCGTTTACGAGACAACTTCTGGCTGCCGGACGCCAGTTTGTCAGATATCAGAAAAAATGTTCCGCGGGAAAGGAAATTGCGCACGTGATTCCATATGGGGCACGTCTCCATCAGCAGAGGATTCTGTTTTTTTGTAGGCATGGGAATTTCCAGATGAAAAATTTAACAGCATTTACAGCCATATTCCTGGCATTGTTCACGTCCCAATGGACCATGGCTCAATTGCCAGGCGAAGGCGATTTGCCGGGTGGAGATGGCTTGCCAGGTGGAGGCGGCAACCCCGCTTTCTTCGAAGCAGCAACCATGGACGGATCGCATGTTGGTGAGCGCACGCCACCCGGATTTGATGAAGATGAATTACCAACCTTGAACCCAACCGTTCAGATCGCAACCGGAATCGATGGTCTGGCCTTTCGCCAACCAGTAAAATTGCAGTTCTACGATTCGAATCCGGCAGATGTCGAAAGTGCAGGGCCATTTCTGTGGCACGAAGCTTTATACGAGATTGAAGTACAGAACGCCTGCGAGAAACTCGTCCTCGTTCAGGGCGAAAGAATCACCATCGACTTCAGAATCACTCTCTTGGACAGCATTTGGGCTCCGCAAGAGCTTTATTGCATGTGGGATTGGCAATCAGATACTCCGCCGGTTGTTTTTGATTGCCCGCTCATTGACGGTGCACCACAAAACGGAGGCAGGCCCGGTGATTGGGTATCACAGCACATCGAACACTTCGTCAGTTTTCCGGGATTCACCGAGGTGAGCTTCAACTACGCCTACTGTGATTACGAGGAACGAGACTATCGTGGCATCCTACAAGACACAGCCAATGCAGACCGAAAAGAAGGAATCGATTCACAATGCGTTCTGGTCACCAACGAAACAGATAACAATGACATTGTCGTAACGCGATTGACAAAGCCGTGCGCCTACGTGACTGGCCAATGGGTTTTTGAATACGTTGGCCCGACGGGCGGAACTAAACCCCACATTCAATTCGCCAGTGTTGCTGAGGAAGCGACTGGATCTTCCAATGTAAGACTTACCTGGGCTGATGGTGAAGACGTCGACGAGCAATTGGGAGTTGCTGCGGGCATTTTTTACAATGACTCTGCCTATGATGATGGCGATGATGAAGAGGGAGCGATTGCACCCGACAAGGAGCCTCTGTTTGACGGTCGGACCGCTGAGTTCGAAAACTACACCTCGTACACCAGAGGAATCAATGGAATCATGGTGGATGTCTGGAATCTTGATCGAGACGCCGTTTTGGAAGATTTCACATTCCGACAAGGCAACACCAACAATGTTGACGAATGGGAGCCAGCTCCCAATCCGATAGAAATCAGAACAGAGCTTGGCCAAGGAACCAACAATTCAGATCGCATTTGGTTGATTTGGGAAGACAACGAAATTGAAAACATTTGGCTGCAGGTCACCATGCCAGAATTCAGATCGTGCGGGCCGAGCGGATTCAGGTTCTATTTTGGCAACATCATTGCAGAAACGGGAGCCGGAGATTCCGGAGTCAATGTGTTCGACCTGTTGGTATTCAGAAGAGACTTTTCAGATTTCACTGACATATATTCGGCTTCAGATTTTGACAGGAACGGGCATGTCGGGATTTTTGACCTATTGCCTTTCCGAAGGCATTTCGGCACGCAACTTGTAGATCTGATAACACCTACATCAAAGAATTAGCTCCTTGTAACTTTGAACAATTTAGCTGCGTTGCACTGCAGCGCGGCTTCATGAAAGCAAGTGGAGCGGACATGATGACCGCTATCAGCCTGGAAAGCTGAGCGACAATGTCGCTCGGTTCTCCGAACCGTAAGCGATTTATT
>CAYUNP010000426.1:0-2679 GCA_964446085.1 uncultured Pirellulaceae bacterium
TAAACGATCCATCGTAAATACGATCTAACAACTTCGTCCGTCGGCCGCACTAAACCTGTCCTTCTCCAACGGCGGCAGTTCCTTCTCGATAACGCCCTTGGCCTTCGGCCAGGCAATGGCAGCTTCGACGACCATCCAAACCTGAAGTCCCAGCGTGATGATGGCGACGATCGACAGCATCAGCTTGTCCTCAAAATTGAACATATACCGGAGCTGCCATGTGAGTGCCCAGAATGGCAGGATCAACATCAACACCATGGGCAACACAACAAACCAAACGGGTTTGTTGCGGCGCCAAAGATAAAATGTGGTGACCATCAGTGCCAAACCAGCCAGCAACTGGTTCGTGGCCCCAAACAGTGGCCACAACATCATGCCTCCAGATCCGCGGCCAGCCGGCCCCGGTTGCCAGGCAATCATGAAACCAAGAACCAGCGCGAACACAGTCGCCGCATAGCGATTGGTAAGCGGCTTAATGTAAAGCGTTTGGCCCAGTTCCTGGACTACGTATCGCTGTAACCGAGTCGCAGAATCGAGGGTCGTCGCTGCAAAACAGGCGACCAACACTGCGACGATCGCGATGCCCATCTTTAGCGGAAGTCCAACGGCTGCCAAAAAGTTGCCGCCGCCTTCAACAAACGCGCCGACTTTCGCGCCCAAGTTAAAGTCTTTCCATTGTCCCGCCGTTTGATACTTGGCTCGCCAAGCTTCGGTTCCCACCATCGCTACGTCTCCCGCTCCAATGGCAGCAACATATTCGCTGGCAGCAAACACGCCCTCGCCTTGAGCGACGCGGTCGAACTTGCCCATTCCGACACCGGCACAGCAAGCCAAAATCACCATGACGGCCAGGGCTCCTTCAAGCAGCATGCTGCCGTAACCAATCGCCTTGGCATCGGTTTCTTTTGAGATTTGTTTGCTACTGGTTCCGCTACTGACCAAACAGTGAAAACCACTGACCGCTCCACAGGCAATCGTAATGAACAAAAATGGTGCGATCGGTGGAGAATTCGCTGGCAGTTCGTTGCCAGTATAAGCCGGCGTCGAAGTGAACAGATCCGCTTGTCCAGACAGCGTGGCAATACCAAGGCCAACCATCAGCAAAGCCAACGCAACGTACAACTGCAAACTGTTGATGTAGTCCCGTGGCTGCAGCAAAACAGAAACCGGCAGCACCGAAGCGATTCCGCAATAGATGAACAGAATCAACGTCCACGCCAACGTTGAGTTCCATTCACCGGGCCAGTTATCGGCGCCCACGATCTTGTCCAGTGAGATTGGCATTACATACGCGCCGAACCATACACTGGCGTAAATTGCGACCAGTCCCAGCAGTGCCATGGGCAGAATACTGGTTGCTCCAGAGCGCAGTCTTCGACCGATGTAAATCGCGATCGGCAGCGAAATCCAGACCGGCAAAACGGACTCGGGATACACTTTGAATATGATCGCGATGACCAGACCAAAAATCGCCAACACGATCGTCAACGCAAAGAACAACACCAACAGAAACAACAGCTTCGCCCGTGGTGAAATCAAACGACCGGCAACTTCGCCGACAGTTTGGCCACGATTGCGCAGACTGACGACGAGCGCGCCGAAGTCATGAACGGCACCGATGAAAATACTTCCAAAAATCACCCACAACAGCGCGGGCAACCAACCCCAGAAAACTGCGATGGCGGGCCCAACGATCGGCCCCGTGCCAGCGATGCTGGTGAAGTGGTGTCCAAAGACGATCGACTTCTTTGACGGCACGTAGTCGACTCCGTCTTCCAGTTCACAACTGGGAACGATCGCGTTTGGATCGAGCGCGAATATTTTCTGCGACAGCCAACGCCCGTAGGTGTGGTAGGCCAGCAGGAATCCGACAAAACTGCCGATTGCGATCAGAAAGGTTCCCATGGATTTATCGCCCGTAGTTGTTTGGTGGTCTCGCTATTGTAACAAACGATGCCCCGATTGCGGTATACTCCGATTCTGATTGCGGTAACCAATACAAACGAGAATCATTTTCGACATGAGCACCATCACGCGTCCCGAACCAACTGAGTACTTTGAGTACTTCGAAATGTACATCAGCAAGTTTGTCCCCAAAGATTTCTGGGGCGAGTTCAATGAACAGCCAGCTCAACTCGAGTCGTTGTTGGGTAACTTGCCCGCCGGCGCAGACTCGGTACTGCATGATCCGTATACCTGGACTTTGAAGCAGGTCGTTGGTCACCTGATCGACACCGAGCGAATCTTTTCAACGCGTATGCTGCGAATTGCCGTTGGAGACCCAGCACCCAACCCCGACTTTGAACAGAACTCTTTTGTCGCCGGTCTCGATTATGAGACCGTTTCGATGACCGATCTCCTGAGTGAGTTCGCAGCGCAGCGAAAATCAAATTCACTGTTGATTCGCCGCTTGAATGAAGAGCAACTTTCCAGGTCTGGTACCGCTTCGGGACGCGATATCTCAGCCCGCACCATCCCGTTTCTAATAGGTGGGCATTTCGTGTACCACCTCGACATCATGAAGCAGAGACTCGCGACATAGGATCACGTCGTCGGCATGACAGGAAATTTCTGAGAAACTCCCCACAAGTTTGCCCAGCCAGCCGTTTGAGCTGCATCTAATAGGTTGAAGACGCCAATGAGTCGGAATCAACCGGGCCGTTCATGCCACAAGACGAA
>CAYUNP010000427.1:0-2662 GCA_964446085.1 uncultured Pirellulaceae bacterium
GCAGTCATGAAGCGTGATTTTCGTATCTTTGTCTGGTTTTGCAAAACGCTGCTAGAACGTCCTGATTTTAGTTATCATTTACGGTTACGCTTTAGATTCAGAATGAACTTCCGCTGGAAATAGAAAGAAACAAATGACGAGTAGATTGGCTGAAAAAGTTGCAGTAGTAACCGGCGGGGGATCGGGAATTGGTGAAGCCATCTCTTTGCGCTTCGCCGCCGAGGGCGCACGTGTCGCGGTGCTTGATCTCGACGCCGATGCAGCCCAACGCGTTGTATCGCAAATCGAGGAAGCTGGCGGCCAGGCCAAAGCGTGGACTTGTGATGTTGCTAACCAGGAACAGGTGACAGAGACTTTCGCCAAAGTTTCCGAAGCCTTCGGTGGCATGACAACCATGGTCAACAACGCTGGCATCGCACACATCGGCAACGTGGAAAATACCACCGGCGATGACATGGACCGAATTTACAACGTCAACATCAAAGGCGTTTATCACTGCCTGCAAGCTGCCGTCAATCAACTCAAAGCACACAATGGCGGCGCGATCGTCAACATGGCATCCATCGCATCGACAGTTGGAATTCCCGATCGATTCGCGTATTCGATGAGCAAAGGAGCCGTGCTCATGATGACTCGCTCGGTTGCCTGTGACTATCTGAAAGACAGCATCCGCTGCAACAGCATTTCACCCGCGCGCGTTCACACTCCGTTTGTCGATCGCTTCCTGGAGCAAAACTATCCCGGTCGCGAAAGTGAGATGATGGAAACACTGTCTGCCACTCAACCGTTGGGGCGGATGGGACAACCGGATGAAATCGCATCGCTCGCAGTCTACCTGGCTTCGGATGAATCCGGTTTTGTAACCGGTGCTGATTTTGAGATCGATGGAGGCTTCAACAACCTGAAGCCGTAGAAATACTCCTGCACACAAAGACGAGTCGTCCCGGGCTCGTAGATTCAAATTTTCCCGGTCTGGGACGGACCAGGATACTCCACGCCAGATTAGCAATATGAGCAACAAAGGTTTTGACAGTCGATTCCCTTCCGTCGACGACTTGAGAGCACGCGCCAAAAAACGCATCCCCCGATTTGCGTTTGAGTACCTCGACGGCGGCTGCAACGAAGACGTCAACATTCGCAGGAATACTTCTGACATTCGCGAAGTTGAACTGGTTCCCGAATATCTCACAGAGCATCTCGGCTCGGAGATGAAAACGGAACTCTTTGGACACACCTACGATGCTCCGTTCGGGATTGCACCCGTTGGATTGCAAGGGCTCATGTGGCCCAAGTCGCCCGAGATCCTTGCCAAAGCAGCCTTCGAGCAGAATATTCCTTTCTGCCTCAGCACCGTAACAACCAGCAGCATTGAAACCGTTGCCAAAATCACCGAAGGACGTGCCTGGTTTCAGCTCTATCACCCCGCCAAGGACGAAGTGCGCGATGACATCATCAATCGCGCCAAGGCTGCCGGCTGTCCGGTGCTGGTGATTCTGTGCGATGTGCCAACCTTTGGTTTTCGCCCTCGCGACATCCGCAACGGTCTGGCGATGCCACCCAAGATGACTCTAGCCAATATCTTGCAAATCTGCGGCAAGCCAAACTGGGCGATCCGAACGCTGCTGGCCGGCCAACCGAATTTTGAAACGCTGCGACCGTACATGCCGAAGAACCTGAACCTTGCTCAGCTTGGCGAATTCATGGACGCAACGTTTTCAGGAAGGCTCAATGAAGAGAAAATTAAGCCGATTCGCGATATGTGGCCAGGCAAACTGGTGCTCAAAGGAGTCGCCAGCCCGATCGACGCTCAGCGTGCCATTGAGTTGGGACTGGACGGAATCATCGTCTCCAATCACGGTGGGCGTCAACTGGATGCGGGGCAGTCAGCGATCGGTGCGCTGCATGAGATCGTCCAACAATGCCGTGGCAAGATCAAGATCATGATGGATAGCGGAATTCGCTCCGGTCCCGATATCGCTCGCACGATGGCTTCGGGCGCCGAGTTCACGTTCATGGGTCGAGCTTTCATGTACGGCGTAGCAGCTCTTGGCGACCAGGGCGGCGACCACACGATCTCAATGTTGAAAAGGCAACTCCAACAGGTCATGGAACAAATCTGCTGCATGAAAGTCGAAGACTTTCCAAACCACATCTTTCAGAAAAACTGATTTCCTGCATTGGATCGATCAGTCTTTCTTCTCTTTCGGTAGCTCAAGCGGGCCAGACCACCATACGCTGCCGCGCTCGTAGCCAATAGGCATGATCACGCAATCGATATGTCGTCTTTTGAATTCGATCAGCACCTCACCAAGTTGTGCTTCTACAGTCAGTTTTCGAAGAGAACCAAACTGGTCCATCACGCTACGAATTCCGTCCTTCGTAACTCCGGTTCGCTCAACCACCAGCTCCTCTAGCTCTGGAAAGCTGTTGGCAATTTTTCGCAGGCCAACATCAGTGATGCCCGTCATTGCAAGATTCAACTTACGCAGCGGCAATTCTGAAATCTGATCAATGAACTCATCACTCATTTGCCGTCCGCGAACAGATAGCGACTGAAGTTGCTTCAATTGGCTGAGTTCTTTCCCAATTTCATTTTGAAACCCGCCGTCATTGTTCAGGGCCAGGTGCTTCAGATGTTTCAGTTTCGAAAGCCGATCTGCAA
>CAYUNP010000428.1:0-2662 GCA_964446085.1 uncultured Pirellulaceae bacterium
CCTGAGCAAATCTTTCCCGTTTTTTCCAAAGATCCAGCCGGCTGCCACGAATTACTTCTCATACGGGCGATTCATCCCGTTTTTTGACGAGCACGAATGAGGCTTGTGGACTGAATCGCAGTTTACTTTCGGTTACAAACGGAGCCACAAAGAATGAAAAAATGTATCCTTGGTGTATCGGGTTTGATGTTGGTTGCTGGATTGCTTTTCGGCAGCAACCTCGTTCCCTACGCACAAACTGCTTACGACAAAGCCAGTCGCTCGATCGAGCAACAGGTGCCAATTTCCTTCCAGATCGATGCCGCTAAAAAGCAGCTGGAAAACATCGGTCCGGAAATCGATGACATGAACCTGCAAATCGCCAAAGAGAAAGTTTCCATCAAGAAACTTGAAGCCTCTTTGGAACGTCAGGACGACGCACTCGAGAAGAGCCGCGGCGAAATGTTGACACTGCGTTCGCACATTGACTCAGGCGATGACTTCTACGTAGCAGCCAACTCGAAGGCCTACACGACTCAACGAGTCAAAGATGAACTTCGTATTCGTTTGGCGAGCCACAAGACTGCCTCAGCGACAATGGAAAAAGACCAGAAAGTCCTGGAACTTCGTGAGAGATCACTTGAAGCGGCGATGGAGCGACTTGCAGAAGCTCGCTCACAGAAGACAGAACTCGCTCTACAGATCGAGCACCTTACAGCTCAGAATCGCATGAACGAAGTCGTCAAGACAGCCAGCAAACTGGACCAGTTTGACAACAGTCAGTTGGCTCGCACTCGCAGCATGATCGAAGACATCAGTGCCCGCCTGGAAACAGAGCAGGAAATGATGAGCATGATGCCGACGCACTACGGTCAGATTCCAGTTGGCGATTCTTCAATCGCAGACACCGATGTTCTGGAAGACATGGACGCTTTCTTCGACCAACAGGATGCGAAGAAATCTGAAAGCAAGAAAGCTGTAAGCGAAGAGCTTGTTTCTTTCGAACGCTAAGCAAAAACGCGAACCAACCGAATTGTAACTGAGTGGTTTCCGGGGGCCTCTGTTTCGACAGAGGCCCTTTTTGCGTTTATCTCAATCAAAGTTGTGATTGCGGAGAACTGTAGCGAGGCGCGAGACACCGCGACCACAATTTTCGATCATTCAGTTTCCGCACTTCGCGGAATCTCAACTTCAAAATCCTGACGGCGGTACATGCAAACGCCATCTTCAGTGCAGACGGTGTACAACGCGAATCCTTTTACGTCACATGCATCTGACGCTTTATCGACAAGAATATCGAACTCAAGTGAACGGTTCTCCTTCGAGTCTGCCTGGTTCGGATTTTCAAAAGTGAGCAACTGTTTCGACAACTTTGCACTGTTTGACTCAACCCAAACGGTCAATGGCTGGGACTCATTGTTCCACTTGGCTCCCGTGGGCACCAAGCGCAAATGGACCGTCGCCGGTTTCCCCGGAGCAACGTAACCCGGAACCAGTGTGGATTCGATTGCAATCAACTCTCCAGCGTCTCGCGGAACTTTCTCGGTCGACTCAGGTTTGGCAGCCGTTTGGTCGTAGTTCGGTTTCGAACGGTCCGCCAATTCAGATTGAGTCAACTCAACGGTCAACTCAACTGGAACATCGCCTCGCTCCTTGATCTCCTTGATCGCGGTGGCAACCCAATCGTAGAAAGGGTAGGGCTTTTGAAGTCGGGGACCGTACTGCTCAATGCGGCGGCGCCAAATGTACTGGCCCGGATTTGAGTCCAGAGCCTTTGTCCAGTATTTGGACGCCAAATCAAAATCGGCGTCGTCATGTGAATGCTCATCGTACCGCTGGCGGTAAGCGGCTCCCAAACGAAACATGATGGTTCCGTTTTCGGGCTCTTTCTTCAATGCTGATTCGTAAGCGGAAATTGCCTTGTTGTAGCTTTCCGACTTGCTGACTCGAAAAAGCATTTCCTGGTCGCCCATCATGCAAAGATTTTCAGCTGAACTGTCTTTGGCTGCCATCGCCACATGATCAACGTCTGTGGCCAGTTTTGGCGCTTCGCTGGCGGGAGCTTCAACCTTCTTGTCCAGAAACGACTTCAAATCACGTGGACGCATTCTCGTATTTTGAACAATTCCATGTTCATCAATTCCGATGAAGATTGGGACCGCTGCTGCGCCAAGTTTCGTAACTGAATCCTGGGCAATCGGAAAATCATACTGTTTCCATTGCTTGTAGAGTCTCGTTCGTTCGGCATGCTGTTCCTGAACGACGCCCAACACGGCAAGGTTTTCGGGCGCGAGTTTCTTGATCGCTGCGTGCCACACGGGCACGATTCTGCGACAGCCAGCTCACCAACTGGCAAAGTGCATCAGCAGAACTTTTTTGCCACGCAGGTCCGAGAGTTGAATTGGTTTTCCATCCTCAATTGAGGGCAAAATAAAGTCCGGGTGCGGCTGGCCGACTTTTGGTGAGTAGCTTGCGATTTGAGCTTGCGACTCGTTCATCGAGAAAAGTGCAACGATCGTTGCGATGAAGACTGCCGGAAGCACATTTTGATTTCGAGTCATGATTATCCCCTTGATTTGACCTGTCTGATTAAAACTCAGATCAATCAAGTTGACAATCGTCTGTCAGAAATAGAACCCGAAAAGGGCGTGAATGTAAACCGTTTTGCGAAACGGTAGCCTGA
>CAYUNP010000429.1:0-2657 GCA_964446085.1 uncultured Pirellulaceae bacterium
AATCACCGAATCAACAACGCGACTATCTTGCGAGTCAAATCCTCTCATCCGCACTCGTAGCTTTTACACGATAAAAAGCGGAAGATTCTGGCGACAGATGACCTACCGATGTTCGGTAGAGATGCCCGTAGTAAAGATGCCAAAACGGTACAGTCCCGTTTTGGCTTCAAAACGGGAGTCCTCAAATGCCAAAACTTACGAAGAAATTGCCTTCTTATCGCCTGCACAAACGATCTGGCCAAGCCATCGTTAACCTATCAGGCACTGACCACTATCTCGGTCCGCACGGATCCGCCGAAAGCAAAGCGGCCTACGATCGTCTCATAAGCAAGTGGCTCGCCAACGGTCGCAAGTCGATCGATCTTTCAGAACCAAAACCGGAAATCACCGTTGTCGAGATTTGCGCGGCGTACTGGCGACATTGCAAAGGGTACTACGTCAAAGATGGACAGCCGTGAGCATGACGCCAGATGGATTTGAGGTGGTTCAATTCTTTGTTGATTGTGACCACCGATGTTCTGGTCCCCTTCAGCGCGATGACGTACTGACCAATCGTCTCGTTGTTTAGGTCGGCAAGAACGGCAGCCCGCCCCAAAAACCGCTCCAGCTTGTTGAATGAACAACCATATATCTGAATCGTTCGCGGGGATGCATTGGGAAATGAGGCCAGATAATGATCGCGGTAATAATCCCGAACCAAGAACTTCCGGATTTTTGAAGATTGGCCCCCTGATCAAAAACCTAACCGTTCCGGAGCGATCCCCCAAGGCATTGACGATCGAGGAATTGAAGCGATTGCGCCGAGCGCTACCACAACTGGAAGGGCGGGCGTTTGGTGTTCGTGTCGTAGACATCATGCGGGCTGTTTTCTCCATCCAGTTCGCAACTGCCGAAGAAAGAGGCCGGACAGGTCACACCAAAACCTGCCTGATCTCTCAGTGGTTGACCCACTAGAGTATGAAAGCGCCACCGAACGTTTTAGCTTGTACAGTCTGGAGACTGAACTGGTGGATTTCTTCAACAATGCCTACATGCCAGGTCATGACGTCAACGCACGACCATACCTGAATGCGATTTCCCTGTTTTCCGAATCAATTGGATGCACAGCGACGCTCGCCGATTTCTATGATGAGAATATCTGGCGATTCATTCTGGACCGGATCCAGTCCAGAACACCCCGAACCATTCTCAAATATGTATCTTCCATCAATGCAATTTGGAAGTTCGCTTACGTCTCTGGACTTATTGCCAAGAGGCCCCCAAAGGCTTCGAAGGTAGAGAAATTTATCTCAGGGATCGATTCAATCCGTGACGGCGAGCTCTGAGCAACTGCTGAGGGGATCTAGCCGGTCAACGTTCGTTGCTTGAAATTGCGAATCTGCAACAATCGTTTTATGGAGCGACATCGACACTGTAATTCGCAGGTGACGCTGGCAACTTGTGAGGCCCTGCTTTTCACTTTTGAGCCAGACGGATTGACTCTGGTGATCTGTTGGCGGGACGGCCCGTCTTTGATTCGGCCATTGTTGCTGCCCAGTGATAGCGTCGAGCTTGCTGGCAGCAGATGACGATCCGGAACGTTATGATCTACAGGTGAAATTCCTGTTTTGTCCGAAAGACGCAGCTGGAAGACATATGCAAGGGAAGCGAAGGAGATGGAGAGTGAATTTTGAGGAAAACGAAACGATCTGTTTACGAGGAAATACATTTCCGCACAAAGCAAATTTGACCTACTGGGGGTTTAACTATGAACCGGACTCTCAAGTATGGGTTGGCAAATGGAAAGACATTGACGGGCGAGTTCCTGCTGGCTGTGTTGTAAGCCAGTATCCAGAAACAATTCGACGGCTGTCTGTCGGGCCTGATGAAGACTTTGATCTTTGAACTACATCACAATGAAAACCATCCTCCCCATCCTATTCATTTTGTTCACCGCTGGGCATCCAAACCAAAGATCGAAAGCGACGGCAACGTTTTGGAATGGCTGCCGAGTTAAGAAAGGCAGGCGGATAATTCCGGTCTTCGTGGCGGTTCAGTTTTCACTCTCTTGTCCGATGAAATCTATGGCAAGGAAATCGAATCGATCTACACGGCCAAAGGAGTCCGCGCGGTCGATGGCGATACGCTTGAGATTTACATTGACGATGACTCACTTGAGGATCAGACGCCGAACTGCCCGCTTGAATCAATCGACAGCCCTTCGGATCAAAAGCAACCGCGGCTCTGAAGGCTCTTTGCGTAGGAAGGATGGTGACCGTTCATCAGACCGGCACTGATCGGTACGTCTTGTGTTCGTGGAGCTTGATGGTGTAAACGTGAATGCCGAATTGATTCGACAGGGGATGGCCTCCGTGGGTGGAGGCAGTTGCGTGAAAACGATAACTGATATGGTTCTCGTGTGACTTGTAGTCGTTGCAGTTGGAGGCGAAATGGCAACCCAGAAGTCCTACAATCCGATTCCAGCAAGACAGTGTCTCGCGAACCGTTTCACTTTTTCAAGAACCCAAAATTCGGATTCTGACGCAAATTCGATCTTTTTGATACGAAAAGATCCGGGCTCCATCTCTTCAGCCCAAGCAGTCGCGAGCCTTTCTCCAGTGTCACTGCACGTAATTGGGATGGGTCGGTCAGCGAATCGGTAATTCTCGGCAGTGAAC
>CAYUNP010000430.1:0-2636 GCA_964446085.1 uncultured Pirellulaceae bacterium
ATATAGCCGGCGGAACACCGGGGTCTCCATCAAGCCCAAACGTAATTATCTGAAACGTGTTTGGATTGGCAAACTCGGGGCCCGTTGTTGGATCCACAAAAAAGTACGCAGGGCCACGATGGTTAGAACTGGATAGGTACGCGGGGATTGTCGGAAAAGCTGATGCTGGTATCACCGGATCCGCTGTCGCCGTACGATTGTCACGATCCAGAGGGCTGCCCGCTGCTGCAGGCTGGGCAACTGGCTGATAGGATGCCGCATCCCGATAAACGTAGAATAAATCTCCGTTGGTCTTGCCAAACTCCATTACATACTGGGCAGCTGGAAACAAAGTTGCTGTTCCAGCTTGAATCGTGATGGGAACATATCGTTCGGCATCAAACTCATAAAACACCTGGCGATCACGACCGGCAGGAACAGGAATTCCACTATTGATGAATACATCGCTGTTGTAAGCGACCGGAAGATACAGATCGGCCACTCCACTATCAGCTGGCGTCAATCCACCAGTGAGCGGAAACTGCTTGTTCTGAAAAAGCCCAGACAGCCAAAACTGAAGACTGGTGGTTTGATCCAGATTGCATCCAACGAATTCCCACCAATCATCAAGACGCGTGTAACCAGCCCGAACTGGAGAAGGTGCCAACTCCTGATGATTCGGAGAAATCTTGTTCAGGAAAGGCAACAACTGAGCTGCCTCAGAATTCACAATACCCAACGGTGCGCTATCAACCGTGTTAACTGTACGCTTGAACTGTTCGAAGCTCGGCGGATAGAAACCGAACTGCGTGTTAAAGTTCTCGGTCGCCTGGTTCAACTGAATAATCTCAGCGGAAACTGAAAACTCTCGAGCCCTGTCAATCACGCCTGCACCGGCAACGGCCAACAGACCGACCAGCAATCCAATGATCGTGATGCCGATCAGGAGTTCGGTTAATGTAAATCCGCCACGCCGCCGGGGAAATTCGCCATGCGATCCGCGACGATGATTGATGATTGAAGAACTCATGGTTTCTCCCGTTTGTTGCTTGTTCAGGTAGGTGTTTGTAAGTAAGTGTGATGTCTTCAGTGTGAAGTGTGCAGTTTCTGGCGGTGAATCTCTTCATACCGAAAACTGCACACTGGCTTATTCGCCGTTATTTCTTTCCGCCAGTCAGACCGGAAATGATTGCGATCAGGGGCATGAACAACGAAACAACGATGAACAAAACCACAAGACCGAGGAAAATAATCATCAACGGTTCGATCAACTTCATCATTCCGTCAGTGATCGACTCGACTTCTTCCTCGTAGTAGTCGGCGACCTTGTAAAGCATCGTATCGAGTTCACCCGTCTCTTCGCCCACGTCGATCATGTTCACGACGAGGTCTTCCACGACAGGTTTCTTGTAATTCAAAAAGTACCAGGCAAATCCAACCAGACACAAACCGAACGAACCGTAGAGCACGTAGAACCAGAAGTCCGGCTTGATGAACAAGACACCCAGCGGCGGAAGCGCCATCATTGCCAGGAAGAAGAACAACGTCACCGGATGGAATGTCGGTCGTGAATTGGCTTTCATCGGGTTGGCGATCGTGTCACCGGCGCGAATCGAGTCCGTCACGCGAGAGAAAATCTTTTCGAACATCGCGTTACCGGATGTCTCGCGGGTAATGGTCAAACCTTCGATAATTGGAACACCACTGGCAACCAGAGCACCCAGAGTACGCGTAGTACGGGCAAGGTTTGATTTCTCAACCAGCTTGCCCATGATGGGCAGCTTCAGCAAATACAGGTGCCAACCCATTCGTCCCGCACGGAATTTACAAACCAGCGAAACAAACAGCATCATCGAAATCGGAATCAGCGGGAACAGAAACCACAGCTTACAGACGCGATCCGAGATCGCCATCAACAGCTGCGTCATCGCCGGAAGCTCAATCCCGAACTCCTCAAACATCTTCTGGAATTCAGGAATGATGAACAACATGATGAACGTCAAAATACCGATCGTGAAAACAACGACCATGATCGGATAAATCATCGCACCGATGACTTTACCTTTGAGCTTCTGCGTTCGCTCCTTGAACTCGGCAAGACGCCGAAGAATGATTTCAAGTGAACCACCGGCCTCACCGGCCTTGATCATGTTCACATACAGTCGGTCGAAAACCTTGGGTGATTTGGAAAGTGCTTCCGAAAGCGACGAACCACTTTCGATCTCCTCACAGACGTCGATCAGCGAGTTCTTCAAAGCGCCCGGCTGAGCCTGATCTTCGAGGATCTTCAAGCTGCGAAGAATTGGCAAGCCTGCGTCCTGAAGAATCGAAAGCTGACGCGTGAACGTCACCATCTTCTTGCCGCCAGCACCACCAAGGGCAAACGTCTTGCGACTGGCCGCACCCGTCTTGCCCGCTTTGACACTTGATTTCTGAGCCGCGATCTTGGTCACGAAATAGCCCATCGACCGGATCGTGGCCTGAGCCTCGTCCTGTGTCGGTGCTTCGATCACGTCACGAATTTCCTGACCCTGAGGGTCCATCGCTTCGAATTGATAGGTTGGCATTTTAAATTCCGGTTTTCAGTATTCGGTTTTCGGTTTTCGGTTTTCGGTTTTCGGTGTGGGGTCTCACTCATGGATTCGCATTCATTACGA
>CAYUNP010000431.1:0-2615 GCA_964446085.1 uncultured Pirellulaceae bacterium
GCGATGGCCGTCACCGGCATCTTTTTGTTGATTGGAATGGCAATTGTGGCATTTGTTACAGGAATCTCGTTCGCCGTAATGACGTTGTTTCGATGAAGAAAGTCAGCTCACGGTGACCGTGAAGACAAAAAGCAGGTATCCAGAGACCGGAACTTTAGGCTCTTCCGTTCATTCACAATCAGTGCGTTTGAGCGTGAGCGGTCGTATCGGGGAAACCTGACATGCCTCGCAGGTTGTATCGACAAGCTGCTCACGGCTCAGTGCAGCGGGAACTTGAACGCATCACAGGTGACTGGCCAACTCAGCGACCAAGCAACACCAAAAGTTTCTATTTCTTGTGTCACATATGCATTTGTTTTTACGCATTAATCGGTGAGTGGCGTTTTGATTTTCCAATTCGATATTCTGTGGATTTCATTTGCAGACATGAGTTGAGACGGAAACAACGATTCTCTGACATTGCACTTTTTTAGTCTGGTCACCGGGACATAGCATTTGAATCGTTAAGCTCCAAACGTCGACAGCGAGTCTTGAATCGTTTGCAGCTGTTTTTGCTTGTTTTAGCAAATTGTCGAGTTTAAAATTTGCGTGTCCCATCTTTTGAATGAAAACTCAGGGGAAACCTATGACGAGACAGAACGACGAACACCGAGATAGTGATCTTCTTTCAAGGCTCTACCTGGAGCTTCGTCATTTGGCTCAGAATCGGTTGGCGAGAGAGCTTCCTGGTCAGACACTGACACCAACAGCGCTGGTTCATGAAACGTACCTGCGAATCTGTGTTCAGGGTAACCGAAAAGATATTAAGTGGGATTCAGCGGCTCATTTTTTTGGGGCTGCTTCAAAAGCAATGCGACGAATTCTGATCGACAACGCGCGTAGAAAAATGGCTGTGCGACACGGAGGTGAACTAAAACGTGTCGACTTGATGACATCGGAGATTTCTCTTCAGATGTCATCGTCCAAGGCACGTTCTCTTTTGGAGTTGAATGACAGCCTTGATGTTTTTGAAGTCAAATACCCCAAGGAAGCGCAACTTGTGAAACTTCGATTCTTTGGCGGACTGACGATGGAAGAAGCCGCTAAAACGTTGGGAGTAACTCGCCGGACTGCTCAACGGTACTGGGTCTTCGCTCGCGCCTGTCTCTCCCAGTTGATGTCAGACGAATCAGATTCAGGATCCAGGGACGAACATCTCATCCCCCACTAGACGATGCCGATTGTTCGCTCGGTTGTTCTTTGAGCTGGCGTTCAATTGCGTCAAGTCGTTTTTTAATCTTTGATAAATCTGTTTTGGCGGCTATTTTCGGCAGTCCTGCCCTTCCTTCAAGAAAGTACTCATTACGGGTTAGTCCGTTTTGGTACCAAAGTAATGACGATTTGGCATCTGAGAGACCTGACACCGCGACTTCGGATGGCGCGTTTGCCAACAGTTGGTCGGTCTTCACAAGCTCAATCAAAAACTTGAAACGTCGCTTGTCTTTCTCGTGTGCAATATCGATTCCTTTGTCCAGGCAGTCGATTGCGATTTTCAGTTCACCACTTTTAGTATACGTCGCGGCAGCATAGCGATAGGTGTCTGCGGCAACGTGCGGATCATTCTCGCCAAGAAAGATCGCGACAGATTCTTCAACCAATTCAATAGTGACATGGGTTGGTTCTCCGTTCATAATCATCGCAACTGCACAGCTGCAAATGAGTTGAGATCGCTGCTTGTTACTCCACAAGCCTTCTTTTCGAATCTCTTCAAGAAAATTCTCGCGAATCTCCCGCTCCTCATCCTTTCGTCCGGTCTTTGCAAACGAGAGCATTAGCCGACGTAGCACTTTAGTCTTTTGGCGCTTTTCGCGATCACCAGTAGGATCGTCGGAACACATTCGTTGTGCAATTTTTAGGTTATAGATTACCTTTTCCCATCGATGTTCTCTGGCTAGCCACTCGGTTAAATTCAACAGGTTGTCTATTTGGGCAACTACATTGATTCCAGGTTCTTCGTGATACTCCGCAGTCATATCCTGAATCATTTCAAGAGCAGATTCCTTTTCGATATTTTCCTGTAGCAAACTCGGAAGCAGGTTACGTAGTAGCTCATGTCTTTTTCCAATCGGCAAAATGGCTTTCTGCTTGTGGTTTTTCGCGATGTCAAAAGCGCTACGTAGATGATCCAGAGCAGTTTCCCTGTACTCTTTGTGATCCGAGTAAAATGCGTAGCACTCTTGGTGAACTGAGCAAAGCTCCGGATGTGTTTTGACAAGTTTTTCTTCCAGGTCGACGACCAGGTCTTGATACAGTTGATCTGCAAGTTCGAACCCTTGGTCTGTGTTGGCGAGCATTCTTGCGTAATATCTTTGAGATCGAAGCGTTTCCAGACTGTTCCTGCCCAGTCGCTCTATCGCACTATTAAATATCTGTTTTGCTCGCTCAGCTTTCTCGATTTTATCTGCATTGGGGTTGCGTTTCGCCAGTTCTCTTTCGGTATGAATTTCCCAAACAGGATCGCAAAGTCTCTTCGCAATCGAGTGACTCTCCTGAACCTGTTGCATTGAAAGATCAGCTTCCTGGGGGGACGCGAAACCAGCCAGCAAAATGTTCCCTCGAATCATCGCAACTGAGCG
>CAYUNP010000432.1:0-2593 GCA_964446085.1 uncultured Pirellulaceae bacterium
GGAGGATCGTTAGCCGGAGGATCGTTGACCGGATTTTGACTCACGGGAGGGTCAACAGTCCCGGAGTAAAGCTGCGATTGAGGAATTGTCTGTAGCGACTGCGAATCGCTACTCCAGCGAAGTTGTACAATCGCTCTTCCGGTTCGCTCGTAATATTCCAGTCGAATGTCGTAGCGAACACCCGCTTCCAAACGGATGGTTCCTCTGTCAACAGTTGCACTATGATCCGTAAAGTTGTCGATTATCAACTCACCATCAACAAACAGTCGAATGCCATCGTCACTGGTGGTTTCGAAAGTGTATTCTTCAGTGAAGAGAGCTTCGACCTGGCCAGTAAAGCGAATTGAGAAGTTGTCGTTCGGCAATCCGTCTGGTCCGCCACGATTAAAATTGAAGTTGACGGTGCTTTCGACATCATCCCTGACAAATTCATCAAAGTCTCTGCCCAGAAAATATTCTGCAAACAAACCATCGCCGCTTGAAAGCACAGGAGCTGGCGGCTCCACGGGTGGCTCGACAACGGGTGGTTCGGCAACGGGAGGAGGATCGGCAACGGGAGGAGGATCGGCAACGGGAGGAGGATCGGCAACGGGAGGTTCAACCACTGGCGGAGCAGGTTCGTTCACGACTTCGCTGCTGAACTCAAAAAAGCCGCTTGCGTGCAGCGTATCACCACGTCCAAACCCATCAACAATCCCATCTTCAGGGCGAAAAGTACCGGTCGAGAAGACGTTGGAAGCTTCGGTTTCGAATTGGACTCCGCCCACGACGATGTTGTCAACAACCAGATCGGAATCAATGCCGTTGGCAGGATCAAACTGGTCGTTCAGAAAGACCACGCGGATTTGATCGGCTGTGACAGTCCCGCTCGCTGCAAAGGCGAAACTGTTAAAGTTTGTTCCGATGTTTTCAAAAGTTTGAACGGTCTGTTCGTCGATTTGCAGAGCAAAAGACTCGGATCCGTCGGCTCCCCTCGCGTTGACGGTGATGGAAGTCGAGTTACCACTGTCTGTCGCGAATTGGAAGAAGCCGTTTCCGTGAAGCGTATCCCCGCGCCCAAACCCTTCAACGATACCGTCTTCGGTCCGAAAAGTGGCGGTCGAGAAAACGTTGGGAGCTTCCGTTTCGAATTGGACTCCGCCCACAACGATATCGTCAACCACCAGATTGGAATCAACTCCATTGGCAGGATCAAACTGGTCGTTCAGAAAGACCACTCGAAGTTGATCAGCCGTGACATTCCCGGTCGCTTCAAAGTTGAAACTGCTAAAGTTCGTCCCGATGTTTTCAAAAGTTTGAACGGTCTGTCCGTCGATCTGCAGAGCAAACGACTCAGTTCCTTCAAAACCCCGCGCGTTGACCGTGATGGAAGTCGAATTGCCACCGCCACCAGCGTATTGAAAGAATCCATTGGTATGGAGCAATTCCCCTCTGCCAAATCCAGGTTGAATTCCATCTGAATCCAAAAAGGTGCCCGTTGAAAAGACAGACGAGTCCTCGGTTTCAAAGCGAACACCATCAATCACGATCGCATCGATCCGCACATTGCGGTCTGATCCAGTGGCTGCATCAAAAAAGTCATTCGAAAACTGAATTCTGACGTCGTCGGCAGTCACTCTGTCTGCGGTAGTAAATGTGCGAGTCTGAAACTGACCATCAAAGGCTCCCGTTCCCAATTCGCCGAAACTCGCGACGGTCTCTCCGCCAATTTCCAACTCGATGATTTCCTGGTTCGTTGTTCCGGCAGCAATGATGTCTACAGTCGAGAGCATCATCCGTGGCTCAAGACTTTCGACTTGCAGCCGAATTTTGGGGTCGGTGATCCGCATGTTGTTCATCAAGGAAGAGGTTCAAGGTGGGGAAGTTCAAATGAACTTCGAGTTGGCATCTGAAAGCCGACACTGCAATATCGAGCCTAGTTGGAGTCAATGTTTTTGCGAGAGATTTCGCCAATTTCGTGGCAAATCTGGCCAAGGTGCATGGGAAATACACTGCCGTAGAAGCTGGGAGCATTCGCCTGGGGCGAAATCGCTGAGCAGCTTTGACCTCGGATCCAACGAATCGAATGCAAATATTTGTTAAAAAGTTACTCGGATGCAACTTCCGGCAACGATTCTCCTGCGGCAACGAAGGCCATCGAAATCGAATTGACGCAATGTCGCGTGTTCCTGGCGGTAAACTTTTCACCGATGAAAACATGGCCGAGATGCCCGTCGCAGTTTTGGCACAGGATTTCCGTGCGGCGACCGTCGGCGTCGGTTTCACGCCGTACTGCGCCTTCAATCTCGTCGTCAAAACTTGGCCACCCGCAGCCAGAATGAAACTTGGAAGATGAATCGTACAACGCCGCGTTGCAGCGCCGACAAATGTAAGTGCCAGCCGCGTCGTGGTTGTTGAACTCCCCTGACCCAGGGCGTTCGGTACCTTTGTTTTCGATGACGTACGATTCCTGCTCATTGAGTTCGTTGTACTTGGTCATGTTGGCTGCTTTTGTGAGAAGTCTGTGTGTCAGGACCAATTTTACAAAAATAGCGGACTGCGAAAAGTCGGTTATTGAATTGAGAAGGACACTCGCTGTCGGATTCCTGGAAAT
>CAYUNP010000433.1:0-2591 GCA_964446085.1 uncultured Pirellulaceae bacterium
ACGTAGATGTGATCGGAAAACAGTTCAAAGGCCACCATTCGGTTTCGCGTCACAGCAAGATCGAACTTCTCCCAATGGCCCGTTCTACTACCAACGTCCAGGCGATAATTGCCTTCCCCGTCGAGGTGGTTGAACTGAATCGTCTTGTCAAACGTTTTTGGAACGTGAACAAACCACTTCCCATCGCCAGAGAGCCCAAAACAATCAGTATGGCGAGGCAAATCAAATTCTTTGCCCGTCTTGATTTCAAAACCCTTCTCAGGCGCCAGCACAAATCGTCCTCCGCCGGCTATTCGCGTTGTTCCTGATCCCCTGATTGGCCATCGCGTTGTTTCGATGACCGCTTGGCTGCCCAAGTCAACCAATGTGGCTCGCGATCCCTGAGCAACCAGCAACCTGCCATCGTCAGCGAAATACAGATCCGTCACAGGTGTCGGATAAAGCTGGTCTTTGAGGTCAAAAATGGAGGATCCGGAATCAACATCAAAAACGTCCAGCCTGTTCTCTCTCCTGGAAAAGAAGGCGATGTTCTGCAAACTTTTATCCACCCCAAAGATTCCGCCTTTGGAAAAGAACGCAACTTCATTGATTTCCTTGCCATCAATTTCGAGAACGGAAGTCCTGTTAAAACTTCCGCTTGCAACGAGGCGATTCCCGTCTGCCGAGAACTTGAGAAATTTCTCGCCAGAGTTTCGATCGGGCGCCGGGGAGTGTGTGGCCAACAGGTCGTACTCTTCGGTACCTTCGTTGAGCTGATAGACCTTCAATGAACGATGATCAGCAACAGCAATTCGATTGGCGTCAGGCGAAATGGCAACGTTGCCCCTGTGATTGCTTTTTGGGATTTTGCAAAACAGACGTGGCGAGGTGACCTCTTCCTTGAACGGATTGGGCTCTTCACCTTCGGCTTCTGCTTTGACTTTCTTTACTGGCTCTTCAACCTGCCACATCGCGAATCCAACTTTTCCATCGGAGAGAAAATCAAGCTCTGCAAACTTTTCCTGCTGAACTTTTTCGGCGGCTTCCTTTTTGCGTTTAAGTTCTGCGGTCCTTTCTCGCCGAGCCCGTTTCTCTTCCACGATGGCTTCTTTGGAGATGCGTTTGAAAGAATAGACAATGTCACCCGTCAGGTTCTCACCATCGACCCGGATTTTGAGCTTCCCTTTCAGATTTCCGTTTTCAGCCATTCCCAAAGTTGGGCTGAAGACCGATTTACCGCGCAGAACCGTCGATTGTTTTTCGGCCCCTTCGCCGAGGTCGCGTGTAACGACCTTTCGACGTTGGCCAATTCTCAACTCTGATTCGTCAGAGGAAACTTCGAATTCATCTTTGACTTCAACAGCTCGAAGCGTTTGTCTGGTCACCTCGCGACCTCCTCTGGAGCCACCAAATGGGCTCATTGATCCGAACGGTGATCCATAGTGACGCGGCATCATGTGGCGATGCAAATCATGATGCATACCGAATGGACTGGAGCGCCCGTCTGATTCGCGCTCTCTGGTTTCTGATTTCATCAACAGCCTGTTTTCCGCAGTCCACCTGGGAGCATTACTGCGAGGCAGTTCAATAAAACCAATCGTGGCCAGGTCCTGCACAACCAGTGGCAGAATTCTGGACTCGGAGCAGTAAATTACTTTACCTCTCGTGTCGACCAACAATCTGCCTCGCGTCGTAGTCGTTTCACCGGGCAGTCGTCCGTTGAACAGCATACGTCGATTTTTTTGAGTTGTTGTTTGACGATCCGAAACCAGGACGCTGAGAACTTTCCACGACTTGCCGGTCTTCTCGCCGGAGACTTCGATCATGGCGACAGCCTGGTTGACGTCTTCCAAGCTGGAAACTGCGAGTTGGTCTTTTACTCCGGAGTCCGCAATTCGAAAAGGGATTTTGTATTGATCCAGCATTTGCCGCAGTTGTTTTACCGGCACAGCAAACGACATATCAGAAACCTGAACGCCCGCCAGAATCGAATCCACGACTCCCAGAACAGCTCCCGTGTTGTCGGTAACCGGGCCGCCGCTGTTGCCAGGGTTGGCCGTTGCATCAAGCTGCAGTCTGGGCGAGTCCTTGTAGACATCATCGATCCCCGTCACCGTTCCGGTCGTTAACTTCATCGATCCGCCGAGTTTGTCAGTCAGTGGAAAACCAAAAACACGAGCTGCCGTTCCGAGTTTGGGAACCGATTGAACAAATGGCAGATATCGCAGTGGTTCGTCGGACGAAACTTTGATCAGAGCGAGATCGTGCTTCGCATCGACAGCAATCACCTTGCCCACGAAGTCTCTGTCCTGAAGTTTGACGACGACTTCTTTGACGTCCTCAACGACATGGGCGCAGGTGACAACCAGTCCTTCGGGATGCACAACAAATCCAGTACCGTTACCAGAAAGTGAAAATGGCTTTGCGTCTTCATCCGATTCTTCACTGATTTGGTCGTAGACGTCACGAAGGTACTCAACCGGATCGTCTTCAAGCAATTTGTACGTGACCCGACCTTTATTCGAGAGTTCCGTGTTTTCGACAGAGACCACCGAAGAGTAATCGAAGACCATCGGTTCGCCGCCCGTTAGTTTGTAGCGCCATGCCGGTTC
>CAYUNP010000434.1:0-2586 GCA_964446085.1 uncultured Pirellulaceae bacterium
GTTCATTGGTTCCCGATACGAAGTAAGATGGATCGCAAGAACCAAATGAGTCTCGTGTTGGCCAACTAAGAAGTGGCAATCCATCGGCATCTACTCGATCAACGCCGAGGTCATCAATCGAGACCTCTGCGGAGATCCGATTACCATTTAACCAGGCCACTGCAACATCGTCGACATTCGCGATGCCAGAAAGATGAGCATTGGTGAAGTTGTCCGGTAGTTCGAAGGTGAATCTGTACCAAGCCGATGAACAGTTGTCGAAAGTCACTTCATCAGCACCGTCAATGAAATCGTCTGCTGAGACGTATGGCTGATCAAGGAATTCCTCCGGTGAAGCCGCAGTGATGATCCGCATTTGATCTAGCAGCTCGTCGACCAAGCCTTCAATGGTTATCGTCCTGCCATCTGCGCTGATCGTAAACGAGCCAACTTCGCCAGCAATCTCCCAAGCGCGGCCAGGTGCTGTTGGGTAAGTTACTCCCGCAACTCCGAGTGATTCATCTGAGGCATTCAAATTTTCAGTCGAGAATATCACTCCCAGGATCTCCGACTCGAAAGTCGCTGAACCACTAAGCATTGCCGACTGCATTTCCTCAGTGTCAAAGTGCAAGATGTGACTAGTCAGCCAAGTGCCAGATTGAATCTGGCCGCCAGATGGCTGGACTTGATCGCCATAGGTGATATTGAGTGAATCAACGCCAATTAGCCAATCAACGACGATGGATGCTGGTGTCGGTTGCCGCTGGTTTTCCACAAACACAAGAAAGTTGGAGTCGGCTGTTAATTCGTCATTTGTCAGATCAACAATTGAACCGTTTGGGGGCGGTCCTAGTTCGGCAAGTATCGACGAATTCAAATCCCCTGATGCACCGACCAGCGAACCGGCGTTGGATTCACAATTGAAGGGTAATTGAACATGAAAGTCTGAATGGCGATGAACATCGCCAAAACCAGTACTCGGTGGATTGGCATTGGCTGCGGAAACTTGTTGAGCGAGAGTTCCATCAATCAAGATGGCTTCAGTTTCCATGTTCGATGACAATACAATTTCGGTGTTTGGTTGAGAAGGATTTGAAGTAGCCTTGATGATGAATACATCAAAAGTTGTAGAGTCCGCCAAATCGTTCGAAGCGCGAGGATCTACGACAAAATCGAGAGATAGTCCTGGCGAAGCTACGATTTGAAAACTTGTAGAAAAAGTTCCGTTCTCCACGACTGACGCCAAAATCTGTTCATCAGATCTATACACTCTCGCCACGACTCCATTGCCACCCGATGGGTCGATGTCAACAATCTGAGCTATCACGTTAAAGGTTCCAGCAGTATCAAAAACATAGCGAAGAACCACCCAATGATCTGCTGACGTACGACCGCCTGACGTAATTTCGCCATTGGGGTGCCACAACGTGGGACCAATCCGAGTCCAAAAGTAGTCACCACTTGGCGTGTTATCCACATACCAGATACCGTCTTCGAACATTTGCATTTGTTGAAAGTCAAATGGCGCAAACGGCCCGTCGTAGTAACCGTAAAACCAACTACTTTGCCCCTGCGTATCCGAAAAATCATTCACGGAACATGCAATCAACTCTGAGCAGGTTGATGGCGGAGAAAAATCCGATAGTTTGGTTATCGCTACCTTGTCTACGAAACCGCAATCGGTTGTCGATCGTTCGAAATCACGGATTATCCGCAATTCCGCCGATGTGTTTGCTCCGCTGTTGAATGTACGGTAAACGAAATGCCAACCTGAAACCGCGATAGGTGAACCGATATTGGTGGTGCCGGTCATATTTCGTAGTTCGACACGCAAAAAGCCTTGAGAGAGCTGATCTGTATTAAAGAAACCACTAATGACATACTCGGTGTCGGGCTCAAGGTTCACCATTGAATTCAACGCGTATCCTGAACCGCTCCCGTCAACTAGCGTGTTTGTTTTTACGGAAAAACTGCCGCTTCCGAATGCGACCTCCGAACTCAATACAAACTGCCCCCTCTCAGGAAATTCTGAATACCAACCGTCCAAACCGGATTCGAAATCGCCATCCGAGACGGTGCTAAGCACATCAAATGACCCCGTATTCGGAAGCGGATCAAAAATATATTGCTCTGGTTGACCATCACAACTGGGCAAAGTCACAGTCATCAAAAATGTCAACATAGAGACGTTAATCATAGTCCCGAGAATCTTTTGTATTAATCTCATTTTCAATCTCTCCAGCCTCAATTTCATCCGCCAGTTAACAAATCAATAAACGGCGAGACATCCAAGAGGTCAACAAAGCCATCTTGGTTGAAATCTGCCTCTTCTTGGAAGCCTCCTGAAGTCTGGAAGCCTCCTGAAGTCAACAATTCGATGAACGGCTGCACATCAAGAAGATGTTGATGTCTGCTTCTTGCTGGAATCCGCCGTCACTGAGCAAGCTAACAAACGGGGCGACATCTAAGAGATTTACTTCGCCGTCGCCGTTGACATCCCCAAGAATCGCCCACATGACGATCAACGTCATAGATGAACGAACAAGAACAGGCATTTTATATCTTTCAAATGAACCAAAACCTATCTCGTGATTGCAAGACACCCCG
>CAYUNP010000435.1:0-2569 GCA_964446085.1 uncultured Pirellulaceae bacterium
GCGTCAGCGAGGGATCGATCCCTCGCTGACGCGTCGGGTTATGATTCCATCCGATCATTCAATTTAGTTACCATGAACCAAGCCATCAAAACCAACTGGGATCTTGCACCGGCTCCCGAAAGCACCAGCCACGTTTCGATCGAAGATTCGTATGGACTGTTCATCAATGGAAAGTTCACCGAGTCCTCTGGCGATGAAAAATTCGCCACGATCAATCCGGCCAACGAAGAACAGCTTTCGCAGATCACCGAAGCCACTGAAGCCGATGTCGACAAGGCAGTGAAGGCTGCTCGGCAAGCATACAACAAAACCTGGTCAAAGATGCCTGCGGCACAGCGTGGCAAATATCTGTTTCGAATCGCCCGTCTGATTCAGGAACGTGCCCGCGAACTGGCAGTCCTGGAATCGCTCGATGGTGGTAAGCCCATTCGTGAGTCCCGCGATGTCGATGTGCCCCTGGCAGCGGCTCATTTTTTCTACTACGCCGGCTGGGCTGACAAACTTCAGTACGCGTTTCCGGGTCGCAAGACGGAGCCCTACGGAGTCGCAGGTCAGGTGATTCCGTGGAACTTCCCATTGTTAATGGCGGCGTGGAAAATCGCGCCAGCACTGGCGACGGGGAACTGCGTCGTGATCAAGCCAGCCGAAACGACTTCGCTGACGATGATGAAGCTGGCTGAGATATTCCAGCAGGCGGATTTGCCTCCGGGCGTAGTCAACATCGTTACCGGTCACGGTGCCGTTGGCGCAGCGATCATGAACCACAAAGACGTCGATAAAGTTGCCTTCACCGGATCGACTCGCGTCGGCAAAATGATCCAGGAATCGATCGCAGGAACGGGCAAAGGTTGCACTTTGGAACTCGGCGGCAAAGCAGCCAATATAATCTTCGAAGATGCTTCGCTGGATCAGGCCGTTGAAGGCGTCATCAATGCGATCTATTTCAATCAGGGCCACGTTTGCTGTGCTGGTAGTCGACTGTTCATTCAGGAATCCGTTAAGGATGTTGTGCTGCGAAAGCTGAAGCACCGTATGAAGAGTCTGATCGTTGGCGATCCACTGGACAAGAATACTGACATCGGAGCCATCAATTCCAGCAAGCAACTGGCAACGATCACGGACTATATCGGAATCGGTAAAGAAGAAGGCGCTTCGTTTTATCAGCCGGCATGTGAGCTGCCGAGCAAAGGATACTGGTGTGCTCCGACTTTGTTCACCGACGTGGCTCAGTCGAATCGAATCGCCCAGGAAGAGATTTTCGGACCCGTCCTCGCTGTTCAGACTTTCCGCACCGTGGCCGAAGTCATTCAAAAAGCGAACAACACGCCCTACGGTCTTTCGGCTGGTGTGTGGACGGATAAGGGTTCCAAGATTTTCAACATGACATCGCAAATGCGTGCCGGCGTAGTGTGGGCGAATACGTTTAACAAGTTCGATCCTGCCTCTCCCTTTGGCGGCTACAAGGAAAGCGGCTTTGGACGCGAAGGCGGCATGCACGGCTTGGCAGCGTATTTGCGATAACAAGGATGGCATGGGCATCCGGCCTGTGAACAAGATTGAAATGCAGGCCCAAAGCCTGTGCTGACTGAATCACGTAAACGAAAAAACATGGCCAAAGAAAAACCAACCAACGGCTCCAACGGACGACTGGAAGTTCTCAAGACGTACAAGATGTATGTCGGTGGCGCTTTCCCTCGCACCGAATCCGGCCGATCCTACTCCCCTGCCCCGGCTGGCAAACCGATCGCAAATATGTGCCTGGGGTCGCGCAAAGACGTCCGCAATGCAATCGTTGCTGCCCGTACTGCGCAAGCTTCATGGGCTGGGCGAACGGCGTACAACCGGGCTCAGATTCTGTATCGAATTGGTGAAATGCTGGAAGGACGAACCGCCCAATTCGTGGCCGAGATGGAGCTGATGGGGATGAGCGCTGCGTCGGCCAAACATGAAGTCGAAGCCAGCATCGATCGGTTGGTCTATTACGCGGGTTGGTGTGACAAGTATCAACAGGTGTTCAGTTCGGTCAATCCTGTTGCGTCCTCACATTTTAACTTTTCAGTGCTGGAACCTGCAGGCGTTGTCTTCATGGTTGCCAACGAAGAGAGTCCACTGCTGGGTTTGATCTCACTGTTGGCGCCGATCATCGCATCAGGCAACACTTGCGTGATGCTGGCCAGTGAATCAAAGCCGCTCACTGCCATTACGCTTGGCGAAGTCCTGCAGACGTCCGACCTTCCTGGTGGCGTAGTCAACTTTGTGACTGGAAAGTTGGACGAACTGGTGGAGCATTTCTCCATGCATCTGGACGTGAATCACGTTGCCTTTGACCGCGACGATCAGGAATCTCTGGTGGCGATCCAAAGGAATGCAATTGGGAATCTGAAACGTGTACGCAGTTACAGCGACGACTGGAGCGACGCCGAGTCTCAGGGGCCGTGGTTGATTCATGATTTTTGTGAAGTCAAAACGACCTGGCATCCGATCGAAAAAATCTCTGAAACCGGCTCGGGTTATTAGCCCGGATATTTCATTGGTTGATTTTTAGTCACCTATAAGAAAAGCCTCCTGC
>CAYUNP010000436.1:0-2555 GCA_964446085.1 uncultured Pirellulaceae bacterium
ATTCGATTGACCGTATTGGGATCCTGTTTTGAGTGACACAGAAGTCGCATCAGATACAACCGCATCCGGGTTCGACTTTGACGAACTTGTGCTCGAGTATCACCAATGCGTTCGTCTGTTTCTGGCAAGGTACTTCCACTGTCCGCAGCAAGTTGACGATCTGGCTCAGGAGACGTTTGTCGCGGCCTTCAAGCAAAAGCATCTGTTTGAAGGTCGGTCCAAACCGTCAACCTGGCTAATCGGAATTGCTCGCAATAAAGCATTGCAGTTCATTCGACTTGAGCAACGGCGAAAAGACAGAACGCACAAGTTTGCCGATTCATCGCCCGGCTTTCGCGAACTTCATGAAAGCACCCACGAGTCACTTGCAGATGAAAGTTTGGAACGGGTCGACGCACTGAAACATTGCCTTGGTCGGTTACCTCCACATTTGTTTGAGCTGATTGAACAGTTTTACTTTGGCGGAATTACGGCGGTGGCCATTGCTGCCAATTCAGGTGCCAAAGAAAGCGCCATTCGAATGAAACTGAAACGAACTCGTGACGTGTTGCAAAAATGCATCCGCTTCACGCTGGAATCATAGTCCGGAGAATTCTATGTCACATGACCATAACAACGAACGCGACGAAAGACTTCGCAATGTTCCGGCGCCCAGGTTTCGTCGCGATCCCGAATTCGAACGAATGGACTTTGAAGATCAGGCGATTGATTCGTCACTGCACACGATGGCCAAATCCAAAGACGATGGGGAAGAATTTCTCCAACGTGTAAAGTCGAGGCTCGGTTGTAGCACAGAAGAGATCGCTCCCGTTGGCGAGGAAACCAACGGATCATTTTTTGGTGTGGCCGCTCCATCGCTGAAGGAATTGGCAGCGCCACAAACCAAAGTCGTCACTTCTGAAACCAAGCCTTCCAGAAAGTTCCACTACGCGGCCGTTTTTACTGCTGCTTCGTTACTGGTTGGCCTCGTTGCCTGGAAAACAATGTCGACTGACAGCCCGGCTACTCCATCGCATCAAATTGCCGTGATTGAAAAAGCTGGTGAAAGTTCCGCACCTTTCGTAGCTCCGCGCGAAGCAACCAAAATCGAAATTGCCAATCATGAGCCTGAAAAGGTCGCCAACGACATTTCCACAGTCGAAATTGACAAACACACGCCCTCTACGCCCGAAGTTGCCTCGACGACGTCGGCCCGTTCTGCGGAAACAAGCGCCGCAGTCCTGGAGCCGTTTTGGCATCTCCGTTTTGAATTTGACGAATCCAATACAGCAACGGCATGGATCAGAGGCCATAAACTTTGTTCAGAGATTCCGGTCAGAAACATGGAAGGTGGCCTCAAAAGCGTTTGTCACGAAGTCGCCAAACACGTTCACTATTTCTCGCCGATTCTGGATACGCCCTGGCAAGGCAAGCTGACGATTTCTGGTACGGATTTTCGGTTAGAAGAACATTTCACCGGAATCGACGAAATGGTTAAAGCGGGGCTGGAACTGCGGAAATCATTTCGGGAACTCGTGAGCAATTCAGCGACTCTGCAACCGAAGCTAACTGACATGCAGAAAAATGTCAGGCAGCTTGGCTTTCTGATTGTCTCCGAAGAGACCAACAGAAAAAATTCGCTCAATGACCAGCTGACCAAAAATGCGCTTTTGGTGACCGACAAACTGTTGAAACCAGAATTCGATCTGACAAATTTTAAAAAGTCGGATTCTGTGCTGTACCAGAATTTCGCTCAATTGGTCAAAACAGACATATTGGTACACAGTCTCGAAGAACACGGCGAGTTGGTTCGGGATCCGGACGAACGCTTTCAGTTCATTGCAACGTTTCAGAACAAAGACAGTCGACAACTGAAACTGGAACTGGAACAGGCACCTCAGTTCGACATGTTCGACAGCAACGAAGAATTCAGAAAGTGGATTGATCAGGTAGCCAGCGTAACTGATTTGGGCAGCATGGTGTCCCAACAGCAGGATTTGAGCGACCGCAGAAGAGAGTTGTACGCCCAGGATCGATCCCCAACGCAGAGACGCGAATTGGCGCTGGTGAATCAACAATTTTCAGCATTGCAGCAGCGAATCCAGGAGAAAAAGCAAATTGGAAAAGGCAACAAACGCCGACGACGGCGACCAGCCGCGCCACCGCAGCCGATCGCGCCACTGCTTTCCATGCTTCCACAAAAGCCTGAATTGAAAGGCTTCGATCTGGCGATGGGAGATGCCTGTCACCTCTCTGATCACGATGCGAAAACGCTGGATCAGGTCTCCAGTTCTTTCGGAGCGGTGCTCCAACGAATCGACCCTTTCGGTGCCAGAAAATCTGATCCTCGCAACGTTGCCCGGATTGATATGCTCAAGCGAATGATTCGTGCAGGCCTGTTCCTGTTGAGCGACAATCCCGAGCAGGCGATGGGAACGATCGACCAAATGCTCCAGATTGAAAACGCACAGGTTCGCATTGAACTGATCAAGGCACTCGGCCAACTCGATAGTCCATCAGCTTGCAAACTTTTGGCTTGTTATGCGAAATATGATGTTGATGAAAACGTTCGATAC
>CAYUNP010000437.1:0-2530 GCA_964446085.1 uncultured Pirellulaceae bacterium
CTGGTGCTGCTGGTTGGTGCGTCTCGATGGTTGTCGAATGAGCAACCGGCTGGACGGCTGTTTTGGTTTCAGTGTGCTGGACTGCAGTGCTGAGAACTTCACTCGGTGGAGCTACTTCGTAGATCGGGTTGGTGGCCTCTTCAAAGACAACCTCAGTGGTGATGGGTGTAGAGTAAACTGTCGTCGATACGAATTCTGTGGTCGTCGCGAATTCCAGTGGAACAATTTCACTTTGATAGACGACAACCGGTGACTCGATCCATTCGATTTGGGAAAAGCTGTCATACGAGACGGGATTGTCGTACGAGACAACTGACTGAGCTTGTGTCAAATCAGCGCTGAAAAGCATTGCGGTCAAAGCGGCCGCGACAATGGTGAAGTTCTTGTTTTTGTGCATTCTGTTCGTCTTTCGAATCCTGGGATGCGAGTCTACTTGGATCGCTCAAGTAAACTGTCTGCGTCCGTTTTCTGATGAGAGTGAGGCGAAAAGGAATCAAAATGGCTTCTTCTCCACCTCAGTACAGAAGGAATGCAACATCCATGCCGATGTGCCCAGTCAGGAAAGTTGTGCCCCCGATTTGCTGGGAGTTTCCCGGCCTACACGGATAGAAAAGTCCAAAGTTTGCCTGGCAAGCTTTCACAAAGCCGTTTCCCTGCGGCAACAGTCCCTTCCCGTTTTCATTCAGGCGTTGCCAAAAAGCCTCCTGTTTTCTGGCACTTCGGCGTCGCTTGTTGTGCTTACTCGTCTTCGGACTTTACGGTTGTTGTGTAAGACCCATCTTCGTTGACGATGATTTCGATTTGGTCAGGCGTTGGTTCTTGAACCTCGAAGCCAACGACCTCGCCTTCCAAAACCGAGAACAACCAGCCCAGTCGAATATAGTGAACTGTCTCTTCGGTTTCGCGTTCCGGCTTTCCGTAAGCGGCGATCACCGACCCCGGATTCCGAGTTGACTCCGATCTCAAGGCTGGCCAGTTTTTGATTTCATTGATTGCTGATTGCTCGAACGCTTCGAGCATTACATCCTGATAGCAGTCCAGCGATTCGCTGTGCGATGGGAGAATCCGATACACCGCATTCCAGACAAGCGGGCCGTGCTGCTTCGTTATTTCGCGCCAGTCGTACGACATACTTCAACCTGAATAGACAGCTCATGTTCTATCAGGTTGACGTTTGGCGGCCGGGCAATATTTCAAGAAAACAGATTCCTCAGAAAGTTTCCTGAGACGCTGTCGACCGCCACTGAAATCAGCCGGGATTTTCTCGCATCCCGACTGACTGTTAAAGAGCTATTTGTCAGCCTCAGTGGTCTTTGCTTTGTCCTTCTTGTCATCCATTTTTTTGTCTTTCATCATTTTCTCCTCGGCAGCCTTCGCTCTGATCTTTTCCATATCTTTCTTGTGCATGTACATTTTGATCTTCTCGCGGTTGCCGACCCCCACCATTTTCAGATCCCAGTCTTCAGGCAGTTCATTAACGTCGTCGAATGCAATTCCCGACTCCGTCGTATACTCTTTGGCACTTTTGAGTTGCCCTTCAAGTTTCTTTTCCAGTCTCCCATAAAGGCTGTCAGCCGGCACCGCGATAAAAGCCCTGTTGGATTCGAATACGATCAGGCCATTTTGCATTGCCGTGCCGATGAGTTTGCCTTTCTTCATCGTGACTGATTTATTGCGAAGACGAACCTCATAGGTTTTCTTGGAGGCGAAAATCTCAGCGTATTTTTTCTTTGCAGCAGCTTGTTGCTCTTCTGTGGTCGGCATTTTGGTTCCAGGAACGCCCGCATTGCCCGCACCGGGATGTCGATTGAATCCTGCGTTGAACCTTGCGTTACCCTTCGGGCCTGATCCACCGGGTAGCTGATTGAAGGACGCGTTACTTTTTTTCTTGTTGCCTCCAGTTTCAGTTTTGGGTGCTGGAGCAGGGCTTTTGTTGAATGCCCCGTTATTGTTCACAGTTTTGTCGGCTTCAGTCTGAGGCGCAGGGTCTTCAGTCTGCTTTTTGGTCGATTGTCCGAACGTCTGACCAGCGTGCAACAAAAAGCAGGCAGCCATTGCCACGCAGAACAGGGTACGCATTGGAAAAACTTTCATGGAAGTGATCCGCTGAAATGTGAGACGGGAAATGATCCACATGTGAGTGGTTGCACGATTATAGCAAACGATTGGCTTATTCAATAGTTCTTCATGCCCGATAAAAACCGGGATACAATCGTTGCTGATTTCAATTCGCCGCAATGGGTGTTGGATTGTCAACACATTCCATAAGGTTGAAGTACGATTAATGGATCGAAAATTCCAAGCCTGTGAGTTCCCATAATGCCTCAATTCAATTGCCATCGGTTTACGTTGTTTGCTGTCACACTTCTGGTCGCCGTGTTCTCGTTGAGCGCAGACCTGCATGCCAAACAGGACAAGGATGATGACAAAAATCCACTGTTGGATGTGATGAAGTATCGGTCAATCGGACCGTTCCGAGGTGGTCGCTCTTGTGCTGTGACCGGTGTGCCCGGAAAGCCGATGACTTTCT
>CAYUNP010000438.1:0-2530 GCA_964446085.1 uncultured Pirellulaceae bacterium
GCGCGGTGCTCATTTAAGCCTCCAAATTCTAGACGATCGTTGTTGATCACTAATGCACTTTCGAATTTGGGATTCTATAGGCATGCTGATGCAGATAGAATTTAGAAGAGCAGTCAATTACCTGAGAGAAGTAAAATGTCAGTAGTATTCGCAGTTACGTTCAAAGCCAAAGAGGACACGTATGATGAGCTGCATGCGACTTTGAAAGCCATCCTGCCCGACACGGCCAACTTCAAAGGCGCCAAATTGATATCCTGTTCAGCCGATCCTGCTGACAAAACGTTTTACGTTCACGAAGTATGGGATTCAGTTGAGAGCCAAGAAGCGTACTTGGCTTGGCGACAAGAACGGGGTGACGTCGACAAACTGGTTGCCATGCTACGAGAGGCGCCAAGTTTCGACCAACAGGAGCATCTGACTTTTTAGCTTGCCGAACATCGATTCGATGGGGCCTTGCGGTGGCCGGATTCATAGCGACGAAGAGTTCTTAGTCGTCGAGAGCTTGGTTCCTCGCGCAAAGCTCGCAGCGCTGGTTTTGTTGGACTTCGCTATGAGCCGAACGCGCTAGCGTTTCGCGTTGATCAAATCTGGACCAATGGCAACCTGAAATGTTCCGCATCGCAGGCCTTCGCGACGAAGAATTCCGACCATCGGATGGTGATCGCTGACTTTGATCCATCACCATGATTCTGCGAAACCGAAATGATGAATCAGTCAACACAACTGCGATCTTGAGACAGTTGTGATTTTTGGAACTGTTGTTTCCACCGACTAATTTCTGGCTAAAGCCAATACTACGAACAGACTGCTACGGTTACTACGCCTTCTATCAGGTACCGTTTGGCAAATGTGAGCAGCTTTCATCACAAGAATCGCACTGCCAAACAGTGCCTTGCATGAACCGCCAGTATTGCGATTGAGAGCCGGAGGCTCGACAGGTGTAAGCCTGCCACTTTCATTAGTGGCAGATCTGTTCCGCGCCATAACGCCAGTCCCGAAAGGACGACATGACGGTCCTCTGATTGTTCTCAATCCGGCAGCTAACATCATGGCCTTCCGGACTGTTGAGAGAATCTGCGATGTTCGTCAAAGCGCTGCGTAGTCTATTTCGGCTGCCTTATCGAGCGTCAGAGGCGCCTCCGGCATCGGATACTTCAAACCCGTTGCACAGTTAAAGAGAACCGCACGTTCTTCCTTGTCGATCAATCCATCTGCCAGCGCCTTTTCGTAAGCCGCCAGCGTTGCGCCGCCTTCGGGGCACATCAGGAATCCGTCTGCTTTGGCCGCAGCATCGGTGGCTTCAAGGATTTTCTCATCGGTGACCGCGATTGCGAATCCATTGGATTCCCGCACCGCGTCCAGAATCATAAAATCTCCGACAGCGCCCGGGACTCGAATCCCCGAGGCCACTGTTTCAGCGTTCTCCCATCGCGTCGCATGACGAGCGCCCTCCTCGAAGGCTCGAACCATCGGTGCACATCCCGTTGACTGAACAGCTACCATCTTCGGAAGTTTTCCACTGACAAAGCCAAGCTCTTTGAGCTCGTTGAACCCTTTCCACATGCCGATCAGACCCGTACCGCCTCCAGTCGGGTAGAAGATAACATCCGGTAGCGTCCAGCTCATTTGCTGGGCGAGCTCCAAACCCATCGTCTTCTTCCCTTCGATGCGATATGGCTCTTTCAGCGTCGACAAATTGAACCAACCTTGCTCGACACATCCCTGGCCAACCAGTTTTCCGCAGGCGTCGATCAGCCCATTCACCCGATAGACGCGGGCACCCTGTGCGGCAATTTCCCGAACATTGATCTCAGGTGTATTGTCAGGACAAAGAACAATCGCCTCCAACCCGGCTCGACTGGCATAGGCTGCCAGCGCGGAACCTGCATTGCCATTGGTTGGCATTGCCACTTGAGTAATGCCTAACTCCCTGGCCATCGAAATCGCCATCACCAGTCCACGCGCTTTGAACGAACCCGTTGGGAGCCGACCCTCGTCTTTGACAATCAAATTGCCACCGTCGACACCAAGCTTGCCCGCGGTGTTGGTCAGCGCTACCAATGGAGTTTCCGCTTCGCCAAGGCTGACGACATTCTCCGTTTTACGCACTGGCAACATTTCCCGATAGCGCCACATGTCCTTCGGGCGCGCATCAAGTTCATCCCGATCCAGATGAGCCTTCAACGCATCCATGTCGTATTTCACCCAATATGGGCGCCCAGCAGGAGACAGTGTTTGGATCGTGTCGGCGTCGGCTCGCGTCCCCTCTAAAGCACACTCAAGATGAGTAACGAATGTTTTGCGATCAGTATGGAGATTGGAATTACAATCAATGGCCATAAAAGGTGTCCTAAAGAATAGCTTTGGTAGAGGCAGATTATATACTCCGACGAGCAGCGTTTAAGTCACCAGCTGAGAGAATTTCAATGTCAATCGAATGTAATTGTGTGCCTGGAAACTTTATGGCTTGCTGGTTCATTGCGCTGGGCAGTCAGCTGGCTTGAACAGGAGGGAACAAAGGCAACAGAGA
>CAYUNP010000439.1:0-2505 GCA_964446085.1 uncultured Pirellulaceae bacterium
CACGCTTGTCGAGAGCCTTGATTGCTCCAGAGGATTCGTAGATTGTCGCTTGCAAACGACGGTTAATGCGGCCCTTGGGCCCTGTATATCGTGCCATCTTCAATGCTCCTTTTGAGCGTTTGGTGAGTTTCTGGCGGAAATGTTCCACCAGTCTGGCTCTCGACACGGAGTTCACCGGGCGAGGCCAAGTTTCAGAGATCGGACAATATCGCGGAAAACACCAGCTTTGCAAGGTCTTTTTCCCGGAAATTCACCGGAAGTGGCCGCGAAGTTTGCCCGCAGGCAGCACTGCGAAAGATTGTTCCCACCAGCAAGGATTCGTGGCGATGTTCTTTCCCCGGAAAGTAGCGATCCCCATGCGGAATGAAGCGGCACTTCAATCATCAGTTGAAACATTCGAGTCGTTGTTTTCCACCACAACAATCATGGTTGAACGCAGTTGGTCTCTTAGATACTCAGCGTCATCAAGGCTAATCCCACATTCACAAAGCATAATCACACGGGTTTGTTTGAGCCCAATCAGGTCTCGAGCATCGACTGGAGAACCCGGTGAATCGATTCGGAGGCTGCGAAGGCTTTTCACTGAACGACATTGTTGCAACCAACTCGACGAAGGATGCCCATCTTTGACATCGATTGCGAGTAAGCCTGACATCAAAGACAGCGTTTCGACGGATTCACTTGAAATGGATGCTCCTTCGCACCATACCTCAATCCGCTCCACGTTTTGAAGCGCGTGTCGATGCTTTTTCAATGCATTCCAAAACGCAGGTGAGGAAGCTTGCTTACCGGACATTCCCAGCATTTTGATTTTCAGGAAGTTCACATCGTCAAACAGCCTGCGTTGCCAACCTGGTGCTTTGATCTCTGGAACCTCCGGGAAGTTGTTGAATCGGAAACGAAAATAGCGAAAGTAAACGTCTTCCCGATTCAGGAATTCGACCGCACGACTATTTTGGGTCATTCCCTGGTACCACCAACCAAACCCGATGCAAACAACCGTCACGATTAACAGGAATCCCCGTAGTCCAAATCGCCGCAGTCGAAATCGTATCCGGGGCCTGACTTTTGGCGCTGGTTCTGCAGGTTGGTTATTTTTCATAGACATTCCAAAGTTGCGAATTCAGGAATGAACCAACCTCTTTGCCTTCATCGGACAACGTCCCAACGGTTCTGCCAGCTCGATGATGATCCGCCAACTCATCCAACAATTCTGTCAACGAGTTTGCCAACACGCCGCAAGGACCATCCATCAACTCAATCACTTTGCCATTCCGGATGTCAAAGTGAATTTCGTACACGTCGTATCGCATCAAAGGAATGAGGTACGGTTTGAACCAGGTTGCATCTCCGGTTGGGTCCGGAGCATCAAACACCGGTGAGTTGAAGTAATTCAGTTCGACCATGAACTTCCACCAATCGACTACTTCTTCCGCTGTCATGAACTCGAATCCATCGTTGAAGAACTGCCCGTTGGCAAGAGAAACGCGCAAGAAAGCTTTTAGGTCCGCCGGAAGTTTCTGACGAATTTCAGATTCGATCCATTCGATTTGCTGTTCAGACATCCCAACGGGTTCGTCTGGTGCTTCAACGTTCATCGACGCCAAATAGTTATTCCAGGCTCTCTCGACTTCTGCCCGTGCCACTTTGGGATCAAGCTTCCGTGCTCCGTAGAGATTGATGCGTGGCTGATTCTTCGCGGCAGTGGGCTGAGTTAAACCCGCGCCTCGATCACAGCCCGAAATCGCTGACAAGCTTGAACATGCCATTGCCAGAGAAAGGATCGTAAGCCAGTGTTTTGAATTCATACCGAATTGTACCCGAAACAACAGCGGTATTGCTTGCTCCCATCTGAAACGTCCAATGGGAGATTACGCGAAGAATCGAAGTATTGCGCAGCTCAAACAGAAGCTGCAATTCGGCAGAATCAATGACTGGATCGAGCTCGTGGGCGACGTAAATCCCACGACTGCGGTTCGGAGAACCTGGCGACAACCCGAAAATCCCTTCTGGCCGGGCATTAGCGACGCGCTCGAATTCGTTTTATCGTTGCGGGCGACAGAAAGTCCCACGACATATTGAGATCTGAAAGATTCATGCCCAACAGCAGGCTTGCGGCATCATCGTCCAGGTTGCCGACCTCCACGCGGTCCAACTCTGCCATCGTCGTCACTGGCAAAATTTCTTTGCCAATGATGAGTTTGTTTCTGATCGTGAACCACTCCAGTAAATTGAGTTTCGCAATCTCCTGGAAAAACTCTTCACTGAGAACCGAAGGATCGTCTGGCACCTTGTACAAGTGAAAACTTTTGAGTTGATGTTCCGTCGTGAACTGAGGACAAATTCCTCCGGGTGGCTGGAATACAGAGAGACCAGTCAGGCTGGGGGTGGCTTTGATCGTATCCCAAAAATTAACATTCCTGTCCTCAGTTCTCAGATGTACATAAATGCCAATCGAAGGCTGCGAAAACTCGACTGCTTCAAGAAAGCTCTTCTTGTTCCTGG
>CAYUNP010000440.1:0-2504 GCA_964446085.1 uncultured Pirellulaceae bacterium
TAGTCGATCGGTGGAACGGTTCCGTTGAAATCTTCCACTGGAGTGAAGGTCAACGTGGCCGCTTCGGCTGGTGTCAACATATCGCCAGGAGCAACGGTCTGTGTCACACCAGCAGCGTCAACGTAAGTCAATTCGCCTTCGGTCGTGGCATCTGGAATCGAGTCAACGGTGACGCTATCAATGCCGGCTCCATCGTCATCGTTTGGAATCGGATTCACGAGTACTGGTGTGTCTTCGTTGGTCGTAAACGGATCATCAACCGCATCCGGAGTCGGCGTAATCGTGATGTCGATCACTGCTTCGGAAGTCTGGCCGTTAACGTCAGTCACTTCGTAACCGATCGGTGTCACAGGACCGTTGAAATCCATCACTGGAACAAACATCAACGTCGCTGCTTCCGCCGGAGTCAGCTCTGTACCCGGAGCAACCGTGATTGTCGCACCGGTCAGTTCATCGACATAAGTCAACTCACCTTCAGTCGCAGCGTCAGGAACATTCAAGACGGTGACGCTTTCAGCACCGGCTCCAAGATCATCATTGGACAACGGATCAAGAGCAACCGGCATATCTTCCAGACCACCGTAAACATCATCGACTGCATCCGGAGTCGGAGTGATCGTGACATCGATGTTGGCATCAGAAGTCTCACCGTTAACATCCGTCACGGTGTACATCACGGTTGTAACGGTTCCCGTGAAGTCTTCCACAGGAACAAACATCATCGTCGCAGCTTCTTCAGGTGTCAGCACGTCGCCGGCAGCAATCGTTTGCGTCACACCCGCAGCATCAACGTAAGTGTACTCACCTTCGGTCGTGGCATCCGGCACATTGTTGATAGTGACCGAAGCTGCTCCAGCTCCCACGTCATCATTGGCCAGTGGATCAACCGCGACCGGAGTATCCTCATTGGTCACATAAGCATCATCTTCAGCGTCGGGAGTCGGAGTCACGTCAATCAGAATCTGCGCCGAAGATTCTTCGCCGTTAACATCGGTCAATGTGTAGTCGATCGGTGGAACCGTTCCATTGAAGTCTTCAACCGGAGTGAAGGTCAGCGTGGCCGCTTCGGCAGGCGTCAATTCGTCACCAGGAGCAACTGTTTGAGTCACACCCGCTGCGTCAACGTAAGTCAACTCGCCTTCAGTTGTTGGATCCGGAATCGAGTCAACAGTAACCGAATCAATGCCAGCTCCATCGTCATCGTTTGGAATCGGATTCACCAGTACCGGCGTGTCCTCGTTGGTCGTGAACGGATCATCCATCGCATCCGGTGTCGGAGTCACTTCGATCAGAATATCAGCATCCGATGTCTCACCGTTGACATCGGTCACGGTGTAATTGATCGGAGGCACGGTTCCATGGAAGTCTTCCACTGGAACAAACATCATGGTCGCGGCTTCTTCTGGAGTCAGAACATCGCCAGGAGCGATCGTCTGCGTAACCCCGGCAGCATCGACATAAGTCAATTCGCCTTCGACTGCCGGATCAGGAACATTGTTGACGGTCAGACTTTCGGCACCGGCACCCAGGTCATCATTGGCCAGTGGATCGAGTGCAACCGGTGTATCTTCATTGGTCACATACGGATCATCTTCCGCATCCGGAGTCGGAGTGACCGTAATGTTGATATCTGCATCCGAGCTCTCGCCATTGATGTCGGTCAGTGTGTAGTTGATTGGAGGAACATCACCATTGAAATCCTCAACCGGAACAAACATCAACGTGGCGGCTTCGGCTGGAGTCAACACATCGCCAGGGGCAACAGTCTGAACAACTCCAGCCGCGTCGGTGTAAGTCAACTCACCTTCAACCGCTGGATCGGGAACGTTATTGACTGTGACCGAATCAATACCGGCTCCATCGTCGTCATTTGGAATCGGATTGATCGCTACTGGCGTATCTTCGTTGGTCACGAAGTCATCGTCGGTCGCGTCCGGAGTCGGAGTCACGGTGATGTCGATCACGGCTTCAGAAGTCTCGCCATTGACGTCGGTGACTTCATAGCCGATCGGAGTAACCGGTCCGTTGAAGTCCGTAACCGGGTTGAACATCAACGAAGCGGCTTCAGTCGTGCTCAGTACATCACCCGGAGAGACAACGATCATCGCGCCAGTCAGGTCGTCGGTGTAAGTCAGCGTTCCTTCGGTCGCGGCGTCGGGAACATTCAGAACCTCGACACTGTCCGCACCGGCACCCAAGTCATCGTTGGACAATGGATCCAGCGCCACAGGTGTGTCTTCATTGGTTACGTAGTCGTCATCGACCGCATCGGGTGTCGGCGTGATCGTGATGTCGATGTTGGCATCGGAAGTCTCACCGTTAACATCAGTGACGGTGTACATCACAGTGGTCACGGTGCCGTTAAAGTCCATCACAGGAACAAACATCAACGTGGCCGCTTCTTCAGGAGTCAGCAAATCGCCTGGAGAAACGGTCTGAACAACACCAGACGCATCGGTGTAGGTGTACTCACCTTCAGTCGTGGCGTCCGGGATATTGTTGAT
>CAYUNP010000441.1:0-2502 GCA_964446085.1 uncultured Pirellulaceae bacterium
ATGGAGACGGAGAAAACGTCACTGGTGGTGTTGCGGAATCGGAATCAGCGATCGATGCAGTTAGTCTGCTTGGTTCGCCCGACCCGGCTGATCCACTTGAGATTAGCCCGGACAGAACTGTTAATCTGCAGGAAGACGGAGTTTTCCGATTCGAAGCTACGGACTTTGTGACCGAAGAGACAGAAGAAAACTTGAGCGCCATCGAGATTTCAAGTTTGCCAAATGCTGCCCTTGGCAGGCTCCTGTTTCGGGCAGAAGAAGTCACGGTCGGGCAAATTATTGCCGCCGAGGAACTGAACTTTCTCGTTTACGAGCCGAACATCAATCAGATAGTCAACGGTGATACATTCAGTTATCGCGCTATCGGCGAAGATCAAATTCTGAGTGCGGCTTTCTTGACCCTTAACGTCGAAGGACGAGCCGACGATGTGTTGATTGGTGGTGGAGATGGCCTACTCAACGTCTTCGAAAACGATTTCCCCATCAACACTTCAACTGACGGCGATCAATCAGAGCAGGCTATCACGTCGCTGACAGATGGTGGTTACGTTGTTGCGTGGCGCTCGGTCACTACTTCCGGTGAACAGATATTGATTCAGCGGTTTGACGCCGACAGTGAGATCGTTGGACCGGAAATCACGCTCTTCGACACCGTCGACTCAAATGAAAGAACCATGCCGTCGATCACGGGCTTGAGTGATGGCGGATTTATTGTCACCGCAACCCAGCACAATGGAACCGACACCGATGTGTGGATCGCGAGATACAACGTCGATGGTGACCTGGTTGATCTACAGGGAGAGGCTGCGGCAACATCGGCTGAGATATTTGCTGGCGGTCCTGGTGACCAGGGTCAGGCGAGCGTTATCGAACTTGAAGACGGTGGAATTGTTGTTGCCTGGACAGAAGATGGTGCAACCAATCTTGCGCGAGCCAGAGTCATTCACGACGATTTCGTCAATGACATTGATTTGGCGCCTGCACTCACGGGAGTCCAAACAGAAAATATCACTTTGGCTGCCCTGAATCAGGGAGGGTTTGTTGTTGCCCGAAATGTGGATGTGGAGGCCGATGACAGCTCTCATGTCGAAGTGCAATTCTTTGATGTCAATGGAATACCTACCACGGATGTGGTTGAACTGGCAAACAATGTTGACTCTCCAGTTTCGATCGCTGTGCTTGACAACAACGACGTTGCGATTGTCTGGAGTGAATCGAATTCAGATGACGGGGATGGAAAGTATTCCATTACAGGAGTTGTTCTCAATTCGGACGGAACTCCCGCGAGCGATGTGACCAGGGTAGCGCAGAGCGACTCGGTGTTAAGTGACCCGAGTGTGATTGCACTGGCAGATGGAAGCTTTCTGGTAGCATTTACTGATGCAGGGATTGACGAAACCACCGAGAGTGTTGCTTCACAACGTTTTGATGCGGAGTTTGGGTTTGTTGGAGAAAGACAAGTTCTTTCCAACGATTCGGCAGGCAGTCAGTCTGCAGTGGCACTGACGGTCCTGCAGATAGGCAATGAGTTGCCTACCTCGAGTGATGTTGAGGATTCAAATACCATTGTGGCAATTTGGACTACCAACAGTGGCGAAGCGGGACTCGACGTCGTTGGGAATACTTTCCTTCCAGCATCGACCGGGGCCGTCGGTGAACGAATTCCACTCAACCTGACTGCTGAGATTCTGGCCGGTGCCAGCGACCGCATTGACGATTTGGAGATCTCGGGATTACCACCCGAAACAGTCGTTTTTGTGAACGGCACGCCGCTCGATGGTAGTACGGTTTTCAATCTCATTGGCAATCTGGATAACATTGACACACTCGAAGTCCTGCTTCCACCCGGAGAAACGGAAGCGATTTTTGAACTCACCGTCGAAACAACTGACAACGGCCTACCGACGGTGCGAACGCATACCCTGGCGATATCAGCCGAAGGTGAAAACGATGCTCCAACTGGCAACGGCGTTCCGGTCACGGTGACCGAAGACGAAGAGCGCCCCTTCATGGCGTCCGACTTCGGATTCATGGACGTCGATGGTGATTCACTTGCGGAAATCCGCATCCTTGGATTTGAAGGGAATGGCACACTGAGATTTGGCGTCGATGAATTCCAGGAAAGCGATTTGGTTTCTGCCATTTCCATTCCCGCTTCGCAGATCGGCCAGTTGATCTACCAGCCGGATCTCAATGACAATGGTGATGGCATTGCGACGATTCGTTTCGAAGTCGTTGACGATAGCGATGAACAATTGGTGAGCCAGGAGAGCACACTCACCGTCAACATCACTCCAGTTAACGATGCTCCAACTGGCACTGACGCTCCGGTCACGGTGACCGAAGACGAAGAGCGCGCCTTCATGGCGTCCGACTTCGGATTCATGGACGTCGATGGTGATTCACTTGCGGAAATCCGCATCCTTGGATTTGAAGGGAATGGCACGCTGAGATTTGGCGGCGACGAATTCCAGGAAGGTGATTTGGTTTCTACCATTTCCA
>CAYUNP010000442.1:0-2501 GCA_964446085.1 uncultured Pirellulaceae bacterium
TGATAGAAATCATTGACGTTGACTTCCCGTGTGCTGTCTTTGTCGGTCAGTTGCAATTCTGCATCGGTGACGAACATGAGTGGTAGCGAGTCCGCGATCGGCGAGGCGTTGATGATGTTGCCTCCGATGGTGCCAACGTTGCGAATTTGAGGCGACCCAAAGACAGAAACGATGTCATAAAATTGTGGCAGTTGTCTTTCGATCAGTGCTTCAATGTCTGTCCATGTCGCACACGCGCCAGCAACGATCGCGTGGCCGGTGTTTGACAACGCCTTTAGCGATGCAATTCGATTCAGGTCGATCCAGACATTCGATTTGCAATAGCCTTTATTGAATTGCACGCCAACGTCTGTCGCACCAGCAACGATCTTTGCGTCCGGGTTGTCGGCCAGAAATTGAGTCGCCTGTTCGATCGAAGTTGGAGAGTAAACCGTTTGAGTGGCTCCTTCGTTTGTATGCTCGACTTTGATTTCGTCCTGGGCAGTGTCTTCTGTCGCGGCAAAATCGGCAGCAGGAAATCGTTCGTTCAGTTTGAGCGATCCATTTTTACTGGACTCAATTCCTGCTTCGACAATCGGCGTGTATCCCGTGCAGCGACAGAGATTTCCAGTCAGCCCACGACGCCATTGGCATTCGGTCGGCTGGTCGTGATCTTCCAGAATTCCGGTCATGGCGACTACAAAGCCGGGCGTGCAAAATCCGCACTGAGAGCCATGGCAATCAATCATGGCCTGTTGGACGCCGTTAAGTTTGCCTTCCTGAGCCAGGCCTTCGACGGTGACAATGTTGCATCCATCGAGTTGATAGACAAAACGGATACAGGAATCGATCGGTACATACTTTACAGTGTCGGCAGATCTCTCATGCACCGAGCCACACAGAACGGAACAGGAACCGCAGTCGCCTTCGGAGCAAACGATTTTGGTTCCACAAAGTCCAAGTTGCTTTCTCAGATAGTCGGACAACGTCAGAAAAGCATCCGCACCGTCTATGCGATGTTGCTGGCCGTTGACAAACAGTAAGATATGGTCCCGCATTCGTGTCCTTTAACTTCGACAACAACCCTTCCAATATACCGACAACGCGTTGTCTCGACGACTCGCATTGCCAAATTCCGTTTCGAACCACTGTCTGTTATGCCTTCCGATTCTTTTTCAATCGATAGTGCCATTGTTCGCGCCGCGGCGGATCGAGCCGTTGAGCGATGTGACATTCTGGGAGAAGTTTCCGATCGACCCGTGGGTTTGACGCGTACTTTCTGCTCGCCCGCCATGAAGAAAGCACATGAAACGCTCGCGGATTGGATGTGTGACACGGGCATGAACTGTGAACTTGATCCAGTTGGAAATTTGATTGGCCAGTTCACCAGCGGAAAACCGGATCGCCCGATTTTCATGATCGGTTCGCATTTGGACACCGTTATCGATGCCGGTCGTTTTGATGGAACGCTGGGGGTGATCCTCGGTTTGGCTGCCGTGGAAGTCGTTCGTCAATCTGATATCGACCTTGGGTTCGACGTGCATGTCGTTGGGTTCTCGGAAGAAGAAGGCGTACGATTCAAGTTTCCATTCATTGGCTCCCTGGGCGTCGTTGGGCAACTGACGCCAAAGTTTCTGCAACAGTTGGATTCGAACAGGATTTCGATGAAGGACGCGTTGGCTGATTTTGGTTGTGAAGTCGAATGCATTGCCGATGCCGACTACTCGGGCCGACCGCTGGCCGGGTTCATGGAAGCACACATCGAACAGGCTGAACGTTTGCATGATGAAAATGTTGCTGTGGGAGTCGTCAACGCGATCGCTGGCCAGACACGAGCAACGATTGTGCTTGAGGGACTGGCTGGACACGCGGGCACCGTGCCGCACGACCGAAGGAGAGATGCTTTGGCGGCGGCCGCGGAACTGCTTTTGGAAATAGAATCGATCGGTCAACAAACGGAAGGCCTCTTTGCGACCGTTGGCAACATCGATGTGAGTCCGGGACTAACCAATGTAATCAGCGGCCGGACGGAGTTGCGGCTGGATTTGCGACACGAACTGGATCATGTTCGTGAGCAGGCGTTTGCAGAAATCAAAAAGTCTATCGAGGCCGTTGCGGTGTCCCGAAACATTGAATCAGAATTGACTCTGGTGCAACATACTCCGGCAACCCAAATGGATCATGGCCTGGTTGCCAACGTTAAAGAAGCCATCGAAGATTCCGAATTGCCCGTTAAAACGATGGTTAGTGGGGCGGGGCACGATGCGATGATCATGGCGCAGATCGCGCCATCGTGTATGTTGTTTGTGCGTTGTCGCGACGGAGTTAGCCATCATCCGGACGAGTTTGTTGAACCGGAAGATGTTTGTGTGGCGCTTCAGGTGATGGTCAACTCACTGATTCGAATTTCTGAAAATATCAACAGCCAGGACAAGGAAACTTAATGGACGTTTTTGGTCACACTCGAAGTCGATACGCTCGCGACTACGCGCTTATCACCGCCGACACTCATGTGAACTCGT
>CAYUNP010000443.1:0-2480 GCA_964446085.1 uncultured Pirellulaceae bacterium
TATCAACTACGGCAAGAACCTACCCAAGAAGAAATGGCTTGAATCGGGGGTTCCTGTTTACGGAGCCGCCGGAATCGTCGGGTACTACACGGACGCGATGTTTGAAGAACCGGTGATTCTGGTCACAAGTCGTGGATCAAATTCGGGTGTGGTCCACCAAACATACGGCCGCGCGTTCATCACAAACAATTCATTCACCGTTGTTCCCAAAGAGCCTTGGTTTTGTCGACATTATCTACGGCAGTTCTTGAAGGGAGCGGACATTCGTGCGAGGGTCACCGGCTCGGCTCAACCGCAGCTAACGGTCACAAATTTTTCGTCGCTCGCCGTTCTGGCACCATCTGCGTCGGTGCTTGAATCATTTCACGACACCGTGAATTCAATTTGGGAATGCCAAAACGGACATAATGCGGAATCGTCGAAACTGGAACGCCATCGCGACACGCTCCTTCCCCAACTCCTCTCGGGCGAGCTTCCCGTTCCCGCCGCTTTGACACTTGCGGAGGAGGCATTGGCGTGATGATTTGGAAACGCAGAGACGCCGAGTTCGCAGAGAAGACATGCCGCAGAAAACCTCTGCGCTCTCCGCGCCTCCGCGTTTCAAACCCCGACACGATCCAAACCCAAACAATTTTGAAACACAGAGGCACAGAGATCACAGAGCAAGCACCGAACCAAAACTCCGTGTCCTCCGTGCCTCTGTGTTTTGAATTCCAGTCTGCGATCAAGGAGGCGTTGACATGACGCGGACAACACTGGCCGAACTCGCCGCGATGATGGCTCGTCCATCTGAAGATAACTGGCTTGAGTTCAAAAAGGCGGAAACCCAGTACGACACCACGAAACTCTTCAAGCGATGCGTAGCCATCGCCAATGAAGGTGGTGGCAAAATTCTGTTCGGCATCACTGATAAACCTCCGCGACAAGTTGTCGGATCGAAGGCGTTTCCGAATCGCGCGAAGATCGAAGAGGATATTTTCAACAAGCTGAAGTTTCGGGTGGTCGTCGAAGAACTCGATCCACCACATCCCGATGGCCGTGTCTTGGTTTTTCATATCCCTTCCCGGCCAAAAGGAACCGCATTCCAATTTGAGGGTCAGTACCTCATGCGGGTTGGAGAAGCGACTCCAGTAATGACCGAAGATCGTCTGCGAGAGATTTTCAATGAAGGCCAACCGGAATGGCTTGAGGAAACGGCAGCCAAAGATTGTTCCGCCGATGATGTGGTGCGACTGCTCGATACTCAGTGCTATTTCGATTTGCTCGAAATTGCATATCCAACAGAACGCAGCGGTGTTCTTGAACGTTTTCAGTCAGAAGGATTGATTGTTGACCGAAACGGGACGTGGGACATCACTAATCTCGGAGCACTTGTTTTCGCCAAGGATGTCAATGAGTTTGATGGATTCTCGCGGCGTGCTCCACGGTTCATTCAATATGAAGGCAATAACAAACTGAATACTCGGCTCGATCAATCTGGCGGCAAAGGGTTCGCTGTCGGTTTCGAGGGACTTGTCGATTTCGTTGCCAGTCATGTGGAACAGAATGAAGTTCTCGCGACAGCGCTGCGCAAGGAAGTGAAGATGTTTCCAACGGTCGCAATTCGCGAGTTGATTGCGAATGCCATGATACATCAGGACTTCAACGAGACCGGTAGCTCGGTACGCATCGAGCTTTATTCTGACCGGTTGGAGGTTTCCAATCCGGGTATCCCTCTGATTGCGACCGATCGCTTTATCGACGAATACAAGTCACGGAACGAAAAGCTGGCTGACCTGATGCGTCGCCTTGGCATCTGCGAAGAGAAGAGCAGCGGCATCGACAAAGTCGTCACTGCGGCGGAAGCGTTCCAACTTCCGGCACCTGACTTTCGCGTTGGAGAAGTTCACACTTCAGTCGTGATGTTCGCGTACAAGAAGTTTGATGACATGGACAAGAAGGATCGGATTCGAGCTTGCTACCAACATTGCTGCTTGAAGTATGTGATGAACGAAAAGATGACGAACCAGACACTTCGGAATCGCTTTCAACTTTCGGACAAAAAGACGGAGACGATTTCGAGAGTGCTCAAACACACACTGAAAGCGGACTTAATCAAGCTCGGAGACCCGAATGCAGCATCCACAAGATATAGGGATTACCTGCCATTTTGGGCCTAGATGTTGTTTAGGCGCAAACCGCCGAAATGGACGATGTGACCACAAAACCCCTGAAAACACGGCATTTCTTGTTTAGGCGCAAACCGCTTGAAGCAATGACCGGACAAAACAATGAAGGAGGGACAATTACCCTTCAAAACGGCTGAAGCCGCCCCAGAGGGACGGCTTCGGTTCTACTCCTACAGCATGGTAGGAAAGATGCTTTAAGTATCGGCCATACCAACCGCAAATCAAGACTGATGAACGCAACGAATCTGAAAATTCCGTCTCAATGATTACAGAAGACCAACTCGAACAACTTTCCCTCGACTGGTTCCGCGA
>CAYUNP010000444.1:0-2450 GCA_964446085.1 uncultured Pirellulaceae bacterium
CTCGTCATCGGTGCCGGCGTTGCGGGACTCGCGGCGATCGGCACGTCCAAGAGCCTTGGCGCGATCGTGAGAGCTTTTGATACGCGACTGGCGGTGAAGGACCAAATCAAATCGATGGGCGCCGAGTTCCTGGAACTGACTTTCGAAGAGTCGGGAGAAGGGGAGGGCGGCTATGCGAAAACGATGAGCGATGAATTCATCGCTGCCGAGATGGCTCTGTTTGCTGAGCAAGCCAAAGAAATCGACATCATCATTACCACGGCCCTGATTCCTGGAAAGCCGGCTCCCAAACTGATCACCAAAGAAATGGTTCAGTCGATGAAGCCCGGTAGCGTGATCGTCGACCTGGCGGCGAGGCAGGGCGGCAACTGCGAACTGACAAAGCCGGGTGAAAAGAATGTTGTTAACGGCGTGAAGATTTTGGCTTACAAAGATCTGCCAGGGCGCTTGCCGACTCAATCGTCGAATCTTTATGCGAACAACATTGTCAATTTGCTGACTGACATGACGCCGGAAAAGGACGGCAACCTGCTGGTTAACTTTGACGACGTCGTTGTGCAGCAATCAACCGTGACGCACGAAGGCAAGCTGCTGTATCCGCCGCCGAAACTGGAAGCACCTTCGCCTCCCAAGCCGACCCCGACAGCCTCCGAAAAAACGACCGAACCGCAGGAAATTGCCAAACCATCGACCAAAAGTCATCTTGTTTGGACGTGCATCGCTGGAGTGCTGATGTTCGTGTTGCTGTGGCTGATCGGGCAAAATGCTCCGCCTGAATTCGTGTCGCACTTTACCGTTTTCGTGTTGGCCTGTTTCGTCGGCTGGCAACTGGTTTGGAACGTTACGCCGGCGTTGCATACTCCGCTAATGAGCGTCACCAACGCGATTAGTGGAATCATTGTGATCGGCGGCATGCTGCAAATCGTGTCGCCCATTTTTTCAGCCAGTTCACTTCTGGCGGCAGCAGCGGTTCTTGTCGCGACGATTAATGTAGCCGGCGGTTTTTTGGTCACGCATCGCATGCTGGGCATGTTCAGGAAGCAGGGTTGAACATGCATTCAGCAGTGCAGTTGATTTGGTTGATCGCAGCGGTCTGTTTCATCCTGAGTTTGAGTGGCTTGAGCCAACATCAAACCGCCAGACGTGGTAACTGGCTGGGGATTATCGGCATCGTGCTGGCGATCGGCGCCGCATTCTTTTCCGGAGTCACCGCCGGACTTGGGTTGCTGATTCCAGTGTTGATCATTGGCGGTGCGGCAGGCGCGTGGCTGGCGATCAAAGTCGAAATGACTTCGATGCCGCAATTGGTCGCGATTTTGCACAGCTTCGTCGGGCTCGCGGCGGTCCTGGTAGGACTAAGCGTTTTCATTGCCGGGGTAGATCCTCATCACGTTGCAGAAGCCGACGCGGAAAGTTCAGGCTGGATGCCGCACGATCTGATTCATCGCATCGAGATATTTCTGGGTGTCTTCATCGGCGGGCTGACTTTTACCGGCAGTGTGATTGCCTGGGGAAAGCTCGATGGGCGAATTGGCTCCAAGCCGCTTATGATTCCCGGTCGTCACTGGATCAATGTGGCCATGCTGGTGGTTTGTGCTCTGTTGGGTTGGTGGTTTCTGGCAACGGCTTCGTTCGGGGCAATGTTGGCAGCGATCCTTTTGATGCTGTTGATCTCGTTTGTCTTCGGCGCTCACCTGGTGATGGCCATTGGCGGAGCCGACATGCCGGTCGTCGTCTCGATGCTCAACAGTTACAGCGGCTGGGCTGCTGCGGCGACGGGATTCATCCTGTCCAACGACTTGTTGATCATCACCGGAGCCCTGGTTGGCAGTAGCGGTGCCATCCTGAGTTACATCATGTGTCACGCGATGAATCGTTCGTTCATCAGCGTGATCCTGGGCGGCTTTGGAACCGAAAGCAGCGGAAGCTCGTCCGGCAAGGCGAATGTCGATATCGACAAGACCCATCAGACGACCAACGCAGACGACCTTGTTGCGTTACTCGACGAAGCCAAAGAAGTCGTCATCATCCCGGGGTACGGAATGGCGGTCGCTCAGGCTCAGCATCCGATCCGTGAAATGGTGGAAAGGCTTCAGGAAAAGGGCACTCGGGTTCGTTTCGCGATCCATCCGGTTGCGGGGCGACTTCCCGGGCACATGAATGTTTTGTTGGCCGAAGCCAGATTGCCCTATGACCTGGTTTTGGAGATGGACGAGATCAATGATGACTTTCCCGAAACGGATGTGGTGCTTGTTGTCGGTGCCAACGACATCGTGAATCCTGGTGCTCAGACGGATACCGACAGTCCGATTTACGGCATGCCTGTTCTGGAAGCGTGGAAGTCAAAGTACGTCATCGTTTTCAAACGCTCGATGGGAACCGGTTACTCAGGCGCCGACAATCCGCTTTTCTATCTGGACAACACAATGATGTTGCTGGGCGATGCCAAG
>CAYUNP010000445.1:0-2443 GCA_964446085.1 uncultured Pirellulaceae bacterium
CGAGAATCGTACTGGCAATCTGGACCAACGCCCGATCGCCAGCTTGATGCCCCCAAGTATCATTGATCCGCTTGAAGTTGTCGATGTCCAGCAGAAAGACGGAAGAAGTTTGATCGAGAATCTGTTCCTTTTGACTTTCCAGCTCTGTGAAGAACGTCTCGCGATTCAGTAGACCGGTCATCATATCGAGCCGCGATCGCGTCTGCAGCTGCTGATGAGCGTCGAGAAGTTGTTTGTGCAATTCCTCTTCTCTCGCCAGTGCGGCTTTGTACTTTTCGGTCTGCCTCATGCAGTAATATGAGACGGGACTTCCGATTGAGTAGCAGCCGATAATTCCGTTTATAAACATCGAGACCTGATACGGCTCCCCAAAGAGCGGTACGATGAACAGGATCATCGAAAGCGTCGCAATCAATGCGCCTGTTCCGACCAGAAACGATTTGAATATTATGCTCATGTATTGAGAGCGAACCACTAGACACTTTGGACGAATTGTCGTCGTAGTTCTTGATCGTCTGAGGAGTCCAAACGCTGAAATTGATTCCCTGATGAAGACCAATTTCACTCGCAATCAGCGCGAGAGAGGCTCAGCTGAACGGGTTGTTCGGCTGGAGACGGTCACAACAGTTGGGCTTTGGCTAGTTAGCGACAGCTTGATAGGCGAATCGGCTGACGATCCAGTCGGCGATTCGCGTGCACGCCGCGCGGCGGTTTTCGATTAAGCGGAATGTGTGCTCTGATTTTGGGTAGTATTCGACCTGCAGTTGTCCGTCGTCCGGTTGAAGACCGTACATTTCCTTGAACTGGGAACGTCCCACGATGTCATCGTACCCGTCGGTATACAGGAACAGCATTTGAACGTTTCGCTGTGCGAGTAGTTTGACTTCTTTGACGACGGCGTCCTGATCCAGATTCGCATCGAAGAATTCGGTTTCACACAGCGCATTCGCCGCGGCGTCCACTTCGGTGGATCTTTGCAATAGTCGCCGCTTGATCGCGTTTCTCCAAAATCGAAAACGGAAGATGCGCCAATAGTGGCGAAAGTAAAATCCGGCAGTACGAAAAACGATTCCGTCAAGAAACACAGCGCCGACAATTCGTTTGTCTTTCACGGCGACACGGTGAGCGTTGTAGGCACCGCTGCAAAGTCCCAGGAGAGTAAATTTGTTGACACCCGTTTCCGTTTCCAGAAAGTTCATTGCGTCGTTGACATCGAGCACGGCGCGGTCCTCGACAGCAATCTTTCCGGTTCGCGGGGAACTGTCGCCCAACCCGGAAAGGTCAAGTCGCAGTGTCGAGAATCCGGCTGCTGCGAGCTGACGTGCGATGTCGACGTGAATTCGAAACGGACCTACGCGATGGACGATACCGGCGTTCAAAATCAATGCGATCGGAGCGTCATCAACGCGAACGTCTTCGTCGGGCGTGGTCAGGATTCCAAACAGGCGATCATCGGGACCAAAGTTGCAAACGGTTTCTTTCATTGTGCCGTCTCCGAAGTTGTGTGCTCGCGGGAAAGCACTCCGAACCGATCGAGCCTGGCAAACATGTCGTCAATTTTTTTAACGGTCTGTCGCATCGCTTCCGGTCGAAGGTAAGCCGACTCGAGTTCATTCAGGTCGTACCAGGTGCTGGCTCTTTCGTCTTCGATGAGAAACTGGTTGCCATCCTGAGGGTGCGAATACAAATTCATGTTTGCCGTTAAATCAGTGATCAGTTGTGGTTGAATGACTTGTTCGAGTTTCACTTCAAGTTGATCGATGTCGGTGACAAGGCTGCGCTGATATCGCGAGCCCAGGATTTCTTCGACTTGTTGATCGTTGGGCGTCGACATTTTGCAAACCCACAGATCAAGCATCGTGGCATGCATCTTTCTCAATGCGTCAAGATATTGCTTGCCGTGGAGAACAGGCTCCCAGGCGACGAGGCCGTTCACATCAGGACGCTGCATGGCGACTTGAGCCGCAAGCGATGCACCGATGCGATGGCCGATGAGCATGACGGTCTCTGCACCCGTTTCCTTTTTCAGGTGATCCATTGCCTGTTCGATGTTGCGACGCCAGCAGGCAAGGCTTTCGATTTGGTCTACTGATTGGGCTGAATCGCCGATGCCTTGATAGTCCATGCGCAGAACATGGACGCCTTTGCGGGCCACCTGATTGGCAAGCAAACGTAGCGTCCAGTGCGTTCGGTTGTACTCCTGGCCGATTGGCGGGCAGATGATTGCTGCCCGGTTCGTTGCGTGCACGCGCGAACCGCGTGGCCGATGGTAAACACCAAACAGCGGCGATTCGGGATGTCCAAAAAATCGTTGCTCAATCATGATCGTTGTAAAATTATCAAGTGGTTCTCGGCGGTTCCGTGTTTCCTGGTGAGCGTTTCTACCCTCAGCGCTATCAGCTTGGAAAGCTGAGCGACAATGTCGCTCGGTTCTCCGAACCGT
>CAYUNP010000446.1:0-2439 GCA_964446085.1 uncultured Pirellulaceae bacterium
AGTTCGCGCAATCAAGGGAATCCGTGCTGAACATTAGCGTCTATTTGCGTTCATTCGCGGTTCAAAATTCTGAGGTATCATCGTCTCACTCTTTGTTCAAGCAGCGATCCATTGGTAAGATGTCGCAACACCAACATCGTCCGCTCCGTTGCGGATGGGTGTCTCATACCTCATCGTCGCCCATGAATTCGTTGATCAACACGCCCGACAATACTGAACTGGATGAACTTTGCGGCTTCCTTGCATCATTGCCCGATGATTCAACGTGGCCCGAAGAGGCGTTGCAGCGATGTGCCAAAGCTGGATTCTTTCGCTGGTTCGTTTCCGAAGAGCAGGGTGGGTTCGGCTGGTCATCGACGGACATCGCCAAAGGCTACATGCAACTCAGCAAAGCGAATCTGACGGTGACCTTTATTCTCACACAGCGCGTCGCGGCGCTGCGTCGAATCGCGGGCTGTGAAAACGAAGAACTAAAACAACGATTGCTTGAACCGCTGCTCTCAGGAAGTCAAACGGCGACCGTCGGTATTTCGCATCTCACCACCAGTCGTCAACATCTGGGAAAGCCGGTACTCTCTGCGACTGAAACTGACAACGGTTTTTGCGTTAACGGACAGAGCCCGTGGGTCACTGGAGGCAATGGAGCCGACTGGATCCTGATGGGCGGGTCGATGATCGGCAAATCTGGAACCACGGATGGACGTGAAGTTCTTTTCCTGGCCAAAACGAAGGACGATAACGTCAACGTCAAAGATGGCTTTGACCTGATTGCACTTTCCTCCAGCCACACCGGCGCCGTTGAAGTACACGATGTCGTCGTTCCAAAATCCAACATCGTCGCCGGTCCAATCGAAAACGTGTTGACCGGAAACGGCGGAGGTGCAGGGGGACTGCAAACGTCTGTGCTCGCTCTGGGACTTTCCAAAGCAGCCATCGACTTTATCGAATCCGAAGCGAAACATCGTGAGGATCTGGCGCCCGCACAGACGGCACTGCGACAGGAGCTGAACACACTTTGCCAGGAACTGTTTGCTGCAACCGACGGCAGCACGGAAGTCACTGCCGCTGAAATTCGATCCCGTGCCAACAGTCTCGCTTTGCGTGCCACCCAGTCGGCTTTGGTGGCGGCCAAGGGTGCCGGATTCGTTAAAGGCCACCCAGTCGGACGCTGGTGTCGCGAAGCTCTGTTTTTTCTGGTGTGGAGCTGCCCGCATGCGGTCTCGCAGGCTAATCTGGATGAATTCGCCCCTTGCTCCTAGTGGTTCGACAAAGCTGAATTGATGGTGTTTACGCTTGCTTAAGCACGGCACCCGATCGACGGGTCAAATCAACTCTGACAAACCACTGGTGCTGATTGACAACACGACTTTTACGATGATGCTGCACGAATTGTGAGCGGCAAGGCGCTAGCCGCCGGTAGATCGCGCAACGAACCGGCGGCTCGTGCCTTACCGCTTACACTTGCCAAACAGTGCGCATGCTTCCGTCTAAAGGCGGGACTACAAACGCCGTGCGTCAATTCCATTCAACGTTACCTATCCAACTGACAACTTGAACCGCGCTCTCGAATTCTCACTCATCCAAAAGATTCGCCGACGAGCCAAACCGCTCGTTAACGTGTCTGCGGAAGAGCTCCGCAAATCAGGACTGTCGCTGAAGTACCGCGCGTCGATCGGTGAACCAATCGAGAAACTCATCCCGGAAGCATTCCCGATCGTCATCGAAGCCATCCGGCGCAGTATGGATATGGTTCCCTACGACGTGCAAATCTTCGCCGCGATGCAAATCGCCAAAGGTCGCATCGCCGAAATGAAAACGGGCGAAGGCAAAACACTCACCGCGACAATGCCAGCGTACCTACACGCACTTGCAGGACGCGGCTCTCACGTTGTGACCGTCAATGATTACCTCGCTAATCGTGACTACGAACTGATGAGCCCCGTCTTCGCGGCGTTGGGACTTTCATCTGGGGTCATCACCAGCGAAACCGATCCGGTCATTCGAAAAAAATCGTATCGCAAAGACATCACTTACGGCACCGCCAAGGAATTCGGATTCGATTTCCTCCGTGACCGCCTTGCGCTTTCTTCGGGACAGCGTTCACAACAACTGCTACATCGGGAACTGCATTACGTCCTCGTTGACGAAGTCGATAGCGTTCTGATTGACGAAGCTCGCACGCCGCTGATCATTGGAATTCTCGACCCCGAAGAACAGAAGATTACCGAGTTCTGTTTTCGTTGGGCCGCCCAGCACGCAAAGAACTTCGCCGAGTCCGTCGACTTTGACTACCAACACGACAAAAAGAAAGTGGAACTCAAACCTGCCGGCATCCATCGCATGCGTGCACTGCCGCAAAACGAAGGCACCCGCCGCGTTCCGATTCGCAAGCTGTATGAATATATGGAAAACGCGATCAAGGTGCGTCGCGATTTCCAA
>CAYUNP010000447.1:0-2435 GCA_964446085.1 uncultured Pirellulaceae bacterium
CCAACCCTCGTCCATCCGCGTTGGACTGCCCAGCAAGGATATAAACATCGAAGGTCCGCTGAGCCTCAGCGATTGAAGGCAGTACAAGCAGCGCCAACAAAACGGCCAATATAGTTCTAAGCATTAAAAAGACCTAAGTAATGAAGATAAATTGATGAGATTACTCCACCCTCAGTCTACCTCATAACATCGTCTTTAACAATATAATTGACGAACAAAAGCTCTTTAAAGTGCTTCATTCCACCCTACTTGGCCCAGCTTTCACGAGTGTATCAACGGCTTGCCTTGTGGGCCAAGAATCATCCTTCACGACTGGTAGTGCTGCCTATCGGCTACCACGACGCGCTGGCGGATCCCACTGGTACGGCGGAGCGAATCAATGAGTTTGTTGGAGGTCATTTAGATGTTGCCGCCATGACTGCCGCGATCGACCGAGGACTGCGGAACGAGTATTCAGAAGGCGAAGATTCTTAATGGATACGGGGGCGTGTTGCAAGCTTTGATGGCGTGCTGAACCAACAGGCATTCCATATCGCGAGCTGTTACAGAAATCTAGTTCGGCAAATCGAAATTGGCCTGATCGGTTCCACCTCGAGGAACCTCAAAATCCTCTGTGTAGTCACCAGAAGATTTCGGGCGCGTTTTCTGCCTCGCTTGGAAATCCTCAATATCTTTTTTGGCTGCCGCCATACCCTCTTGGTCACCTTCTTGCCGGGCTTCTCGAAACAGCTCTTTGTAAGTGTCAATATTTCCGATGTCATCGTATACAAACGCCACGGTGTGCTTGCCAATGACCGCCCCGTCATCCTTGTTGCGAGTCTTCAATGTGAACTCACCTTCGGTGTTGGTCAAACCTGAAGACCAAGGCCCGGGATCACTTCCCTCGGCTCCGACGAGCTTGGGAGAAAACACCAGCCTGATTCCCGCGACGGGTTTTCCAGCCACGGTCACTTTGCCAGATACAGGAACAACCGACGAGTCGCCACATCCAGAAATTGACAAAATCACGATGCCGAAAAAGGCGACTGTCAGGTTAGAGAACTTACTCATTCGTTGACTTTTCTCAATTCAATTACTTGGAAACTTGCCGCCCGACAACGTTTGATCCGAGCAGGATTCACCGAGGTTAACGCTGAAAAACGCTGGCCAAGGCCAAAGCAACCAATGATTTGGTTGCTTCAGTATAGCCTCTGGATTCACACCAGTAAAACAAGGTTCGACTTAACAAATCGAACCTTGAAATATTCTTAAACCAGCAACACTCAAAATTTAGAAATCAGTTTGGACGACCGAGCCGTCGGCCATGGCAGCCAAACGCTTGAGCGTCTCCAGCGTCGTGTTATCACTCAAGAAGTGAGTCGAACCGTCAGAGAACGTTGCGTGGCCACCGCCAGGGTGAAAGCTGCTTACAAGACCGTCAGATGATCGAGTGCCGTTGACACCCCAACTTCGGGAATCGTCGCCTGTCGTCAAGCGACCAACGCATGTATCGTTCGAAAAGTGTCCTCGCTCGTTACGGCGACTGTTGAGGATTCTTCCCGCCCAAATTGCACCGAACGCGTCAACTCTTTCGCTCTCAACTGCACCGGACGCTTCTTCAGTCCGACTCGACCGCTCACCAATGATGATCGTGTTGCTCGATCCATCTCTGATGTCAGCGAAGGTAGTTCGAGAATTTGTGGCCATGATGCCCCAAGTGATTTGGCCGGTAGTCCGACGAGTCTCCACATGATCACCGGCACCAATCGCAGCAACGTAGTTGGCCTTGCCGTACATCTGACCAGCAGGAGCGGACTCGTGCGTGAGGCTGAAGTTGAAATCGCCATCTGGACTCGCGTCGCTAGGACAGATGAATGCGGGGATGACTGCGGAAGCCACAAGGTCTCCATCGCCATTCTCGACCAAGAACCAGTCAACCTCTCCATTTCCAGTTGCCGATATGTATTGCTGCGACAACGGGGCCTGCTCCAGAAACGGAAGGATGAAGAACCCCCACCCCTGCTGCACGCCATCTCCCGGAGTACTGGGGCGGGCGATAATTGGCGGAGCGTCCGCGCGTCCACGCGAAGACTCTGAATTGATTGCTGGTGGAAAACGCTGATTAGCACTTTCATAATTAAGCATCGCCAGCACGAGTTGCCGGCTGTTGTTGGCACACTCAACTCTTCGAGCAGCCTCGCGGACTTGCTGTACCGCGGGGAGTAGCATGCCGATGAGGATTCCAATAATCGCAATGACTACCAAAAGCTCTACGAGCGTAAAACCGTTTTGTCGAACCTTCATAGATAGTTCGCTCCAAATAATTCAATGAAAAAAAAATGCAGTTTTTAAGGATGTATGCTTGACCCAAAGTTCTGCCCATCGGATCAGCTTATGCCATTATACCTTACCATTAACCGCCGATTACCCAAGATTGTTCTGTGCAATCATTCACG
>CAYUNP010000448.1:0-2423 GCA_964446085.1 uncultured Pirellulaceae bacterium
GTTATGATTTGCGCTCATCGTCCCAAAGCGTTGCAATGAACTGCGTAGCCTATGTCTTTGGATGAGGTTTCATGTAAAATCATGATTCAGAGCTCTATGCCTCCCGCAACCGAATCATCGCGATGGAAGAAGAAATCAAGCCAAGCCCCTACGCTGGACTGGCGAAGAAAATTCGCGACGGCAAGTCTGCGTCTACTGAGGATTTGGAGAACCGCCCACCCGAACTTACGATTAGCCGTGGATTCGATGGTAGTGCTGGCCACGGGGTCGTGATGAAGCTCGCGTTGGCCTATCGCAATTTGATCGCCAGTGACAGCTTTCGCGTCCTGATCGATGATGTCGAAGTCGGGCGAATCGATCAGGAGGAAGCTTTGAAAATCAAGGTCGCACCGGGCATACATCGAATTCGAATCGTGGGCAATGTGGTTGCCAGCAATGTAATTAAGTACGATTTTCAGAATGGCGATCGTCTCAAGCTGCATTGCCGCACAAAAATGACCGGGATCGTACTTTATCGATAGCAAAACAGGGCTTTGTTGCACGGTTGCGAAACAAAGTCCTTCATCGCTTGCTCATTCGTTGGATGTCTGAATGATATCAAACCAGGTATCAACACCAGGTTCGTGTCAAAGCAGCAAAGCAACGTAGCTTGGCGAACGCGAAAACAGGTGCTGGCGACTTCTTCTCGGTTTATTTGAAACCCGCCTTGACCCAAAATTCTGATTTTCCTAATCTCCCCGTGTCGTTGATCGAAACAGCTTGGCGACACAAAACATTTCTGTTCAATTCAGCATGGATGCTGATGGGACAGGTAATGGGATGGGAGGTCAAAGCACGGAAGCGGAGACCTAACAGCCGACCAATCGCTCTCGGATAACTAAGGTGTTCTTGCCCCCCTGGAACTCCAAAGTTACCGAGGGTGTTTTTTTATGCGCTGACATGTAAATCATTCGCATGTGCAATTCAGGAGTGCTACATTGATTTTGGCCAGGTGGCGATTTTCAATTCAAATGGGAGCATTTTCGTGTCGCATGTTTCTTCCGAATTCAAAACAGTCATCGTTTTGATTTTTGTCGTTTTTCTGCCGTTTGTCGTTTCGCAATCGACAGCTCAGGAAACTCCGCTTTCCATCGATAACATTGAAATTGTCACCGGCAAAGAACAGGTGAAATGGAAAAAGCAAATTGGTGAAGCACAAAATTTCAGAATTGCTGATGTCGTTGCTACTGAGGATGGCTGGCTTTTGGCCATCACGAAAAAGAATGTTCCTCTCGTGGTCAAATTGGACAACGAGGGGAATCAGGTTTGGCAGAAGGAGTTTCGGGATTTAGCTTTAGCGGGTGATGGCAAAACAGTTTTTTCGATGACCTTCCTGAGTTCTGATGCGGAGAATGATGAAAAATCAATCCGGCTTTGTCTGTGTGGGCGTGATGCCGTCATTCTGCATCTGGATTCTGACGGAAGGAAAACAGATCAAGCAGTTGTTTACATCGCTGGAGAGATCCACGGCGTCAATGAGTTGCGAAATGGGGACCTTTTGTTCTTTGGCTCAAATGGTCATCAGTTCAGGAAACGGGGAAATGGGCGAGTTACGCGAACGAATTCAAAAGGTGTCGTTCGATGGTCCAAAGCATTTACGCCAGAAACGAAAGATGAATTTTTTGATTTGGAGGATGCACCTCCTAAAATGATTCATGTTGCTGGTTTTGACCGCGCAATAGAACTGTCAGACTCAACAATCACTTTCGTCGGACAGACCGGCTATTACGGAAAGTTCGGTACAGGGTTTAGCAAACTGTGGTTGTTAAAACTCAAACCCGACGGAGAGAGGATCACTGAATCATTTGTCGAAGAATCCTACTCCAACAGTCTTTCGTATTTACCAATCCATGCGTCTGATTCAGCGATCATGGTCCACCACTGGAAGGCGGTCGGCGAAGGGAATGACAAACGACTCTACCCATGGCAATCACGGTTTGATCATGATTTGAATCCAACTTCTGATTTTGATCTGACCAAACAGTTGCCCAGGAAATCTAAAATCGCTGGATCTTCGGCTTCGGCAATTCTTCCGATGTTTTTTGCGCGCTTGCCAGTAGGCAGCGAGATGATCCGGTGGTCCGATGAGCACGGCCGTGAGATGCAACGAGTGGAAATCGAAAGTGAGCATGGAGCGTTGAGTTCTGCCTTGGCGATATGCAGCGGCGAAGATGCTCTATGGGTAGTTCACTGGAATGAACTTGATCCGAAAGATAGTTCCATGTTGCTATTCATGTTGAAAACGCCACATCAGAAACAGGAGTGATTGGTTGTTGCGTTTCACAATGCGACGCGTGGCCCAGTCTCGCGTTTAACGGCACGAGCATGAAAGGTGGCATAGGCTTCCAGCCTGTGAACATACTGCAGCCTTGGCGAAACGTAAA
>CAYUNP010000449.1:0-2406 GCA_964446085.1 uncultured Pirellulaceae bacterium
CCATTCCAGTCAAAGACTGCTACAGGGAAGTCGAAGCCGCTCGCGACCGGGATCGCCTGTCCCAGTTCAGCGCCGCAACCAAAGCCAGCCTGCAAGCTCCCATTGCTCGCCTGATGGAGAATCGAGCAACCACCGGTTTTGCTGCAGCATTTAAATTCGACCTGTTAATTGCACGGCTTCAACGAGCTTCCATCAATCGCTCAACTCAGTTCGAAAACTTGCAGACGAGCTTTTTGACATTGATTGATATGCTGCAGATGAACCTAAATCAGGTTCGTGCCAAAGCTGAAACCATTTCACGGGTGAAATCAGATTCGTTTTGGCAGAATGTTAGCATCGCTGATCTGGAAGACGCACGTTTGGAATTGCGTGGCATCATGCAATTCATCATCAAGCCAACTCCTCCACCCGGCGGAACGGCCTTGCAAACCAATGTGATCGAAAATCCATTGGGCTATGAACTCAACGATTTTGAATCCACAAAGATGCGGTCGGTTTCACTAGAAGTCTACAAACAAGAACTTAAAGCCCTACTTGGCGATCTGTTTGAAGAGAATGAAACACTGCGAAAGATCAGGAAGGGCCAGTCCGTCACCGACGATGATTTACAAAGCCTGAATTCCCTGATTCACGCTCGCAATGACCAATTGGATCTGAATGATCTAAAAGAGTACTACCCTGAAACAGCTCAACCGACCGACCAACTGCTTCGTGCGATTATTGGAATGGATCCTGAAGCAGTCAAAGAATGCTTTCAAGACTTTGTTAATCGCCATAAAAAGCTGAACTCGTTGCAAATCAAGTTCCTTGAAATGCTACAAAACCACATTTCCAAATACGGCTGCATCACAGTCGAACAACTCTATGAAGACCCTTTCAAGATGTTGGATTCCGATGGAATCGACGGCATCTTCAGCGACGAAAGCCAAATCGATGAAGTCATCGACATCATCAAACTTTTCCCGGCACCGGAAGTCGGTGATCGGTAATCGGTATGCTGTTATTGGTTATCGGTAGGCAGTAGTTTTGTGAGGATGATAATGAATGGAAGAAGTTATCGAGACTTGGAGGTTTGGCAGAAAGCGATGGACTTAGTGACAGACATCTATTCAACTACCAATTCGTTCCCTGACACTGAAAAATTCGGACTGACAAACCAGCTTCGTCGTGCGGCGGTCTCCATCCCATCGAACATTGCCGAGGGCCAAGGTCGTGGCAGTAATAAAGAATTCAATCAATTCCTGAATATTGCCTACGGCTCACTCCAAGAAGTAGAAACACAAATTGAAATCTCCACTCGCTTAAACTTCATCAGTAATGAACAATCAACTCCACTGCTTGACCAATGCAGCACCATTGCTCGCATGCTAAATGGCCTTAAACGCTCCCTGCGGGGGCAGTAGCCAGTTTTCGGTAAACTGTAATCAGATTCTGAAACGGACCACCAACTACTGACAACTGCAAACCGAACACCGACTACCAACTATTGACCACCGACTAGCAAACTAACTACCGACAACCGGAAACCGACTACCGAACAATGATTACAGGCGAACTAAAAAACGACATCGACAAACTCTGGACAGAGTTCTGGCAAGGCGGAATCGCCAATCCGTTGACCGTTGTCGAGCAAATCACTTACCTGATGTTTATGCGGTTGCTAGACATCGAGGAAACTCGTAACACCAAGAAGGCTGCGCGAACCAAAAAGCCCTTCAAAGGCAACTTTCTGAAGAAGGACCAGGACATTCGGTGGCAGAACCTGATGAAAGTCGGAGCCGAAGAGGCACTCGAACTGGTTCGTGATCGGGCCTTCCCGCACATGAAGAGGATTGGCGGCGAAGATTCGACATTCGCCAAATACATGTCCGATGCCACCTTCATGGTCGTCAAACCACAACTACTTGTTAAAGCCGTTGAACTGATCAACGAGTTGCCGTTGGAGAAGGGTGACACCAAGGGTGACCTGTACGAATACCTGCTATCGAAACTCACCACTGCTGGCGTCAACGGTCAGTTCCGCACGCCGCGGCACTTGATCCGAATGATGGTTGACTTGGTCGACCCTCAGCCCGGTTGGAAGATCGCCGACCCGGCCTGTGGCACACTTGGCTTTTTGGTTGAGTCCATGAAGTACGTCATGGAAAAAAACACGTCGCCTGAGGGAATCATCACCGAAGAAGACGATAACCAGATTTTCACCGGCGACTTGCTCTCTGCAGCACAGAAGAAACACCTTCGCACTGGCATGTTCACTGGGTTTGACTTTGACGTCTCCATGCTCCGTATCGCCAGCATGAACATGATGATGCATGGAGTTGAGAACCCGCACATCGAATACATGGATACGCTCAGCAATCGCTTCGCTGAGAACAATCCGAAACTGGCTTTCGACCACTTTGACCT
>CAYUNP010000450.1:0-2405 GCA_964446085.1 uncultured Pirellulaceae bacterium
CGGATTGTGTTTGCTGCCCCACCGTTTGGGCCGTATGACTACTCGATTCCAACGGAACTTGAATCGTCGGTCAAAAAAGGAGTCCGTGTTGTTGTGCCGCTGGGACGCGGCAATCGAACCATGACCGGCTACTGTATCGAGATCATGACGCCGTCGCACCCGGACGCGGCGACGGTCAAACCGAATCGGATGAAGCCCATCACTCGCGTCCTCGATGCCAAGCCATTGTTGGACGAGTCGCTGTTGAAGCTTGCTCAGCAAATCGCAGAGTACTACATCAGCCCGCTGGGAACGGTGATCGAAACGGTGGTTCCCGTTGGCGCAAGAGAGAACTCGGGCACGCGCGAGATGTTGTTTCTGTCAGTCGATCCGGAAGTCGTCCGTGACCTCGACGCAGTGAAGCTTACGGAGTTGCAGCGACGGATTCTGGAAACGATGCTGGCGTCGAATCAGGACTGGACGCCGGGAGAGCTTGCCGAAACGGTTGGTTGCACTCAGGGGCCAATTTCAACTTTGCGGCGAAAGGGCCACATTCTTTCTTCCAGCCGCCGAGTCCAACAAAAGACTCACGAGATCCCAGCCGAAAAACGAATTGAGAATCTTGAGCTCAATGCTGAACAACAATCGGCACTCGACGCGATCGCCAAATCGATCGACGCCGAAACGCATCAGACTTTTCTGGTGCACGGCATCACTGGCAGTGGCAAAACAGAAGTTTACATTCGAGCGATCCAACAGGTTGTGGAGTACGGACGTCAGGCGATTGTTCTGGTTCCAGAAATCAGCCTGACTCCGCAGACGCGGCGTCGTTTTCGAGCTCGTTTCGACAGAGTCGCCGTTTTGCATTCGCATTTGACCAGCGTTCAGCGAGCCTGGCACTGGAGACAGATCGCCGAAGGCAATGTGCAAGTCATCATTGGAGCTCGAAGTGCCGTTTTCGCTCCGACACCACGGCTTGGGTTGATCGTGTTGGACGAGGAGCATGACGGTTCTTTCAAGCAGGACAACACGCCGCGATATCATGCTCGCGATGTCGCGCAGTGGCGAGCTGAATCGGAAAACGTGCCGCTACTTCTCGGCAGTGCGACGCCTTCGCTGGAGTCATGGCACAAAGCAAAGACGGGGCAGTTTGAAACGTTGTCGCTGAAGAATCGTGTGCTGGATCTGCCATTGCCTGATGTCGCGACGATCGATTTGCGGACGGACTTTCCGGGCAAGCGAAAAAGATTCAGCCCGATCAGTCAAAAGCTGCGTCAGGAAATGACGGCGGCACTCACTGATGGCGGCCAGGTGATTCTGTTGCTCAACCGACGTGGTTTTTCAACCCGGATCCAGTGTCCTTCCTGTGGCAAAGTCGAATACTGTCCGGACTGTTCGATTCCGCTAACACATCACGTCGAAGGCAAGAAAGCCGTGTGTCACTACTGCGATCACACGATCCCCGAGCCGCGACGTTGCAGCGATTGTGGCAACGATGCGATTCGTTTTTCGGGTTTGGGAACGCAACGACTCGAAGCGGAAGTTCGTACGCTGTTCCCCGATGTGGAAATTATGCGGATGGATACTGACACAATGCGGAAGCGAGGCAGTCACGAGAAAGCACTTTCCAAATTCCGCGAAGGCGAAACGAAAATTCTGCTAGGTACGCAGATGATCGCCAAGGGTTTGGACTTTCCCAACGTGACGCTGGTCGGAGTCGTCAACGCGGATACTTCATTGCACTTGCCAGATTTTCGTTCGGCAGAACGCACGTTTGGTTTGGTGACTCAGGTTGCCGGTCGAACGGGGCGCGGTGAACGGGGTGGCCGCGTATTGGTGCAAACGTTCAGTCCGGAGAATCCGGCGATCATTTGTGCCACGCGACATGACTACGTGAATTTTGCTGCGGGCGAACTTCCGGTCCGCGAAGAGTTTCACTATCCACCTTACGGAAAGATGGCTCGGATCGTGATTCGCGGCGAGGTCCAGGCAAAGGTTGAGCAGATGGCGGATCATATTGCCGAGTGCATCAACAAGTCAGCGGATGAGTTGGAGTTGCAATTGAGTGTGCTTGGTCCTTCAATCGCACCACTGGAGAAGCTTCGCGGAATGTATCGCTACCACATGTTACTGGGCGCAGTGGAGGTGAGTGCCATTCAACGTGTCGTGGTGCGAGCAAAGAGCGCGATTAAGGAGATGGATGATATTCAATGGATCGTCGACGTTGATCCGTACAATATGGTTTAGGGTGAGTCGTTGATGCAGCTCTATCCGACCGGCGAACTTCCAGAAAGCTCCTTTGATGCGGGAGGACCGCGCGCAGAGCCGCCAAGGCGCAGAGGACATGCAAATAAATATGCTGCGGTTTCGGACTTTACTGAGTTTCATCACACAGAACTCTGCGTCTCTGCGTCTCTGCGCGCGGC
>CAYUNP010000451.1:0-2382 GCA_964446085.1 uncultured Pirellulaceae bacterium
AGAAAAAGAACACTAATTGGCACTAATCTTCACTAATGACATCTCGGCCAGACTTCATGCTTTTTGGAATCCTCGTTAAGTGTTCAATTCCAATGGAAACGGTTCGTTTTGTGAACTCAAGAAAGATTTGCGTCGATTAGTGTTCCTGTTCCTCGTCAATAACTGCTCCATTGGGCGGGATTGTCGGTGACGGCCCGGTTTCACAAGGAATCACCTCAATGACCGCCGAGGGAGTCTGGTTTATTAGAGTGAGCCATTTCGTGAGTGCTGAAAGGCTCAATGCGAGAAACAGCGTGAACAACAACGCGATGCCGCAATGGACAAGATTCGTTGATCTTTTGATTCGCGAAAGCTGAGGCTCAGGATTCGAGTCGGGAAAACTCAAGTGTGCTTCGTAACCCGCGAAGAAATTTTCCACTTCGGACGCCGTCTGAAATCGGTGATCGGGATTTCCCGAAAGCAAACGCTCTATGGACTGCTCAAGCCGAACCGGAATATCGGAATTGTGTTGACGAATCGCCGGAGTTTTGGCTTCTCGAATGTTCTTCAGTAACTCCAGTTGATTGTTGCCATGAAAGGGAGCCTCGCCAGTTGCCATAAAATGAATGACCGATCCGAGACTGAACAGGTCGCTTCGCTGGTCGAGCTTTCGCCCGTCAGCCTGTTCTGGTGACATGTACTGGGGAGTGCCTGCGATCATTCCGGTTTGTGTTAGTCTTTCGTCGCTCTCTTCATGAGCCAAACCAAAGTCCGTCACCACGACGCGGCCACAGTCTCCATCTTTCTGCTCCACCAGAATGTTCGCCGGTTTGATGTCGCGGTGGATCAGCCCTTTCTCATGCGCTGCGCTCAGGCCAGCAGCAATCTGCTTTGAGAATTGCACCAACTGCAGCGGTGGCAAAGGGCCTTGCTCGTAAACGAACTGTTGCAAAGAAACGCCTTCGATTAAAGGCATGCTGAACCAGGGATGGCTTGGGTTGGGATCGATGCGGTATACCGGAATGACATTTTCATCGCTGACAGCAGCGATCGCTTTGGCTTCACGAGCGAATCGCTGCCGTGACAGGACTGACCTGGCATGTCGTGGTAGAAGGAACTTGATCGCAATGGGGCGGTTCAGTTCACGGTCAAATGCTCTGAAGACCGCGCCCATGCCACCCACTCCGATCAGCGACTCAACGTCATACTCTCCAACGCGCCCCAGTAACTCGGGGTGACTTGCGGAATCAAAGCTGCCTGTCAATTGCGTTACCTCGGCGGCGATCGGATCGTAGCCTTTGTCTTCGATCAACTTCGGTGCAGCGCCGACGGCTTTTTGCAATTTGACGGTTGATGCGATCAACTCGCGGCCTTCATTCCACCACCATGCATCGGCAGTAGCCATGTCGACTTCGTTCTGGCAATGAGTGCAGTCGGCCAGATGGCTTTGTGTGTCAGCTGAGAATTTCACTCCCGAGATCATCTGCTCAATATCGAACTTACTCAGATGATGCGTTGACATACCGTTCCCTTTTTTCAACCAGGTTCCAATCTTTATCGGGAAACCCGTTTTGTCCTATAAATACAATGAATCTGTAATTCTTGCGCGAATTATTTTCAAAAAACCAAACCGGTTAAACCCTTAGTGAAAACTGTAAAAGGAGAGCACTGAATAACGTTTAAACTGTTATTTTGAATGGTATGGAGACTCTGCAAACACTTCCGCCATGAACCATTCAATCCCCACAACTCAAGTCAGTCTGATCCTGCGACTCAGAGATGCTTCCGATGCAGATGCGTGGGAGCAATTCGTTTCGTTGTACCACCCTTTGATCTGGAGTGTGGCAAAAAGATTGCGAATGTCAGATGCTGACGCTCACGACGCTTGTCAGGATACGCTATTGCGATTGAGCCAGGTCGTTCATCAATGGTCGCCCAGTGGATCAAACTCGAATTTTCGCGGTTGGTTATTTCGCGTTGCTCGCAACTGCATGCTCCGTCAGTTTGAAAAAGACAGCAAACGAACGGTTTCGGCGGTGGACCAGGCGGGAGAACAGTTTCTTGATCAGCTTGCCGAAGATTCGACGGAAGGGGAATCGGAGTTTCAACTTGAACTTCGTCGACAGTTGTTCGCCATTGCGATCGACGCCGTCAAGCCGACAGTCAAGCCGCTCTACTGGGAGGCGTTTCGGCTTAGCTACATTGAAAACCTGAAGGTCAAGGAGACTGCCGAGCGTTTGGAGACCGATGTGAACTCCGTGTATGTCGCTCGACATCGAGTCCTCAACCGGATTCGGAACGAAATCAACAAGATGTCAGAATGGCGTGATTTTCTCGCTCCAGAATAGCCATTCGCGGTGCAGAAACAGGCGAGTTGGGAAACGGTGAAAATTTCGTGCAAGA
>CAYUNP010000452.1:0-2378 GCA_964446085.1 uncultured Pirellulaceae bacterium
GGCCAATGCAGTGCTACAACATCAAGCCGGACGTGTGCATCAGTCAGACTTCAAATTATTCTAGTGGTTCGTCAGACCTGAAATGAGCGGTGCCATGCTCTCGCCTCGGACGGATCGATTGTCTATCTTGAAACCCTGGACCAAATCAGGGAATTGCATGACCAATACAAGCCCGAAGCGCAAGCGAGTGAATACTCCGCTCTATTCACTCGCTTGCGCTTCGGGCTTGTATTTGTTGCAAGTCGCTCAAAATCAGTGACACGCGAAGCTCAATGCAATTTCCTGAAACGCATCCGGGGATGATTGCCAAATTCCCGACGAGTCTAACTTTCCTCTTGGGGCGAATGGTTTCGATAAAGATGAAATGCACAATCCGGGCCGACCATCTTCATCGCCAGCCTCGCTGGAATTTTCGCCCGGCCGTTGATCACCAGCTTGCGATACAGGTACTTTCTCCGCGCACCTTCCGACAGCGAGTCTTCGACTTCCGAGTCTGAATCCTGATTTGGCTTGGTTTCATTTTTCATCGTTGCATTACAATACCATTCGAAACCCGAATTTTCCAACATCGCAAACTGTAACGTGGCTGATCCAACGAAAACTCCTGACCCTGCTTTCGCACCTCCTGCAACGAAAGTCGAAATCCGCCCCAACGAAGCGAAGTTGCTGGAAGTCGCCACATCAATTCCTGGCAAATCGATCGTTGTCGTTTCCAATGGACGGGCTCAGTCGGCGTTCGAACTGGCCACCGCACGCCCCAAAAGCAACGTGGTTGCCTGGTACCTGGACAATTATCGATGCGAATTGGCCAGGCAATATCATGCCAACTGCCCTTCGAATCTGAGTTTCGTTTGTCATGCCGATTGGCCGATCGCGGATCCGGATGTCGGTGTTGATCTGATTTGCATCGACCTGCAAAAAGGTGGCGAAGCCGAACTCAGTCGTGACGTTCTTCAATCGGCATATCACCAACTGAGCACGGGAGGTGCTTTGGTCACGGCGATTGATAACCCGAAAGACAAATGGCTGATTGAGCAGATGCAGGGTTTTGACAAATCGGTCAAGGTTCGCAAATTCAAACATTCGATGGTTTACTACGTCATCAAAAAGAAACCCTTGAAGAAGCTGAAAGACTTTTCTTGCCAGCTTGCGTTTCGTGATGAAGGAAACCTGATTCAGCTCGTTACCCGCCCAGGCGTCTTTGCTCATCGTCAGTTTGACAACGGGGCTCGACAGATTCTGGATTTGGTCGAAGTCTTCTCTGAGTGCAACATTATCGAAATCGGATGTGGCAGTGGTGCGATGTCACTGGCTTTGGCGAAGCGTGATCCTTCGGCGAAACTGCTGGCGATTGATTCCTATTCCCGTGCCATTGATTGCGTTAACCGCGGTGCTGAACTTAACGGAATCGAAAACGTCACCGCAGAGTTGAATCACGACGGCCAGCTCGGCAACAGGGCAGGGCAGTTTGACATGGCGATTGGCAACCCGCCGTACTACGCCGATTTCCGCATCGCTCAGCATTTCATTGAGACAGCAGTGCGTGCTTTGCGACTTGGCGGACGACTTGTGTTGGTCAGTAGAAAGCCGCAGTGGTATCGTGACAACCTTGGCCAGTGGTTGGATGAAGTCGAAGTTTTCGAGAGCCGTCGATATCACATCGCGACCGGGATTACGCGCAAGCTGTAGGCGAGACTCAGACTTGCAACCTGCGGTCGTCAGTCCGACAGCCTGACCTACGATTCCTCTGAATCCATCGCCACGTCGTAGACTTCTCCATCAAGTCCAACTTCATCGCCAACGTGCAGCTTTCGTCGGCGCCGTGTTTCGACTTCTCCGTTGACTGAAACTTCTCCGCCCTGGATCAGTATTTTCGCTTGGCCTCCAGTCGGCACGCCACACAACTGCAGAAACTGATCGAGCCGAATCTCTAAAGGTTTCGCCCCTTCAACTGGCTGTTCGGGCGCTTCCTTTTCAGGTTGTTTTTCGTCGTTCATTTCAGGCTCGTAAATCCATCGAGGAAGCGTCGTCACAGTAAATTCCGTTGCGAATTCTTCCAATATCGGGTCTCAGATGGCGAATTATGGTCGAATCTTGAACGAAAGCGACCCTGAAGATGCCAACACAACAAACAATTGTGACGATTCTGACGGGCCAGACGTTTTGCAGATTTTTCGGCACGAAGCCGGACGCGGGTTAGCCGTGACCTAAATTTTCGCTCATTGCGTTATTAGAACAAAATCATGATCGATTTTATCAACGAAACATTTCAATTGGTCAACTTGCCGGCAACGGTGTTGCTGCTGCTCTGCCTGCTTTACTGGGCGATGGTGATCGTTGGAGCGATCGGCGTCGATGCAATCGATCTTGATTTTGAT
>CAYUNP010000453.1:0-2360 GCA_964446085.1 uncultured Pirellulaceae bacterium
CCTTCAGACTAATTCAATCCAAACCGGTGAGGTTTTCCTCGTGGCTTAACAGGAGTTACGACAGCCTCGGGTTGAGATTCACCAGCGGGCCAGAACAGCACGCTATCTCCGGGTGACATCTCGACCTTGAAAATCCCATCTCCATCATCCGTTACCTGGACTCCCTTGGAGCCAGACCACTGCCCCTTCGCCAACTGTGGATCGACCTCGACACTGCCTTTGCCCTCGGACTCAACACGAACCCATTTTGTCTTGCCCTTCTCACGACGAGCACTGACCAAGTAAGCGCCTTCGCCACGGAGTTGATGGAATTGAACATCTGGCCACGCCTTCGGGACCGCTGGGAAAATTCTCAGACGTCCGTTCCAGCTTTGGAACAGCATCTCCTGCATTGCAGTGGCGCCGTGAATCGGCGTTTCGATAACTGGCAATCCGCCAGCTTCCGAATAGAACGTGTTATCGTGAAGAAAACCCTTCAGGCCACCCAGTAACTCGAGAGCTCGATCGCCGTCGCCCAACAGGGAAGCAATACAACTTCCGCCGGTCTTTGAATATCCGGCACCGCCTCGTTTGAAACTGTGCCAATGGTTCAAGCATTTCAGAATCATTTCGCGATCTGCTTTGGTCTCTGGTGTTAATGTTCGCAGCGGATAGATCGCCAGCAAGTGAGACCAATGGCGATGCCCGCCTGTCAGTGCGACTCCTTTACCAATCATCCGGCCAGTCTCATTGGTGTGAACGGGGACAAGCTTTTTCTGGATTTCGTTCCACGCTTTGATTAACGGTTCCTTACTCTCCGTCAACTCTTTCTCTTTCGCCAACTCCAGAAGACGACCAGCACCCCATCCAAGTAAGTCCAGATCGTAAGTACAATCCTTCGCCTTGCGGTACTCTGGGCTGTAAGATTCAGCCAAATGCAAAAAGCCATCAGCTTCTTCGGTCAAGAAATGTCGGTGGTAGTTCACTGCTCGGACAAGCAACGGATACAGCACTCGATCTCGCAAGTCAGTGTCATTCCAATAGCGATATTCCAAATCAACATTATGCAACGCCCACAACAGATTTCCAGATTCGCGAGCGATCAATTGATCCATCGGCGGGCGTCCTTTGCCAGGCTGTCCGGCATGCCCCAACAAATCCCAGCCAGACGTCGTCCGACCAATCGCGTACGAATCCTTTCGAAACGGCTTGGCAACATTCAGTTCAAGATTGTCTCGCAACACATCCAAACGATAGCTGAGTGCAGTTCCCAACTCGCGCCGATTCGCCTTCGGGAATCCGCTGTGTGATAGTTGCACGTTCAGGTTCCACCAAAGTGCGTTCCATGCTGTCGGTTGCAACCAGGGACCTTGATTGTCGATGATCCAGCCCCGATCACGCGTCGCGCATGCCATTTTGTATTGTTGAATCCAGTAGAATCCATCCCAGTATTGGTCACCGGTAGATAGAAAGCTGGAAGGGTAGTAGTCTTGCCACCATTGGCGATGTTCGGCGACCCATTGATCGCGATCTGCTTTGGCTGCCTTGCGAACGGCTTCCACCGCATTGGCAACAGCATCAAGTTTTGGAAAACTATGCTGGACGCTCAACCACAGTTGTCGCTTGCCATCCGTTTCTTTCTCAAGCCAGGCAACTGCCGTTTGGCCACCGGAATGCAAATTCTGCACTGCGGTTTTGACTCCGCCCGCCAGTTCCTTCACAACTGGAGAAGGATTCGCTGGCTTGCGTAGCGTTTTAGCGCGAACGGAACGCGGGTTTCGGGCTTCCTCGGGAACGTACTCAAAACTCGCACCCGCAAGATCGCCAGAGGCATCGAGCTCGAAATACATAACGGGTTGTGTGGCATGAACCAGCGAAGAAAAGCCAGCCTTTCCGTCAGACGAAGCCAATGTTCCAGTGACTTCAGCATTCCAAAGTCCGAGCCGTGCCGTGCCGCCCGTCAGATCTGCCGGCAAGTTGACCTTGAGGTGCCCAATGAAATGCCGCCCACGATTGAGCGCCACGACATTCTTTTCTTTGAAGTCGTCTTTTTCAAAAGGACGATGGTCATGAGCGGCCGAGCAACCGACGTCCCAGCGCAAGCTACGAGCATCGGTTTGATACACCATCGTGCCTTGTTCACCGTTACCAAGAAACGGAGCCTGCTTCCAAGTCTTGGGCAGTTTCTTCCACACCAAGTCATTGGCTTCCAACACGTCAGCCCACTGGATCTGTTCAACGATTGGTTGTGGCGTGGCAGTTTGCGCCGCCAAATTACTGGCGAAAGCAACAGCGGCTAAAACAGCGCAGCAGGCAATGGAAATTTTGACAGGTTGAAACATCACAGGTGAACTCTTGTTGATAGATTTAACAAAATAGCG
>CAYUNP010000454.1:0-2355 GCA_964446085.1 uncultured Pirellulaceae bacterium
GGCTCTTGGACGTGCCGATCGCCGCGAGTCCCGCAACGCCGGCACCGATGACGAGCACTTTCGCAGGAGGGATTTTTCCTGCAGCAGTAATTTGCCCCATGAAGAAGCGGCCGAACTCGTTGGCAGCTTCGACGACTGCCCGGTACCCGGCGATGTTCGCCATGGAGCTTAACGCGTCGAGTTTTTGAGCCCGCGAGATCCGCGGTACGCAATCCATGCTTATCGCGGTAATGTTCCGTTTTTGCAATCGCTCGATCAGTGACGAATTCGCAGCCGGCCACAGGAACCCAATCAGCGTACTCTCTTTGGGCAGCGCGTCGGCTTCTTCGGCCGTCGGAGGGTTAACTTTCAGAAACAGAGTTGCCTCTTTGAGCAATTCGTCCTGCCCAACAATCGAAGCACCTGACGATTGATAGAGTGAGTCGGGAAAACTGGCTTTCGCACCAGCGTCCCGTTCGACAAGCACCTTGTAACCAAGCGAGATCAGTTTCTTGACCGACTGGGGCGATGCGGCCACCCGAGTTTCGTCAACACTGCTCTCTTTCAACACTCCAATAGTAGTCATCAGCAGGCAGTGGTTCCCGGGGATTGATGGTTCTCGTTCCTCTAATTTAATTCGAGGTGGGTCGGATCACAACGGGACTGGAAAAGAACTTAATTAATATGGATCGCCGTGAAAGATGCATTTAGACATGCAGCACCTGCTCGATTGCAATCGGCTCATAGCGAATTTCGGCTTCGTTGAGCCAGGTTTGAAAGCTGGATTTGCTCAATTCGTTTTCAAACTCGAATCCCATCAACGCCTGGCCTTCGGTCTGGCCCGAGTCGGTGTAATTCATGTAGCAAACGTTCGATAGCCCGCTGGCGCCACGCATGAAGTCACGAAGGGCTCCGGGACGGTTTGAAAATGTGACGACTGCGAAGAAAGGGTGACTTAGCGTGTCAGGCCGAAACGGAATCACGCGGAACTCGGTGGCTGCCTGTCCAGTGACTTCTTCGTGCTTCGGAAGGTCGTCGCGCTGGAAGAAAGTTTCCAATGCCCTGGCGTCCGCAGCCGGAACTTCGATTCCGATCACCGGGCGAGCCACTTCATTGGCCACTTTACCGTACTGAAAATCAATGATGTTCATGTTGGAGAAGAACTGATCCAACAGGCCGATCAGTGCTCCAGGTTGTTCACCAATTTCAAAACAGAAGAACCGCTCTTCCGGTCGATCGATCTGTCCTCGTTTGGCGATCTTGGGCAGGGACATGAAGTCGACGTTCGAGCCCGACAAAACCGTGATCGCGTAATCGTCTTCGCTCAAGTCGTACTTTTGCGCCGCCGCAACACCAAGTGCCGCCGAAGGTTCGACCATGATTCGATTCTTCTGCCACAGGAACTGAATCGCCTGGCAGACTTCGTCGTTGGACGCAGTCGTGAATTCGTCCAGCAGCACACTACAGAGTCGAAATGGAAGTTCGCCCGGAGTCGCCACGGCGGTTCCGTCACAAAATCGATCAAGTTCTTCCAACGTTTGGCGTTCACCGGCAGCAACCGACAGGCCCATGCTGTTCTGGCCGGCTGCTTCAACTCCAATGATCCTGATCGCAGGAAACTTTTTTCGAAGGACTGACGAAACGCCAGCTGCCATTCCTCCGCCTCCGATTTCCAGAAAGGCATGAGTCGGCGTACGTCGCAGTGCGTTGCTGAGTTCGACGCCGATCATCGCCTGGCCTGCCACGACTTTGATGTCATCGTAAGGTGCGATCATTGCTGCGTCGCCATCTGCCGCAAAGCGATATGCTTCGTCGGAAGCCTGATCGAAGGAGTCACCGCAAAGACGAATCTCAACGAATGGCCCGCCGAGTCTGCGGACGGCTTGCTGTTTTACCAGCGGAGTCGACAGCGGCATGAAGATCGTGGCTTTGAATTTTAGCCGAGCCGCCGTGAGCGCCACGCCCTGTGCATGATTGCCGGCAGAAGCACAAACGAGGTCGCCACCAAAACCCTTTTCAACCAGTGCCGCGATCTTGTTGTAGGAGCCGCGCCATTTGTAGCTGTGGACTTGTGAAAGGTCTTCGCGCTTGAGCAGCAGTTCGCAGCCGCTGTCAAGCGTTACCGAATCGCAGCGGGTTTGTCCTTCAACTTCGTAGATTCGGCTGGCGGCGCGCGTTTCGAGAGACAGACGTGTTAGCAGCTCTTTGTCAGAAAGAGCGCAAAGTTCCTGATTGGTGGCATCGTGGTTCATGGGTTGTGGCTGCGGCGTCTCGCCGCAGTAGCCGAAACGAATTGTGGCTGCTGCATCTCACCACAGTAACCGAAACGAATTGTGGCTGCGGCGTCTCGCCGCAGTAGAAAACCAATCAGTGTAG
>CAYUNP010000455.1:0-2320 GCA_964446085.1 uncultured Pirellulaceae bacterium
AACCCTGGACCTACGGATTAAAAGTCCGTTGCTCTACCAACTGAGCTACGCCCTCGATCCACTCGCAATTTGCCGCACTGGTCGGCTGCAAGAAGGCAATAAGATGCCCGATTGATCTGTTAGTGTCAAGTGCCTGGAAACAGGTTCACTGAATTCTTTTGCCAACGGTCTGAATGAAGCAATTGGGCAACATTTTCGCACTGAAAATTAGTCGATCGAATTGAGCTCGCCACCCGATATCGACCCAAACGCACGCCAGGCTTCAAGGCTGACTCCGTCGGAAACAAAGCCGACGCTTCCGTCGAGACGGGAAACGTTGACCCCTTGAGGATGCCAGGAACGCGAAGTCACCGACGCGTAGGTCCGGTTTGTCGGATTGCGGCCTTCCTGCTGCGAGTTGAAATCGATGTCGTACTCGTTGCCTTCAAAATTGAAACGCGTCAGAGAGTTAGGCGTAAAGGTCACCGTCATACCCGCGTGGTGGACTCGACCGTCAGTCCATACCGAATGGCCAGTATTCTGCTGAAGTGCCACACCAAGTCGCATGTCGCCACTGGCGTCGAGAAAGTGATCCCCGTCGGCTGGCAGAGAAGCATCAAAACTGTCCGCATTGCGAATGTAGGAAGTGAACGATTTGACATCCGTCGCGCAGATCGTATTGCTGAGCCCGTCACTGATCGACGCGTGAACCGTCGGCTTGCCAACCTGGAAGGCACCGTTGCCAGTTTCGCGGGAAACCGGATCAAAAATAAACCATGTCCCCATGTTGAATCCATAGCTGGTCGAATGGACGAAGTTGACTCCGTCCTGAACGCGGTTGCCTCCATTGAGATCGCTGGGACAGCTCAGGATTGGTGCGCCGAAGGCGTGGACTCCCGTTTCCAGTTGATCGTGCCAGTCAGTGTCAAAATCAATCTTCGACTCAACATTCCCCTGCTCGGTGAATGGCAACAGCTTCGCATGGATCGACCAGGCTCCTCGCCTGAGTTCACCGGGCTCCAGATCAAAGCTGGTCGGGAAATGAGAATGCGCCGTTTCGTAATTCAGCACCGCCAACGACAACTGACTCAGGCGGTTGGCACATTGTGTCCGTCGAGCAGCTTGACGAACTTGCTGGACTGCCGGTAGCAGCATCGCAATCAGAATTCCGATGATCGCAATCACCACCAGAAGTTCGACCAGAGTAAACGCTCGATACGACTTTGATTTGGCACAGTTGTTAGGCATACCTGCATTATTTTACACAGGGCAGCTTTTGCAAATCTTACGGCCTAAATCGAATCATTTTCTGCCAAAACCGGTCGGCAATAGCGGTTGATCTTACAAAGTTCAGCTTCGAGAAGCCGGCTACACCGATTGCGAACCAGCTTTCCCGAATTCTTTCGGCTAGCGGTCAATGAATTTTCAAAGTTTTACGACTTGAAATATTGCCTCCTTTGGTTTTTGGCTTGGCGTCATTCCGTATGGCGGAAGGCGGCATAGGCTTTCACCCAGTGAACGTATGACTTAGAGGGGAATCGCCAGCTCACTTCACCATTCCCGACTTCGTTCAACGGAATTGCTTTTAAAAAAAGCGTGATCTGCATATATGGCTACAAACGCTTCGCAAGAGTAGAATCTGGCTTCATCGCTGCGAGCAAGGCTTTCATTCTTTGTGCTTTGACCACCGATTACCGCAAAACACGCCCCCGTAGCTCAGGGGATAGAGCACAGCTTTCCTAAAGCTGGTGTCGGAGGTTCGAATCCTCTCGGGGGTGCCATACATCCGGTTCCGCAACTTTTTCTTGATTGCGTCGAGCCGACGTTTTCAGAGGCATGGGGCTACGGCCCCACAGCTTTATTCTGAACTCTCCTTCCATGGCTTGCTTTGCAAATCGAATTCGAATTTCCAGGATCAAGAGTCCGTTTTCAAAAGCTCGTTAACACCAGGCAAGCGAAGAGTTGAGCTGCGTAATTTTCTTCGGACTATTTCGACGACGATGCGCGGGAAGCGGTCCTTTCGCGATCTTTTGGTGATTTGCTACGTTCAATATCCTGCTAACGGTGCATTTAATTTCTGCAGAGCCTGCCCCCGTTTTTTTCTAATCTTCACTAATGACATTCTGGGCAGACTTCGTGTCGCCGTCTGCCGTGGAAGCAGATTTGTCGTAGTCAGGAAAACGTTCTTTAATTGTCGTCATGTTGACAAAAACGTGCGGTCGAACAGCCTCTACAGTCTTTGTGCCGATGTGGAATACATCGTCAAGTTGCTCAATCGATAGCAGAGGGCGAGCAGCCATGATCCCTTCTGCTATTGAGTCAGAAACACCAGGAAGTAACC
>CAYUNP010000456.1:0-2292 GCA_964446085.1 uncultured Pirellulaceae bacterium
ATTGCGGGGCGTGGACGGCATGTCGATCATGGACCTATAATTCCGATCTGACAAAACACGCTCAGATCAGGCTTGGCACATGCCCGAGACATTCAAACACACTCGTCGGATTGAGTTTCGCGATACCGACATGGCCGGCATCGTGCACTTCTCCAATTTCTTTGCCTACATGGAGCAAGCCGAACACGCGTTTCTTCGCAGTGTCGGACTGGGAGTCATCTGCACCATTGATGGCGAAGAAATCAGCTGGCCCCGCGTCAATGCAAACTGCAACTATCGGCAGGCGATCAAGTTTGAAGAGATGATCGACATCGAAGTCTCTGTGGCTCGCATTGGAACCAAGAGCGTGACTTACGATTTCGCATTCTCACGGGAAGGTTCGCCGGTTGCCGACGGCAGCATCACCGTTGTCTGCTGTAAGTTCGAACATGGCAAAAAACCGGAGTCCGTTGTGATCCCGCAGGGGTTTATCGAGAAGATCCAACCTTTTGTGAAAGATGCCTAGGTGGCTCAGGCTTTGAGCCTGATCAGAATGCAAAACACAGGCTGAAAGCCTATACCACCTTACGCCCAAAGCTCATCCTCGAAAGAAGACTACGATTTCATCCTACCTTCAAAATCTAACGATTCGACTTGCGACGGGACTCGGAAACTTGCCAGAAGAGCGACGTGACCTGCACACGGGTTACTTCCTGCGAGCCCAGAAAGAAGACGGCGGGTTTGGTGGCCGGATGGGTGGCAGTGATCTGTACTACACGTCGTTCGCCCTTCGCGGACTTTCCATCCTGGGTGAGCTCTACGGAGAGGTTGCCGAAAAGGCCGCCAGTTTCCTGCGTGGGCAACTGGCTGGCCATCAAACGATTGTCGATTTCTTTTCGCTGTTCTATGCCGCGAATCTGCTGACCGTATCCGCCGGAATTGATATCTTCGCCGAGTCCGATCCGGCGTGGCGGGACAATGTGGCTTCATTTCTGGGAACGTTACGCAGGGAAGACGGTGGATACGCGAAAGCTCCTGAAGGCCATGCAGGCAGTACCTATCACACCTTCCTCGTGGTTCTGGTTTTGGAATTGCTTGAGAAAGAGATCCCGGATCCGCAAGGAATCGTGGGCTTCATCGAATCGCGCCGCGATCCTGAAGGTGGCTGGCGGGAGATCAGAGCCAGCAAGCGAGCGGGAACCAACCCTTCAGCTGCTGCGGTGGCGACGCTGAATATTCTGCGTCAGCGTGACTCCAGCCTCCCAGCAATGGATCACGACACCAAAGAGCTTACCCTGGACTATCTCTGCGAGATGCAAACGGATGAAGGCGGTCTGCGAGCCAACACACGGATTCCAATCGCGGACTTGCTGAGTTCTTTTACTGGCGGACTGACGCTGACGGATCTGGATTCATTTGACGAACTGGACGTCGAATTAATGCGCAAGTTTGTCGATTCGTTACAATTGCCCGAGGGTGGATTCCAGGCGGCAGCCTGGGATGATGCTCACGATGTTGAGTATTCTTTCTATGGGCTTGGATGCCTTGCACTGTTGAATAGCGGAGAGAACGGTTAGCCAATGGCAGACTTTGCAGCAAAAGAAATCGTCAAGGAATTCAAAACGCCTTCGCAAGATTTGCGAATCCTCGACGGTGTTTCTCTGGAACTCAATCGTGGTGACAACGTCGCGATTGTGGGTGAAAGTGGTAGCGGCAAAAGCACCTTTCTACACATCGTTGGAACGCTCGACGAGGCTACCGGCGGGACCGTTGAATTGCTGGGCCAAAATGTGTCTGGCCTGAAAGAGAATCAACTCGCCGCGCATCGAAATAAAAACGTTGGGTTCATATTCCAGCAGCATCACCTGTTACCGCAGTTGTCTGCTTTGGACAATGTTTTGATACCAACATTGGCGACAGGCAAGCCGGATGGGGAGAAGATCGAACGAGCCAGGTCGCTGTTGGAGTCGGTTGGGCTGGCGGATCGCATGACCCACAAACCCGGGTTGCTTTCGGGAGGTGAACAACAACGAGTCGCTGTGGCGCGAGCTCTGATCTGTGAACCGGTGTTGCTGCTCGCTGACGAGCCGACAGGTTCGCTCGATGCTGCCAATGCGGAAGCACTGGGAGCGCTGTTATTGAAAGTGCAACAGGATAGCAATGCGATGCTGATCTGCGTGACTCACAGCGAGAAGTTGGCCAGCGTGTTTGCCAGGACGTTGCGGCTGGAGAGCGGGAAGTTTGTTTAGAAGCTGCCCTGAATTAATTCCACAGCCCTTGACCAGCGCTATCAGCTTGGAAAGCTGAGCGACA
>CAYUNP010000457.1:0-2278 GCA_964446085.1 uncultured Pirellulaceae bacterium
ACAGGAATGTCCCGCTTCGCAAGTTCGCGGCCAATCTTGTAAGCATCAAATGTTCCGTGGTCGATCACGACTTTCAGGTTCATCTCGTCGTGCAACATTCGCACGGTCGACTGAATTACCTGATATTGCTGCGTGTGCACGACGACAGGGATTTCGCGATGGAACAGTGGTTTGAAGTTCTCCAGTCGCAAATTGAATTCTGGTTCCTTGGCTTTTCCCTTGAGAAAAGCGTCATATTGGCGAACGTAGTACTTTCCTTCCAGCAGTTGCTGACGAATAACGAAGTTCATTCCCATACGGCCTGAACCGGTCTCGCCACCACGTCGCTCGGGGTTTCCGGCTTGAGCAATCTTCAAAACGCCGGGCGCACGGATGATCACGTCTTCCGGCTTGCCGGGACCGGACTTCATGAGCACGCCGAAGCCACCCATGTTGGTACCACTGCCCGGGATGTAGCAAATCGTGGTCACGCCGCCCGCAATGGCGACCTTGAGTTGATCGTTGTGTGGGATGATCTGGTCCCAGTTTCGCAGCTCGGGATTGGTTTGGTAAACCATCTCATTGAGGTCACCCGAACCACCGACGTGGCTGTGAGCTTCGATGAGTCCGGGCATGGCGAACTGGTCCGAGTGATCGACCACTTCGTAGCCCTCGGGGACTTTGATTTCTTTTTTCGTTCCGACAGCCTCGATTTTTCCATCCTTGATCAGGATGGTTCCATCTGCGATCGGGTCGCCTGCACAGGTGAAGATTTTTCCAACATGTACAGCGACACCCCTGGATTCCTTGTCGGACTCTTTCGAGTCGGAATCTTGCGCCGACACCAACGTTACTGAGAACAGGCACAGTAAAGAAGCGGTCAGAATTTTCTTGAGTTGGTTTGGAATCACTTTTCTTCCTTCAGTTCGTATACCCATTCGCCATCGATCATGACGGCGAGGATTTTGGTCGAAAATTCGAATGGCGGTCCACTGAGAACAACGAGGTCTGCATCGTTGCCCGCGGCGATCGAGCCAAAGGTCATTTTGTCGGAAAGCATCTTTGCCGGTGCCGAAGTCAAACCGCTCAACGCATCGATCGTTGACAGTCCACGGCTAACGGAATACTGAATCGCTCCCGGAAGTTGGCCTGAGCCAGTGGTTCCAGATGACTGAAATGCGAAAGGCAATCGCTCATTGGCCAACAGCTGTGGAAGATTTGTTCTTTCAGGCTGTTTGGGAACCGCGACCGAAAGTCGTGGTCCAGCGATGACAGAAACGTCGTAGTCCGCCAAAGCATCCGGCTCACGGGCAAGTGCGTCGGCGCCAACGATGACAGTGCGGATACCGTACTTTTCGCTGAACAGCTTTGCAGCTTCCTTGGTCGTGAAAAGATCACTTGTGGCGACAAAAGCAGGAATCTCTTTGGCGAACAGAGCCTTGTAAGGTTCGAGTGCTTCGACCTTTCTTGGCTTTTTGGGTGCCTTGAGAGCTGGCTTTTTCTCTTCCTTCTTTTCAGCAGGCTTCTCTTCTTTCTTCTTGTCTGCGTCTTTGGCGTCTTTTTTCTTTTCGTCTTCTTTTTTCTTCTCTTTATCTTTGTCCTTATCGCCTTCAGCAGGCTTCTCTTTCTTCTTGTCTTTGTCCTTTTCCGGATCTTTCTTTTCAGGTTTGTCCTTCTTCTCGTCTTTTTCGTCGTCTGGTTCGGGCTTCTTGCTTTTGTCGACGGTTCGCTTTGCCGATATGTTGATTTCCCCCAAACGCCCCAGCTCCATCGAACCTTCGAATTCACCGTCGTCGTTGATTTTGCCACTGATGGTAATTTCCCGGCCGCGCACTTCGACGGTTATTGAGATTTCCCGAGTCTCCCGATCGTAGGATCCCGAAGCGATTTCGATCTCCCGTCGGAATATGGCGATGGTGAGCGATCCGGATACTGTTCCATCTTCTGCCAATTCCAGTTCGAATTTGGCGGCTCGAGCCTGAGGTGGAAGACCCTCCCTTTCAAGCTCCCCTTCCCACGAGCCGGAAATTGGATCGTCGAGAGGCTTCTTTTTCTTCTTATCCTTGTCTTTATCTTTGTCCTTATCCTTGTCGGCGTCTTTCTTTTCCTTTTTCTCTTCCGGCTTTGGCTTGGGTTTGTCCTTCTTCTTGTCCTTGTCTTTTGCGGACTCCTTTTTGTCGTCAGCCTTTTTGTCGTCCGTTTTCTTTTCGACTTTCCTGGCAGCCGTTTTTGGTTTCGACTTTGCTCCTTCAGCGTTTGCTTTTTCGTAAGCGGCCAAATCCTTTTCGTACTTCTTCCA
>CAYUNP010000458.1:0-2276 GCA_964446085.1 uncultured Pirellulaceae bacterium
AAAAACCGGCTCAGATAACCAATGAATTCCATTTGCATTTGCGCAGCATCTTCATCTTTGGAAATTCACTACGAAAGCGGTCGGTAAATAATGAACCGCGAATGGATGCAAATGAACGCGAATGAAACGACTGTGAATTCGGTCGAGTTTTGCGATCCCAGGCAATAGGCCAATTTCACGAAGGAGTTGAATCGCTATTTCTGTTCGAATCGTTTGACTTCCGTCGCTACTTTTTTACGCAGCGTAGCCCATTGTTGCTCCGACCAAAACTCATCGGGTCGAGCCGACTTTTTCGAAATCAGTGAGTCGATTTTACTTGCAACGAAATTTCGGACTTCAATTTTTGGAATGGTGAACGCGGCACAGGGCCCTTCATATTTCTGGGAGGTTTTGCCTTTGTCTCGCAATTCATCATCTTCCAGAAATTGGGCCAGGAAACGAACGCGTTGTTTCAACTGTCGATCGCCAATGTAGGAGTAGTTCAACGAGCCCATCATCTCCATCCGCAAACCGACGGAAGAACGTTTGGCAACTTTGAGGTATTTATCCCACACCTCACTCGCTTTGCATTGCACGACAACATGAGTGAAATGGGCCTCCTCAGCCGTCCAATAAGGTCCGTCAACATCGGCAGGAAGAGATTCGAGAATCGGAATTAGTCGATCCACGCAAGCTTTCTCATCGACTTTGACCAGGTATTGCAAGAGCGAACGTTGTTGTCCGAGAGTCTCCAGTCCATCAAACAACTTGCATAGCAGCCGAGATTTGCGTTCGTTAGCGAACTCCGATTCTGCAATTGTCTCAAACACTGAGAATAGCGATGCATCGGGGGAACCATTTTCGAGGAGTTCGATTGCGACATCAGCCAAACTTTCAGGGTGCAATCTGGAAACAATGCGCAACGGCACCTCGTGAACTTCAGTGATATTCTGGTCCTTGTCACGTGTAAATGCGGCTCGTTGGAAAAAACTGGAAGAATCAAGTGACTCGTCCTGAAGTTTCTTCATTGCCTCATCGATTTCGAAAGATCCAGACATGTGCTCAAGCAACTGTTTAGCCAAATCACCAACACGGAGCCGTCGTTCTGGAGAATTCATGATCGCTTGTCGAACATGTTTGGTCAGGCGAATGTCGTTTTGCAAAGTCACCAGGTCTCGCATGCCTTTCAACCCTCGCCAAAAGATTTCGCGAGCGCACACGTCACTCTCAACCGTACGTTCGTCAAAGAATCCAAGGTGACGATACTTACTCTTGATATCACCCCACTTTACGATTAGCCCTTCGACAGAGTCAGGGTTCACGGGTTTGGCTTCGACACTGGCTTTCAAGCTTTGCAGAAACTCGTAACGATGAAAGCGAAAGTAGTCCTGTTTGCGATCAGAAAATAACCAGGGGTAGTTTTCCTCAAGCACTACCAGTTTTTTGTAGATAGATTTCTGGTCCGCCTCTGTGGCGAGCGTTACTTCGTAAAGATACTGATAGATGCAATGAGCCAGTAATTTTTCGGGTGCTGCTTTTAGAGATCCCAAAGAATCTCTTTGGCCCTTGAAAGATCCGATGTATTTCTGCTCAGCAAACTGTTGGTAAAGCTGATTCGCTTTATCAAGTTCACCTCGTTCAGCCAACTGGATCGACGTAACGAAACAAGCCGGATCTGACAGGCTTAGGTGGTAGCCTCTCTCTTTGCTCACCGGTTGCTCTAGTGAATACTCCTTTGTAGCCGGGTGATGTTCCGCATGATCCCGAATCTTTTCCTTGGACCACGCAAAGAGCGCAATCGTCTGCTTTGGCTTTGATTCGTCTTTCAACAGAAAAGCAGGTTGGTAGATTCCCGGGTCGCGACTGGTTGAAGAATTTCTACCCTGAATCAGCGTCGTCCAACCACGTGTCGCGAGCACCAACTTGGCATCCGAGGGCGGCATTGGCATGTCGTATTGCTTTGCAATATCGATCAACCTGTCGAAGTCTGGAGTTTCCCGGGCGTCGGTTTGACTTTGTACCATGAGCCAACAAACCAGAAGAAGCAACTTCGGCAAAAAATATGACATCGTCTTCATGGCAACCTCGAATCAAATCAAACAGGGATGCATAGCGAACCAGAATGCCAAGCCGCTTCAACTTGCGGATGATTCACTGATACCAGTTTACTCGATTCATGCTGCGAACTCAGTCGACAACGCAGCCCTTCGTCCATATATCAGATGATTCTATTTCGCGAAGCATTCGAAGAAATTCAGGTCGTGCTTCTGATTTCCATTTTGGCTCCCTCTTTTTCA
>CAYUNP010000459.1:0-2267 GCA_964446085.1 uncultured Pirellulaceae bacterium
TAGGAACAGAAATCGGAACCGAGGTAACTATGGAAGCGCAGCAGCAAGGACAGTCCAGAGGTGCGCTTGTGGTCTGCCTGTTAGTTCTATTGCTCCTGATGGCTGTTGGATGGGCGATTCTGATCGTTCGTGTGCCGATTCTTTTTACCTCGCAAGCCCTCCCGGGATTTCTGCTAGATCGTGACTCCGGTATCGCGACACTGACTCATTCCAATCAGGATTTGAACCATCCGTGGTCTGAGGAAATCAGATTCAATTTACATTCCGGAACCTTCGACTGGAAAACCTCTCGAGAAGTCGATGACTTGTTTTTCGCGACTGGGACCGAAACGAACAAAAACAGGAAACTACTTCTGCGAACGAATCCGAATCAGATGGATGGCCAGTTTCGTTTGGTGTCGCCTTCCGGTGCCGGATTGCCTGATCGAAATTTCCAATTCCCACAGCCGCCTTATCTGGTCAACGAACGATTTGTTGTTGGTGAAGAAACCGGCAACCTGTTGGTGCTGGATTGTGGCGATGAGGATTCTGTAATCCAAAAAACCAAAGTTGCGGGAGTTCCTCTTGTTGGTGGCATTCGACCCATCGACGATGTGAGTTGTTTTCTCCGCTTTCAAGCAATTCCCATCGTTGGAAAAAATCCACCGGCGTATCGAGTTCAGCATTTCCGCATCGATAAAGACGGTGTCGTGAAACCGGGAGCGGTTTGGCAAGCGTTGGACATGGGAACTGCTCCGTATCTGTGCATTGCAAATGCCGGCGATGAACGAGCGTCGATCAACCCGACCACCTATGAAGTCGAGTTTCGCGACACGAGTGACGGAAAGCTGGTGGGTTCGACGCCGTTTTTGGATTCATTGGATCCGGTGGGGTTTCCCACTCGTTTAACGAAGGATTTACTGCGGGTAGATCCTCCGCAAGGTCCGTCACGATTTCTTGATTTAAAGCGCCGAAAATGGCTGCCGGCGATCGAAGGAGTAAACTACGGTCCACACGCTGATCTGGCGGACAAATTCATGATTCTTCGTGGTCGGGCAGATGGCTATGTGGTGAGTAAAGTTTTTGACATCCAGAAGCAAGAAGTGATTTCAAAATTCGATTCCTACGTGTTTAGCGATTTTATCGACGAGGATTCCATTCTCGATGTGTCAGCTTTTTCAGGAATTACGTTCAAACGCATCGACCCGCAGACAGGTGATGTACTTCAAACATGGAAACCACTTTGGTGGGTGATACCGTTGACGACCTTTCTCTGTGGAAGTTGGTTGCTTTGGTCTTGGCTCTGGCTCTCGGTTCGGTGTTCTGGTCCGCGAAATGGACTCGCTGCAGTTTGGTTTGACGTGACCTTGATCGCGCTACTGCCGCTGATTGTTTGCATCGTCCGATTGAGATTCATTGGGGATATTACTGATCTGTCGCGCATGCCTGTTGAGATTGCTCAAGCGATCATTTTGGCACTGTTGCTAGTCGGCGTCGTGTGGCTGATGTTCACCAGAATGCGAATTGTTCTGCGGTTGCTACCCTTTCTGTTGGCGATAACGGTGTTGGCGGCGTCGGTGACGATCACGTTCAAAGGTCAGTTGGCCTACGTCGTTCCGGGAGCCATTCAATCTTTGGTTCCGGTCTCGGTTTTCCTGGTCGGCTGTTTGGTCTTACGCAGGATGGGCTATCGTTTGAATTCGCCCAGCCAAATCGCGGCAACAGCTGGAGTCGAGAAGACTTCGGTCGTTACGATTAGAGACATGTTTGTCTTGATGGCCGTCCTGGCGATGTTATTCGCCGGTTTTAGTCCTTGGCTGTCAGGTTTGGGCGATCTATACGGAGCGCTGTCTCAAGTGCTGATGGCTCTCTGGCAGTTTGCGTTTGTGTCTCTTGCTCCGCTGTTGGCGTGGTGGTTGGCGATGAGCCAAAACAAGTGGCGCTTCCTGGGCCACACGCTATTTTTGGGAACGTTCGCTTTCCTGGTCGCCTTGTCCGCGACTCGATTCGCGGGATCAGATTCCTTGATCTTCGACCTGTTTGGTTTCTTTCCACAAATCTCCGCGCTGCCCGCGATGAGTTTTGTGGCGACCTATTGGATTGCTTGCTGTTTCAAGTTTCACGGCTGGGAATTCAATCGAAAAGCCGTTGCTGGTTCGCAGGCTTAGGCTCGATGCTGGCCAATTGAAGCGTTGGACAAAACGTGGCTGCGGCGAGACGCCGCAGTAGACCGGGAAGCACTGCGGCGAGACGCCGCAGCCACTTTTTACTTGCGGTAGGACTTGTTG
>CAYUNP010000460.1:0-2183 GCA_964446085.1 uncultured Pirellulaceae bacterium
TGGTGTGACACTGAAGCTGATTCAGAGACAGCTCTTTGGTACAATTGTTCAGGACTTTGTCTTCAAACAATCGCTGAGGCTCAGCCTTCTGTCGGTCGCTCAATCATCAGCACCTAACTGAATTCGAATCGTCAGCGAATTTACTTTGAGTTGCCAAAATGTTAAAGCGTGTAATTCTCGCTGGCTTTCTTGTAATCGCCATGGTGCTCGGATGTTTCTACATCCTGAGGCAAGACGTTCATATTCGACTTGGACACCAGGAAGCAATCGAATGGCTTGGACCCAAAGAGATCGAATTGGAGAGTGAGCGTTTTCAACTCAACTATGCAAAGGGAAAACGTCTGCTGGTGCCTTCGCCTGATGCGACGGAAGTAATATCGCTCTACGGCACTTACAACAATGGCGGTCCCGAAGAGAACATCCTGATCGAGAAGTTGGGTGACAAGATTCGTTTTCGGGCGTGGTGGGTAACCGAGATGGGAGATGTTTGGCTGATTGATGGAGACGTTCCGAAAACTATCCTCGACCAACTTTGGGAAACGCTCGAAAACAACAAAGTATTTGAATTGCAAAATGAATCTCGTGACATGTCCCACGCAATGCATTACTGGCTAGCGCTCAAGAAGGACGGGCAGGAGCACAGCGCAAACGCGTACGGAGTTGGTTGGTATTCAACAACCACAATCAGGGGTTCCGAGGTTTCACCCGAGTGGGAACAAGTCGTTAGCACAATTTTGTCATCACGAGGATCGATCGCGCACGAAATACGTCCCGCCGGTTTTACTGGATCTCAATCAGGCGTTTTTACGGGTAAAGTTACCGGCGAAGTTTTAGTAGACGAAATCGCAACGAAACAGATCAACGCCATCGAGGAGGGAGTCAATCAGCAAGAATTAAGTTGGGAGTCCGTTCTCGAATTTGGATATTATCGCAATCGGGAAATCGTGGAGATGGTTGTTGAACTTCTTGATTCTCCTGATGCTGACATCTCTGCAGCAGCATGCGCAGCCATGTCCTGGGCAACGGCTAAAGCTCCTGACGCCGACCCGGAACATTGGAAAAACTGGTGGGCTCAAAACGGCAGCACTTACCAACCCAGCGCAAGTTCCGCCATTGAAGGCCCACAAGGAAATGGAGCGATTCGCAATCTGGGTGGCTACGCGAAGGGATTTGTGAAAGTCGAAAATGATGACGAAGGCGATGTTTGGGCTCTGGTCGGGACTCAGAGTTCATGGGACAAGAAATCCTACACGCTGTACAAGCTGGATCGCGAATCAGAGAAATTCGTTTCGACAACGATGACTCGGAGCTTTGGTAGCAAGTGGGAGGCGCCGCCTCCAGCTCGTTTCTTTCGACGCGTTTGTGAAACGAAAATTGATTTCCCCGAATACCATAATGGCGTGTGGGTTTCATCGGACGGCAAGTGGGGTGCTGCGATATTGGGGCAAGAGTCCATTTATCACTCGGACTCAGTTGTCGTGCTTGACTTTACGACTGGAAAGATGCGGTCACCTTTGCGAACGAGCCATCAATACGCTTCGCCCGTCGTTTCTTCAGATGGCAAATTCGTAGCAGTTGCCAAAGGGTGGAATTGGGCCAACCCGAACAAGGCCGTCGTTGTCGACACAGCTACGGGAAAAGAGCAACTTATTCCAATCGCGCCTGCAGACAACCTTGGTCCAGTTGCGTTTGTCGAGCAGTCTGCTTTTGGAGCTGGATACTATTTGTATCGACGAGACAACGGAGACGATTCGGGTACGCTTTGGTGGTGTAGCCCCGACGGAAGTCGAGCCGAGAAGTTGTTGAAACTCCCTCGCACGATGTCTGTCTGCGAAAACGCAACGAGTGACGGAGGCCGCATTCTCTCTTGGCGTTCAACGGACCAACGGAATGGTCGGGAGTACGGGTGGCTACAGATCGCTGACGGTACGTTTGAGCCAATCGTTCCTGGAACTGCCTGGCCAAAGAGTTTCGACACGTCTTCAGACGGAAGCAGTGTCGTGTTCATTGACAAAGGCAAGGTCTACCAATGGCAGCGTTTTGACAAAGGTTCATCCCATGAATGAACGAGCAATTTATTAAAAGGGTCATGCATTGATATTAAAAGGCCATGCATTGATGACAGAAACAGGTCGTAAACGATTCTGGCGATTCAACCTCAGGGCCATGTTGCTTTTCAAAGG
>CAYUNP010000461.1:0-2173 GCA_964446085.1 uncultured Pirellulaceae bacterium
TGCAGCAGCAAGTGCAATTTGACGCGTCGTCTGGAATTGCGAATTGGTCAACGGAGGAACGAGAGCCGTTTTGGTCTCCGTTTTCTCTTGAGCGGCTTGCTGCGGCGCAACCGGAACAGGCTCCTGAAGAATCGCGACGCGCGATGACACTGCGGTCAACGCTGCAAAAACCTGGAACCGATCGAAACTCGGTTTGTAAGATCCGGTGCCCGGCGACCTTCGCATCGGAACTGACTTGGGGCGAACTGCTGGAACGGCTCCCGGTTTGGCTTTCTTCTTCTTTCGAGTCGGACGTTTGGTAACCTCATCGAGCAACTCGGTCCATTTCGTTTCGGCCTGTTTCGTGTCCTTCTTCTTGACCGCCCAGGTACCCCAATCGAAAAGTATCTTGTGATGATACGCTTTTTCCGTTTGACGCTTCGCGCCCTGGATCGCAAGTTCACCAAGCTTCGCACCAAGCTCACGGAGATCGTCATCCTTGCTCTTGAGACATCTCGCCGTGATCGGCCATAGTGCAACATGCTGCAGCGCCTCCCGTCGCTGCCTCGAGTTGGGGCGTCGACCTTCACGAATTTCGTCCAGCGGTTGCTTTTCAAACATCTCCAGAAGTGACTTGACTGAATCGCCAAACCCTTCCCGGTTATGTTTGAACTCGAACCAGGTCGATGCAAGCGCGATCGAAAGATCGTCCGGCTTTTCACTTCGCAGTTTCTCCAATCGGTCGGCGAGCAATTTTGCACCGACCTCTTTTTTCGAAAGCGTATCGATCAAATCGAACAACTTGCATTCGATCGAACCTGCGTCTTCCGGTTCTTCGCCGTAGTAGGGAACGTGCTGGCCATTGACCAATCTATAGTGCAGCGGTTGGCGGTTTCGATTCCTTTGACCCACAAGACCGACTTGCAAATCGAAAGCTCCTTCACCCGAACGCGGCTTTTCGCGAACAGCAATAATTTTTTCTGCCAGATCTGCAGCATCACCTTTTGCCAGAGCTCCCGAGAGCGCCTTTGTGTAGAGACTGTTGATCTGGGACGGACCATTACTGCCCCCGTAATTGCTCCAGGCACTGAGCAACTCATCATTGTTCACCAAACCCTGAACGATCGAGACAGCATCTGCAGGGCAGTCAATTTCCAGGAGCTTCTCTGCAACCCACTTCTTTGATTGGCCCTTCTGATACATCTGGTATTGGCGATCATAGTTTTGGTGCGACTCCCTTTTCGAAGCCTCAATCAACAGTTCCTTCGCCTTGTCCTTTTGGTCCGCCTCGAGATACAGCATCACCAATTTTCCGGTAACGGAATACTTAAGTTGACTGCTATCGTTCGGATCGGTTTTCTTGACGGCCTTTTCCAACAACTTGACTGCGATTTCTCGCGTCTCTGAAAACTTCTCCAGTTCCTGAGCCACCAACCATGCAGAATCGCCGCTAACGGAATCAATGACTTTCTCATCCGCAAAGAGTTCCGTTAACGCCTCTCTGGCTTTGTCTTCTTTGTCATCGCGAACATCGAACATTGCCAACATGACTTTGCCAGCAAGCCACCCCGGCTTCTTCTCGATATTTTTGCGAATCGAATCACACAGTTCTTTTTCCTGGTCAGTGCCTTCGATACTTTCGAAGACATCGTGGAACATGGAATCAGCCGTCCCGTCGCTGGAGCGTGAAGTGATGTCGCTGAGCCCGTACCATGGATCAGATTTCACCTGACTGCGGGCGGGGATGATCGACCGCCGAGCCAACCCGAAGAGCCGCTTGTTCTTCCAGACTTCTGCGTTGCGGAAGTTCTGAATCACGTATCGTCGATAGTTGGGATACTCGTCAAAGATTTTCTCGGCCAAACGGATCGCCGCCGTTTCCGTTGCCTCCTGAGCCTTCTTTTCTTCATCCGACATCCCTTCGGTGGTCGCCCGCTGCGACTGCTGCAGAAGTTCTGACGCAAAGTTGGCAACGTAGTACGGTTGGCCGAATTCACGGATGTTCATGTTCTGGAAAATATCCAGCAGCACATCCATCTTGCCAGCCGCCTCGAAAAACTGTTTGACCTCATAGTAGTCATCCGAAAGCATCGCAGGATTCTCACGGATCGCCGCAGCGTACTGTTCACAGGCTTCGTCGTTTTTCCCTTTGGATGAATATTGTTTGGCAAGTTGCTCACGAAAATACGCGCTC
>CAYUNP010000462.1:0-2136 GCA_964446085.1 uncultured Pirellulaceae bacterium
AAATTTGTTTGAATCAGACTGGCAAACTACCAAAGCCGTTACACGATCCGAAGCCGACGTTCCATAACGCAGTTCAACAAACCGAAAATCGTTAGGGTTATCGTCGAATTCGACCGTAACACTGTCTGGAACGCGCTTGCTGAGCAAATACGACTGAAGAAGAGGCTGGAACTCGATCTGTTGTCGGTCATCCTTTACCGGGAAGTATCGGTGCTGCTCGACATTGCTTTTGAATCCCACGGAAGCCAAAATTGTCGTGCATACAAAGGCAACGAAACCCGGAAGCCCAAGTTGCGATACTGATACCTGGCTGGCACGACATCGCCTGGAAGAAAGAATGCTACCCACTCGGTGTTCGAGGTTTCGTTTGGAGAACAGGAGTCCAGGCGCCACCAATAGTCTGTTCGTTGATGTGGAAGCGTTGATCGAGAGAGTCAAAAGGTCGTTGCAAAATTCAACTACTTCGTGGGACGGAATGTAGTTGTCGCAAAGGTCTTCTCTTGTTCGGCAAATGGCACGATTCAAGAGGTGGATTGGCAAGAATGGCCACCACAAGCATGCAAGGACGCGCTGGAAGATCAGTACGAACTGATCACGCCGCGCGATGTGAGCAAGTTCGTGAATAAAGATCCGTCGAAGCGAGTCTAGACTGAGCGAATCCACCAGCGAATCCGGAATGGCTACAGACGGCTTGGGCCAGTTCAATGCTACCGGGCCGTCAAGATCGCCCTGAACCAATTCGGCATTTTCGCAGCCCACCACCTGCTGTTTGGCAAGCTGAAACGCAGCCATCAGTTTTGGATCAACACAGCGAACCAGCGACTTTGAAGTTCGGTTGAGCCAGTAAGTCAAAAACAGGAGCCGAATCAATAGCGAGGTTGAAACCAATGCCCAGATTGCAACAACGATTGTCAGCCAGCTCACTGGCTGACTTGTTGAATTCGATTTGGACTCAAGGGCATAGTTCTCTCCATCGAATGAACCTGACTCAGGTTGAGGTTGAGCGGCGACGAAAGCATGCTTTGGTGAATTGCCAACCTTTTCGTTTGTAGCTTCGACATTTATGGCAATCTTGAGTTGCGAAAGCGAACTGGTCGTTGCCGTTCTGGCGAGGTTTGTGCTGGGAAGGTCGATGTTGATGCTTTGAGGGACAAGTATACAAAGAACTGGCGTTGCGAGAAAAAGCACCAGCGAGGCTATCAAAATTCCGTGAGACCAAGCGGCTTTATTGCGCAGGAAGATGGCCAGGAGCAGGGCGAGCAGAATGGTCACGGTTGAAATGACAAACGCCGAAGTCAACAGACTTTGATGACGAACGATTAAGTCGGATATTTGATTCAGCAAATTCATGACTGCCTCTTACGCGAACTATCTGAATCGGATGAACTTTTCTTTTGGCTCCCGGCAGCCTGGTCGATCAGGTTGCGAATTCGATCGGCTTCGCCTTTTTTCAATGTGTAGGTTTCGAGAAGAGAGTTGACCAACTGTTCGGCTGATCCGCTGAAGGATCGATCCAACAGTTGTTTCAGTTCTTGCCCAAGCGAGACGTCTTTGGATTGGGCTGCGGTGTAAAAGAAGGTCCGACCGACCGTCCGATGTTTAAGCCAGCCCTTTTCTTCCATCCGGACGATCAGCGTCTGAACCGTATTCCTGGCAAGATCACGCCCCTTTGACGCCAACTCGTCGCGCACTTGGGAGACGGTCATTTCTCCGTGACTCCAGAAGACCTCGATGATCTCCTGCTGCGAAGTAGATAAGGGCGTTTTCGTTTTGCGTTTCATTGGCGACCGTACTACAAACTACATTCAGTGGTATTTTAACTACTAAGTGTAGGCAGTGCAATGGGAACTCAAAAAAGAGATCCGAATAACAACTAAAACGTGGTTCAGATCGACTTATGCTGGTAGAGAACAAGGCGACGTGGCCATTCGGTTGGAGGGATCACATACCGACACTATGCTCATCGTGCGCCGTTAGCATTCAAGGCAATCATGACGTTGCCGCAACCGACTGCGTTCACTGCGCTCAGTAAATATAACACTTGGAGGTGGATTAAATGTTTGCATTTTCGAGCTCGAAGTTCGAAGTTATTGGGGGGACACCAATTGCTAGGTGATGGCAGCAACACCCCATGCT
>CAYUNP010000463.1:0-2084 GCA_964446085.1 uncultured Pirellulaceae bacterium
TTTCGAATCAAAAGCGACGCCAAATCCGGCGCTATTGAGTCGGTGGATTTTTAAAAACTATTCTGTAGTGAAATCAACGAATTGATCCGATTGATCGCCACTTGATGAGCGGCGGGGTTGAACCTTGATCCCCTGACGATTTCGACCTGCTTTTTGGAGTCCTTGAAATTGACAATCTCTCAGGCATTGTTTGGATGCCCTACTTTCGCCTGAACAGCCAAACGAAATCGCCCCTTTCCTGTGGGTCGGAAGTAATCGCAATCGCCTCTTTTCTTTTCGAGCGATACTTGTTCAGCAACTCTCGGGATTCCTCTGAGGCTTTATACTTTGCCAACTCTTCCTCACCTTCAGCTTCAGCTGCTCTCTTCAATTCCGCGAACTTCGAGTAGGCAGCAGACGACTCTTCTTTTAGCCTCTTCGCGTTTTCAAGTTCCTCTTTGGTCGGTTCTTTCAACGGACCGGTCAACCACTCGGATCGTCCACCGACTAGCAAATCGAGATCGCCATCTCCGTCGTAGTCAACCACCTCAATATGGTACGAAGAACCCGGACCTACAGGAGCTCCATCCTTGGCAGTAGGTACGCGTTTGATCTGTTTCGAGCCTGACTCACCTGGCAGTGCCTCGACAAGCGTAGTCATCTTTGGAAACGATGGCTTACCTTTCTCCCCCGCATTGCGAAGCAAAACGACTTCTCCGCGAATCGTCCCGATCAAAATATCGAAGAGTCCATCGCCATCCCAATCGGCAACTCGTGGTGCGCCCATTCCACCTTCAAACCCGACTGGTTTGTCGCCCACATTGACAACTTGATTGGTGGCGGCGAACTTCGTCTCGGTAGCGCTGCCTTCATTCAATCGAAGGAACAACCCACCCTTCTTATAGCCACCCAGAAGCAGATCCATGTCGCCATCGTCATCCCAGTCTACGGCGGCTACCGATGAACAGTGGCCGGTTGTGCCAGTCTTATCTGATTCGGTCCATTCTTCTTCTTCAAAGTCCCAGAATTCGCTGATCATGACCGGGACATCATTCATGTCCAGGACGGCAGTCGATTCAACATACCCGTCTTTCGTGTTTTCGATCCACTGTGGTACACCGCTGAAACTTCCGATCAAAATGTCTTGCACTCCATCACCATTCATGTCCACGAACTGTGAACTCGCACCGACACATCACCAGTTGGACGTTCGGATCCGTTTACCTTTAGAATCCTTGAGAGGTTCCTGCGAGTCCCATTCAGGGTCACCTGTTCCCGATGTGTTCAGGTTCTCGTAAACACCAACACTCCCCATGAGACTACCAATGACGAGTTCCGCCTGACCGTCTCCATCCACATCGAATATCGCTGGCGAAGGAAACCTGACTTTCGCCTTTGTATTGAGGGGCGCGCCAGCCACTTTTAGACGAACGGGACTTTCAAAGATGCCTATTTCGGTCTTCAAATCGGCCATGGCATTTTTCGGAATCGCGATGCTTATTGTTTTGGTTTGCGGCCGATTGCAGCGTTCGTCATTACAGGCCTGATAGGAAACGACCACATCGATACTCTTGCCGTATGCGCTCGGATCTATGACGACACGCTTTGAAAAGCTGACCTTCCCGACGTAGATTTCGGAATGCAATTCAGCCCCGGCGATTCCAGCAGGACGGTTCCAGTCCCCGATCGCTTTCACACCCTCCGGCAAATTCAATTCAAGGGAAGTCTGCACCTCTGAACCATCGCCTGCTTCTGCGCAAATATGCCACCCCTTCTTGATATCCAGTTGAACAGTGACCGTGAAGTGATCCGCTTTTGCGCCGACTTCGCGTTGTGTCGACCCCTCGAATGTGACCGCCTTCTCAAGTGAGGCTGGCGTTGCCAGCGAAAACAGCATCGAGCTGGCGAGAATTACCGAGGCAATGAAATTCATCATGGTAGAAAAAGTCCTAACTGGAGTTGCAAAGGAAATTCAGTGAAAGTTGCGAGAGACAAAGTAAAAAAGCCCAATAATTTACGACGGCATTGATACAGTATAACCCATTTTGCTTGCCAATCCTGGCCACCCAAGCACTCATAGCGAATAACTTGCTTCGGTCCGACAC
>CAYUNP010000464.1:0-2052 GCA_964446085.1 uncultured Pirellulaceae bacterium
TCTTTCACCGGAAGGCCATGCTGATCGACCAGACGAGCTTTGATTGTCTTGCCGGGCTTGAGCGTCAGTCGAATGTCGGCGGCACCAGCTTTCTTCTCAGTCACGTTGAGCTCAATTAACTCGGGTGCAAAGCCACTCCTGGTGGCAACAAGAAACCTGGAACCGGTTCGACATTTCGTCAGTTCGAATTTGCCATCTGAATCCGTCACGTCCTCCGGAGGACGAGGAAGAACTCCTGATTGATATCCAAGCGTTACCCGGACTCCATTGATTGGCCGGCCATCAACATCAACCACCGAGCCTTTTAAGTTGACTCCGCGACTTAGCTTTACCTTTGAAATTAAATCGGGCTTCGGATATTCGGGCACCGAAGCCCAGGCCGCGAGATAATCTGAATGCGAAACTTTAATATTGACGTGAGCGGCTTTGAGTGCCCACGGGGCGTTAGGAATGGACCACCGACCGTTGTGATCTGTCTTCACATTCGCCAAATCAAAATGGCGGACGCTGTCCCATGAGTCCTGAGACTTCATACCCAACTCAGCCAGTGCACCTTCAACCGGATTTCCCTCTGAATCCACGACCACGCCCGAAAGAAAGCGTCCTTCTTCAAGCTCAATCATTTCCTCGACGGGTAGAACAATTTTTCGATTTCGAGCATGCCGTGTGATCGCGAACGGAACGTATCCCGGGGCACGACACACAATCGTGACGCTCGATAGTGATCCTTCGCCCATCGCTCCACGCACCCAGCCCTCGGCATCGGGAACCATCTTTCTTCTCACCGGTTTTTTGGCTTCAGAGAAATACCACTGCATCTGGACGGTTGTCTGCTTCAGTTCGTCAGGTTCAAGTGGAATTTGAATCGAGAATTCGTTTTCATTTTCGGAAGCTTTATCAGCTGCGGAATTGTCGTCGATAACAGCAATCCCGATCGTCGAGATGACCGACACCAAAAAAGTCGTTGTCGCCAAAACGGAAATCAGCTTCTTCAGACTGAAATCGGCAACTGGCACGTCCAGTCGAATCAGCCGGCGAACGATTTCAGCCTTGCGAACCATCGACAGACCAACCGCGGCGGAACCGTTGGCCCGATCGAGAGCAACTTGCGCAAGAACCTGTTGGTATGCCGGACGACCTCCACTAATTTCCGCGGCAAGGTCATCACATGCGTTTTCACAATCGCCAAGGTGAGTACTGCGAATTTTCCAGACAAGCGGATGAAACCAAAGGAGCGTTTCCATCATGCCAAACGCCACATTCCAGAACCAGTCAAAACGCTTGAGGTGCACAAGTTCATGCGCGAAGACTGCGGATATAGCCTGTTCAGAACCAACATCGAAATCTTTGGGCAGCAGGATCACCGGAGACGGACAGTATGCCAAACAGGGCGATGCCGTGTCAGCACGAAAGACAGGAGGCACATTTCTGATCCCGAGGCGGCGTGCAAGTTGGGGCAGGATACCGATCACTGAATCCTCCACAGGGTCACGGAGCCGGCAGATCCTCCAGGTCCTCATCACGACCATCAACCACCGCAAGAGAAAAACGAATACGCCGGCCAACCAAACGCCGGTTAACACATGCCGAAGTTCAATGGGTTGCGGGGTGCGGGGCAAGATCAAAGCCGCTGAATCATCACGTGATTCCAGTTGAGCCGACGCGACTTGAGTTTCAGCTTCGTCTTCCAAAGGAACTGCAGCCAGAAATTCAGATTCGGTGTACTGCACTTCGTGGGTTGCTGTGGGGCGGGCGACTTCGACTTTTAGTTGAGGTGGCGACAGGCTGAGAAGCAAAACCAGGACAGTGAGCACGGATCCAACACGCCAGAATCGCGACTTCCAAAGCGGGCTGACGTTGGGCATGCCAAGGTATACAAGCCAGAGCAGACTGAACAAAAGTGTCAGCTTGAGGCCGCTCATGAAAAGGACGTCTTCTGACAATACGATATGGAAATTACTCATTGTCTGACCCTCCAGCAGAACCCTTCTTTTGATTTTTCTTCTTTCCCTCAGCCAGTTTTTTGAGAGTCAACAAGTCATCTTCAGAGAG
>CAYUNP010000465.1:0-2036 GCA_964446085.1 uncultured Pirellulaceae bacterium
TGGGCCAGGATCGGGGTCCGTTGACACTTTCAGAAATTTTGCGAATCGGAGTGCAAACTGCGGCCGGCTTGGATGCTGCCCACGCGCAAGGCCTGGTTCATCGAGATGTGAAGCCGGCAAATATATTGCTGGAAAATGGAGTCGAACGTGTCATGATCTCCGATTTCGGTCTCGCTCGAGCGGCCGACGATGCCAACATCACGCGCAGTCAGGTCATCGCCGGGACACCTCAGTATATGTCTCCCGAGCAAGCCTGCGGTGGCGATATCGATTGCCGTTCTGACTTGTTTAGCCTGGGAAGTGTTCTTTATTTCATGTGTTGTGGCCATGCTCCGTTTCGAGCCAACACGACGATGGGCGTCTTGCACCGAATCGTGAATGACAATCCCCGGTCGATCAGACAACTCAATCCGGACATTCCCGATTGGCTACAGGCCATCATTGAGCGATTGCTGGAGAAAGATCCCGCCAAGCGTTTTCAATCTGCCGGGGAGGTTTCGGATCTGCTTGAACGATGGCTGGCCCATGTTCAACAACCAGAGTCAATTGCTCCACCGTACAGCGTGAAGTCCAGGCATTCCAAACGATGGCCTCCCGTTGCCAGGTGGTTCGTTTGCCTGGCGTCGCTGGGCTTCCTGGCTGCCGCGTTGGGAATCATTGTTCTGGAGACGAACAAAGGCACCATTACGATCCAGGCAGCTTCCGACGATACGAAAATTCGAATCAAACAGGGCACGGACGTTGTCAGAGAGTTAACGGTCACCAGGGGGTCAGCTTCAACACGAATTGCGGCTGGCGAATACGTGATCGAAGTCGAAGCAAGCACGGACGAGATGATTGTCGAAAATGGAACGGTTGAACTCAAACGCGGTGGAAAATGGATTGCCAAAGTCGTCGAGACGATTGACGGCGATGCCAGCGCTGGAGACGTAAGTGATGACAACAAAAAGAACGACCTGGATTCTGCCGCCGCTGCACTCAAGGCGGGCTACGACAGCTTTCAGTCCGCAAAGTATGACGAGGCGATAAAATTTCTCGAAAAAGCATATGCCGCGGACAGGAAAAATAAAAAAACGGCAACGCAATCGCTGCTCTACCTTTGGTGCAGTTATCGAAATAAAGACGATCTCCCAAAGTCAATCGAGATTCAAAATCAGTTGATCAAAGAGTTTCCCGATTCCGATGTGATCGCTTACACGAAATACTTTCGCGGTCTGAATCTGCTTCATTCCGACAAGCCCATTGAGGCAAATAAAAGTTGGGATCAGGTGATCTCCGAATTTCCTGATTCCATGGAAGCCGAAAATTCAAGGGCGATGCAAAAGCATGCTGGCTTGCAAAAGAAATTGAAGCAGGTGTCCGGGAATCGAAAAGAGGCCGACAAGATAGTCAGGGAAATGGAAGACGTCGTTCTTGATGGGATGGAAGTCGAAAAACTCGCCAACATCGCTGGTTGGGAGTTTGGCCAACAGCGATTCGATGAAGCCGAACGATTGTTCAAGAAGGTGCTGGAGAAAGAAACCGACAGCATCTGGGCAGCGGACGCATTGACCCATCTGGCGAACTGTTCCATCAATAAAGAAGACTACAAGACAGCGATCGACTATCTGAACCAGCATCTGCAGGACTTCCCGGATCAAATCGGTACTCCAATGGCGCTGTATCAACTTGGCGACTGTCATTCACGGCTTGGCAATACTGACAAGGCAAAGGCCTCACTGGAGAAATTGTTGAGGATCGCTCCCAATTCCGCATTCGCCGAAAGCGGAAAGAAGCTTCTTGAAAAACTGAACGACTAGCCAGCCTGCTGCTTATGCCACCATTGTTCAACTTCGGCAAGCAGCGGATCGATTGTCTTTTCCTGAATTGCATGAGGCGGATTCCAGTTGACCCACTCATAGCCTTCGTGCTCAGTCGGAACGATTTCAACTTCCTCAATCAGCTCGGCAAGGTAGATGATTAGTGTTTTCTTTTTCTTGCTCTTTTTGGTTTCGACAACATACCGATCCTTGAACCTGAAACCCTCTTCCATGCGA
>CAYUNP010000466.1:0-2034 GCA_964446085.1 uncultured Pirellulaceae bacterium
TCACTACATGCATTTGGCTGAAATGGAGACGTGGAAGTTCCTGAAACGATAACATTTCCGTTATCGTCGAATCCAATACCACTTCCAGACTCATTCGCTACTGCAGAGCCAAGGTCTGGCCTAAGCCACTGTAAGCTGACCTCTTGTCCCGCAACTTCCGACAACCAGTGATCTGGCCCCAAAAAAAGCAACAAGAACAAACATCCGAACAATAGTTTCCCACTCATTTTTCACCTCATTAGTTAGTCTCACTCCCATACCGACAGGGAGCCTTCAACTGCAATGCGAAATTCAGGCAGGAACTGGTTCAATATTCTGGTGACTTTTAAAAAAGTTCTGCCTGGCCCTCTTGTCAGTATCCTGTTTCACTTCGCGGCTTCTTCGGCAGACTGTCATGCATCGCCCTTGCACGAGTGACAAGTAGCCACTGCCTTTGCTCGCGGCTAATGCGAGGAGTGGGATTGGACCGAGACACGCAAGCGCTAAAAATTGTTCAGTCGCCCCGTGAATCGAACTATTGGAGATTGATCCATGCAACTTTGTGTTCAAGCAGCACTCGACGTACTGGACGTTGTCTCGCATTCCATATTCACCAAATGCGCTTTCATGGTGCCTGCTTTGCATTGCGCAACCTATCATCAAAAATGGCTCAATTCAGCCGCCTCGATCAGAAAATGTTCGGACCGGTTTTATCCAATATTGTTCAGGGGACAACGAATAGAGTTTCATTCAACTGTCGTCCACCATTTCGCACGCACCATGCTTCTTCTTGAACCATTAATCGAATTCCTTTTCATCACGATCGGCTATTTATTCGGCTTCCTGCCGGTGTTGGTCGGGACGCTGGGATCGGTTGAGCCCGAACCATTGGAGCGACTGGACGACTATCGACTCTATCGCAGCAAAGGAATGAAGTGGTGGCACATCACTTACCGCGATGACGATAAACGCTATCTACCAGCCTCAAGCGTGGCACTTGTTGGCTGGATTCTGATCGCCGGTGTCGCGGGCTGGCTGTGGCTGATCTTCAAGGCAATCGGTTTCTAAACCCGATCGGTGCGGGTTGAATTCGGTTGACAAACCAACCAACAGCCCAACATCCACCCAAATTGTGGCAGCATTGCCCTCGCTGACCGTTTTTTTCCGGCCTGCTTCCACTGGAGAACTATGCTCTAAAGGATAATATTCACTTTCTTCAAATTGCTCCTTCGACCCAGGAATGCGCTGTGCGACTCATCGGAAAGATTGCCCTGTCATTTTCTCTTGCTTTCATTGTGAGCACAGTCGCTGCTGTGCCCGGAAAATCAGCAACCCCTCAAAACGCCACGCAACGAACAACAGAACATTGGCCAGAAGGCGTTGAGTGTGACGAGTCCATTCCTACGCCACGCGAATATTTCGGATTCGATATCGGCGTTCGGCATTTGAATCATGCTCAAGTTGCCGGCTACGTGCGGAAACTTGCAGAATCCTCCGAACGCATTTCAATCGAACAATACGCGACCACACACGGCGGACGACCGCTTCTGATGCTGACGATTACTTCTCAAAAGAATCGCGAACGCCTGGACGAAATTCGTGAACTGCATCACGCAATGGCCAAACCAAACGCTGACGAGGATGGCGATGAGTCGCTGGAAGACTTGCCAGCAATCATCAACATGGGCTACGGCGTTCACGGCGACGAATCAAGTGCCACCAATTGCGCTCCGCTGGTCGCCTACTATCTGGCTGCTGCCAAAGGCGAAGAAATAGAAAAGTGGCTCGACGATTGCGTCATCCTGCTGGACCCGAGTTTGAACCCCGATGGCTTCAACCGGTTTGCTAACTGGGCAAATCGATACCGCGGCGTCGTTTTGAATCCGGATCCGGCTCACGCAGAACACAATCAAATGTGGCCACCGGGACGCGTCAATTACTACTGGTTTGATTTGAATCGGGACTGGCTACCCGCAGTGCACCCTGAAAGCCAGGGACGATTGAACTGGTATCACCAATGGAAGCCAAACGTCGTATTGGACTTTCATGAAATGG
>CAYUNP010000467.1:0-2023 GCA_964446085.1 uncultured Pirellulaceae bacterium
AGCAAAGACCGCAATACGAGTTTGGCTTAGTTCCGGGGGGTCCGGAGTGTTGAAAAGGGGCAGGGGGAAATTGTTGGAAGCCCCAGGGATTGCCGTAATCCTAGGCTCAAAGGGCGTTATGGAGGAAACTTTGTTCCTGGAGGGTGTATTTTGGCGACCTTCGTACCCGAATCGCCTGAGCGTGTAATTGAAATTTTTGTTGATGGGCGAGACATTGCGCTCGTTCAGCCGGGAGCAAAGGCGCGTATTCAGTTTGAAGGCTGGCCGGCTGTCCAGTTTAGCGGTTGGCCGTCTGTGGCTGTAGGAACATTTGGCGGCATTGTGTCTGCTGTGGACCCATCCGCTCAATCCAATGGACGCTTCCGTGTGCTGATCGCCGAGGATACAGACGACCTTCACCCTTGGCCCGACGAGCGCTATGTCCGTTTCGGGGCAACTGTGCGTTCCTGGGTGCTGCTGGAAACGGTTCCTGTTGGCTATGAATTATGGCGGCAGATGAATAATTTCCCGCCTGAGCTTCCCCAGCAAACAGCTGTAGCCAGAAATGAGGCTTCGCCATGATACGGCCCCTGTTTGCGGTGTTTGTTTTTGCCAGCCTGATTGTAACCCATGTGGCAGCTGAGACAGTACGCGTCACCACGGAGTTGCCCGAAACGCAAAGCCAGCCATATGAAGCGCCCCGCGTATCTGATGGGGTGCTCTTGCCTGAACATGTGCTCCAGAATTCGGCGACCCACTTTCCTGACATTTTAGAAAGCCTTGCACGGGAACGCGCAGTGCGAGGTGATCAAATTGCTGCTGATGGAGCGTTTGATTTGGTTTTCAATGCGGATGGTTTTGACCGTGTTACAGGCTTCTGGACGGGCGCGGTTTTAAATACAGAAGTGCGGCAGAACTTACGACCCTACGGCGCACAAATTTATGGCGGCTATCGCGTTTCTGATGGGACTTTTCCGATATATGAAGATATAAATTTCACCAATAATGGCGGTGAATTTAAAGTTGGGGCGCTATTCTCTCTTTTGAGAAACAGGTCTTTCGATCAACGGCGCTTTCGTGTTGAAGATGCACGCTTGGCATCTGCGCAAGCCAGTCTTGAGGTAATACTGACACAGGTGGGTGTGCAGTTACAGGCGCTCAATGCCTATTGGCGTTGGGTAGCCACAGGGCAGGAATTATCGACCTATCGCAATCTTCTGCAGATCGCTGAGGAGCGTGCTACTGGTCTGGATGAACAAGTTCGCAAAGGTGCTTTGCCAGACATTGCGTTGATTGAGAACCAGCAGAATATTATCCGGCGGGAAATTCTGGTCGCAGAGGCCGAACGCAATTTTTCTGTCGCGGCGAATGCGCTTTCCTTCTTTTTGCGAGATGCAAAGGGAGAGCTTCAAACGCCAAGCATCAATCAGTTACCAGATCAAATGCAATTGCCACCACAAGAAATACTGGGAACGTCGCTCCAGGTAGATCCAAGTGAGGTGTTGCTCAATCGGCCTGAGCTTAGAAGCTTGCGTGTTGCGATTGATCGGGCTCGCAACAAGGTCAGGCTCGGAGAGAATGATCTAAAGCCGGACCTTGACTTTAACATAGAGCTCTCCCGCGATCTTGGGCGCGTAGCCGAGGGTGGAATATCACGTGATTCCACAGACACGATTGTCGGGTTTCGGTTCTCTGTCCCATTACAGCGTCGCGAGGCGCGAGGGCGCCTTAAAAGAGCTGAGTCCGAACTCCGAGCCGCTGAATTGAGAGCGCGGCTTACTGAAGACCAAATTTCTATCGAGCTCAATAATATTTTGATTACCCTAAACACAGCGTTCCGATTATCCGTACTTGCAACCAATGAAGTCACTCAAGCCAATGTTATGGTTGAAGCCGAGCAGAGAAAGTTTTCGTTGGGAGCCAGTGACTTCTTTCTCGTCAACCTCCGTGAAGAGCGTGCCGCTGATGCTCAAATTCGCGCTACCCGTGCTGTGCTTAATGGTCGTCTTGCTCAAACTAGCTACAATGCTGCAACGATGAATAT
>CAYUNP010000468.1:0-2015 GCA_964446085.1 uncultured Pirellulaceae bacterium
GGCCATCACATCGATTTCAGTCACAGCAACAAGACTGTCCATTTGTATATCTTCACGAAAAAACAGAGCGATCCCTGTTTTTAACTGGCTTTGTCTCGACAGTCTCTGTCACTGAAGCCATGTTTCAACGGGCCAGCGCCACAAGGTTTTGCGGCTCGCTACAATGACGCGGTTCGCCAGAAGACAAACGTATTGGATCTGGATTTCTAGCACTTTTATAGTGAAGCTAACCACTGGCCAAACCAAACATGACCAACGCTCCGAAACCAACTTCTTCTTCCAGGCTCAATCACTTTGTTTTCTGGCCGCCGTTTTTGTTGTTGCTGTTTGCTGTCGGTCTGAACTATCTGGCACCGGATCGAATGGAAGACGGCCAGAAAATACCGGGACTGTTTTCATCAGTCATCAAGGGATCCAACGACTGGGTGCTGGATCACTTCAGTTGGCTATTTAGCCTCTGTGGTTTATTGGCGCTGTGTTTGTGCATCTGGATCTGCTTTTCAAAGTTCAGCAAAGTACGAATCGGTGGTAGCAAAGCCGAACCTCTGATGAGCATGTGGAACTGGTTCTCGATCACCATCTGTACCACGATCGCCATTGGCATTTTGTTCTGGTCCACGGCGGAACCGATCACACATTATGTTGGCTTGCCCGAAAATATTGCGGCGCCACGCACGCCCGAAGCAGCAACCTTTGCGCTTTCCACCATGTACCTTCACTGGTCCTTCACACCGTATGCGATTTACTGCGTTGCGTCGCTGATGTTCGCCTTCGCCTACTACAACATGAAGAAGCCATTTTCGCTTGGCTCGACAGTCGCGCCGCTGCTCGGTGACTGGGCGACCGGAAAAGGTGGCAACATCATCGACGCGGTTTGCCTCTATGCACTGGTTGCCGGAATGGCTGCTGGCCTTGGATCCGGGATCCTGATGCTCTCGGGAGGGCTAACCGACATCGCCGGAGTACCCTCGAACTCTGCCGTCTGGGCAGGGATCGCATTTGCCATTGTGGCGACGTTTATCGTTTCCAGCGCCACCGGTTTGATGAACGGGATTCGAATTCTGTCCGACATCAATACAAAGCTGCTGATGCTGTTGGCGGTCATCGCTTTCGTCTTCGGTCCGACGCTCTGGATCCTGTCGCAGAGCGGACAAGCGCTGGTTGACTACGCGATTTATTTCGTGCCTCGCAACGCGCAGTTTTTTCCTGGCGACTGGGGCAAGGGCTGGACGATCTTCTACTGGGCGGTGTGGCTGGCCTGGGCTCCGATCACGGCGTGCTTTCTCGGTCGAATCGCCTATGGTCGAACCGTTCGCGAATTCATGCTGGTCAACTTTATCTTTCCGTCGCTGTTTGCAATCGTGTGGATGTCGATTTTCAGCGGCACGGCGCTTCACCAGGAAATCAACGGCATCGCTGATTTGCACCAGTTCATCGCAGCCAGGCAGGAACAGTCGGTCTCTTATGAAGTTTTCAAACAGTTTCCTTTTCCGACGGCGGTTGTGATCTTTTACATGATCAGCGCATTTGTCTGTTTTGTGACTTCATCGGATTCAAACATGTCCGCGATGGCCAGCATTTCTTCTTCTGGAATCTCTCCTGAAAACCCGGAGGGTAACCAGTGGCTGAAGATCGTTTGGGGCGCCGCCGTGGGAACGGTTGCCTGGGTGATGATCAGCTTTACGGGCGGAACCGACGGCATCAGGATACTGTCTACGCTGGGTGGATTCCCGGCAGCGATTCTGGAACTGCTAATTATTGGCGCACTTGTGCGGGTCGTGCTGTTTCACGAGCAATTAACCAGCGTTTAGCAGATTGCTATCGTGGTAACCGGTTAGCTACTGAAGCCGTTTTCGGTTTACAATTCAGTGATGGCTTGTTAAGTCCCTGTACCAAACCCACGACAGTCCCGTGATTAGAAAAGAAACCATTCTGGTCGTTGACGACGATGACGTACTGCGAAATCGTCTGGAAAAAGCATTCACGACGCGCGGCTTCAAAGTCTACGTTGCCGC
>CAYUNP010000469.1:0-2000 GCA_964446085.1 uncultured Pirellulaceae bacterium
CGTTCGTCTTTGCCGTCGCTTTTGATTCGGCGAGTCACACCGTCGGCTTCGATTATCCACAGACCAATGGCTTCCTTCCACCACATCAGCGCTTCGTCAAAACTACCGACCTGCACCGCCGCAAGGATATTTCGATCCTCCTTTAGACGATCAACAAACGAAACGAGTGCTTCTCGCATCTGTTCGCTTGATTCAGAGGCTTCAAATGGCGGAAGAGGATTCGACATGGCATTTTCCTGTATGAGACTGATCGAGATCTTAGTCCGATCTCAACGTATCGCCAAACCAGACGATGTAGCGCTTTCGGCGTTCCAGACTCCCAAAGCTGCGGACAATGCGGCCTCGTTTGCCCCTGACTTTTCTTCTTGAGATTCCGTTCATTTCCGCAACTTTACAGAAAAGAATCGGCATCAATGGCGAATAATTGATTGAACAAAACACCACTGAATTACGGGAATGAAGTTTTCACCATGACCAAAAAAGTAGTGATCGTTGGAGGAGGTTTCGCAGGGCTCAACGCGGCGAAATCGCTTGGTCGAAACAACGATGTTGAAGTCACGTTAGTTGATCGTCGCAATCATCATCTTTTCCAGCCGCTGCTCTATCAGGTCGCGACCGCAGGATTGAGTCCGGCGGACATCGCGGCTCCCATTCGCGGCATTCTCTCCAACTATAAAAACGTTCGCGTCATCCAGGGCGAACTGTCGGGAGTCAACGTTGATGACAATCAGATCACGACTGACTTTGGCGTCCTTGACTACGACTATTTGCTGCTTGCCTGTGGGGCATCCCATAGCTATTTCGGAAAAGACGAATGGGAGTCCGTCGCGCCGGGATTGAAAACCATTGAAAACGCGACCGATATTCGCAGACGAATCCTGACCGCTTTCGAAGAAGCCGAAAGGATCGGCGACCCGGAGACACGTCGAAAACATTTGACGTTTGTCATCGTTGGAGGTGGACCGACCGGAGTTGAGCTTGCAGGTGCGATTGGTGAAATGAGTCGTTTCACACTGGCGAAAGATTTTCGGCAGATCGATGCCAAATCGACTCGTGTATTCCTGATGGAAGCCGGACCTCGAATCCTTGCCGCGTTCCCGCCAGAGTTAGCCGATCGTGCAGCGCGTGATCTGGAGAATCTCGGCGTGCAAATTTGGACGTCCAGTCGCGTCACTCAAATGGACCAGGACGGAGTGACCGTCGGCGAAGAAAGGATCGCAGCCTCAACGGTTATCTGGGCAGCGGGAGTGAAGGCAGAAGAAATCCGCGACGGCCTGGACGTTGAAACGGATCGTCAGGGCCGAATCGTTGTTGGCCCTGACTTGACCATCGAGGGCGCAGATAACGTCTTCGTTGCGGGCGATCAGGCCAATTTCAAAACACCCGACGGAAGCAGCCTTCCGGGCATGGCGCCCGTTGCCGTTCAGCAGGGAATCTTTGTCGCCAGGACGATACTCGGCGATATCGCTGGCAAACCTCGCAAAGAATTCAAGTATCGCGACAAAGGAATCATGGCAACGGTCGGACGCAACAAAGCGATTATGAAATCCGGCAAGTGGCAGATGACAGGCCGCCTCGCGTGGTTGGCGTGGCTTGTGGTGCACATCTACTTTTTGACTGGATTCAAAAACCGTCTGTTTGTGGTGATGCAATGGGCCTGGTCGTACCTGACGTTTCGCCGAGGGGCCAGGTTGATCGTCGGGAAGCCACCAAAATCGAATTCCGGTTGAGTTGCTGATACAATCGCGTTTGGCTGTCCCCGCCCATTTTACTCGAAGTTGAATTTAGTCAGACGGCAAGGGCAAGATTCGAGCTCAACAGCTGCTTTGAGCATGCAAAAAATTGACAGCGACACAGTGAAACTCGACAATATGCACGTCTTTTCCAAAGTCTCCAAAAATTCATGTGACGAATTGGTGACCCAAAGCAACTAACGGGAAAGAGTATTCGATTGACCGTATTGGGATCCTGTTTTGAGTGACACAGAAGTCGCATCAGAT
>CAYUNP010000470.1:0-1998 GCA_964446085.1 uncultured Pirellulaceae bacterium
CCACGCTGTGGCTTTTCCTGAGCTGAATCAGGGAGCACGATTCCGCCTGCAGTTGTTTCTTCAGCAGACATTGGCTCGACAACGACGCGATCATCAAGTGGAGTGATTTTTGGCTTTGCCATGGTTGTATTCCTTGTGTTCTGTTTTTGATTTGTTGATTGTTCGTGGTTGCGACTCTAGCCGCAGCATTGTGTGTCGTAGTGACGGCTTCCAGCCGTCGCAGTGCAATGGCAGCGGCTCAAAGCCGCCACCACGTTGTATTCACAGGCTGGAAGCCTATGCCACCGTTTACATCATGCCCGGCATTCCCATGCCGCCCATGCCACCCATTCCGCCCATGCCCGGCATGCCGCCGCCCATGCCACCCATTCCGTGGTCATGGTGATGGTCGCCGCCATCGGCCTCAGGTTCAGATGGAATCTCTGTGACCAGAGACTCAGTTGTCAGCAACAGTGCCGCAACGCTGGCTGCGTTCTGCAGAGCCGTCTTCACAACTTTGGCTGGGTCAATCACACCAGCAGCAATCAGGTCACAGTACTCGCCTTTGTCGGCGTTGAAGCCTTCGGATTTCTTCATGCCGCGAACACGATTGACAACGACGCCACCGTCGTAGCCAGCGTTCTCTGCGATGTAACGCAGTGGGTATTCGAGAATCTTCTGGATGATGCGAACACCCGCTTCTTCGTCGCCAACGAGTTCGCCGACTTTCTTGAGTGCCTTCTCAGCACGTAGCAATGCAATGCCGCCGCCAGGAACGATGCCTTCTGCAAGTGCAGCAGCTGTCGCGCTCTTGGCGTCTTCCAGCAAATCCTTGCGCTCTTTCATCTCGGTTTCGGTGATTGCACCGACGTTGATCTGAGCAACACCACCAGCAAGTTTTGCCAAACGCTCCTGAAGCTTCTCGCGATCGTAATCACTGTCAGTGCTTTCGATTTCCTTGCGGATCTGAGCAACGCGTTCTGCGATTGCGTCTTTCTTTCCGCCACCGCCAACGAAAATTGTTTCGTCGCTGGTGATGCGGACTTTCTTGACTTTACCAAGATCGCTGAGCTGAACGCCTTCGAGGTCGATGCCGAGATCCTTGAAGATCACCTGGCCGCCAGTCAAAACGCCAAGGTCACCCATGATGGCTTTGCGGCGATCGCCGTAGCCTGGAGCTTTCACAGCACAGACTTGCAGGATGCCTCGCATCTTGTTGACCACGAGTGTGGCAAGTGCTTCACCTTCGACGTCTTCAGCGATGATCAGCAGTGGCTTCTTGGCCTTGCTGACAGCTTCGAGCATCGGAATCATGGCCTTGTTCGAAGAGATCTTTTCTTCAAAGATCAAAACGTATGGATTGTCGAGCTCGACGACCATGTTGTCCTGGTCAGTCACGAAGTGCGGAGAAAGGAAACCGCGATCGAACTGCATGCCTTCGACGACATCGACGTAAGTCTCATTGCCGCGGCCTTCTTCAACCGTGATCACACCATCTTTGCCGACTTTCAGGAAAGCCTCCGCAAGAACGTCGCCGATCGAAGGATCGTTGTTGCCCGCGATGGTGGCGACTTGCTTGATTTCTTTCTTGCTCTTGGCGTCGATTGGCTGAGCAATCTTTTCCAGCTCTTTGCAGATTGCTCCAGAAGCTTTCTGGATTCCTCGCGAGAGCGCCATTGGATCGAAACCGGCGGCGATCATCTTGATACCTTCGCGGAAGATGGCTTCCGAGAGGACAGTCGCAGTCGTGGTTCCGTCGCCAGCAACATCGTTGGTCTTGCTGGCAGCTTCTTTGACAAGCTGAACGCCCAGGTTTTCGTAAGGATCATCGAGCTCGATATCCTCAGCGACGGTCACGCCGTCCTTGGTGATTTTCGGGCTGCCCCAACCTTTGTCGAGGATGGCGTTGCGACCGCGGGGGCCGAGAGTGCTGCGAACGGCTCGGGCCAACTTGGAGACACCCTCCAAAAGCGGCTTGCGAGCTTCGTCGTCGAATACCATTTGTTTTGCCACCGGTTT
>CAYUNP010000471.1:0-1988 GCA_964446085.1 uncultured Pirellulaceae bacterium
ATCATGGGCAAGCCCTCGTCGAGATTCGCCGCCTGTCGGAATGTTCGATGTTAGAGCCGACAGGCTGTATAAAGGTTCGGAAAATTATTGGGAGGTTGAGGCTCCTGTCGAAACAGGTTCTGTCAAATCACAACCCGAAGCGTCAGCGAGGGATCGGTTGTCCCTCGCTGACGCTTCGGGTTACGATCGCGAGCCACAGTCGACTATGCGTTGGAGGCAATCAACTTATCCAGTTCCGATTTTAGCTTCGGAAGAATTTCATCATATGGGTAAGCACCCAAAGGTTCCTCACCTTTCTTCAAATTCACGACTTTCGGACCGCACCAGAGCCCCAAATCAGCGTCATCGGTCTCGCCGGGGCCGTTCACACGACATCCCATCACCGCAATCGTGATCGCATGATCTTTGGCGTAGGCTGTCATCTCTTTTACCTGAGCCGCCAGATCGACGAAGGCTTCGTTTTCAACGCGTGAACAACTCGGACACGAAATGATGTTCAGCGAATTCGGATCGAAAGTCACAACGCTACGAACTCGGCCCGCGTAGATGTCGTCCACGATCTCACGCCCGGCTTCAATCTCTTCACCCTTGCGAGCATTCGGCAACGTCAGCGAAACGCGGACGGTATCACCGATTCCGCGGCCAACAAGCTGCTCAAACGCGATCCGGGTCTTGATGATTCCTTCGGGAGGCATGCCAGCTTCGGTCACGCCAAGGTGCAGCGGAATGTCAGGCCGGGCTTCAGCGAAACGTTGATTGACTTCGACGACTTTCGACGGATCGGAATCTTTCAGCGACACGCAGTAGCGGACGAAATCGATGCTGTCCAGGAAAGCGCAGTGTTCAAGCGCACTTTCGAGCATCGGAGTGATTGAATCGCTGGCGTCGTACTTTTCTTTCTTGGCCGGATCGACGCTGCCGCAGTTGACGCCAACTCGAATCGCACAATCGTTTTCACGACAGGTATCCGCAATCAGCTGAACTTTTTCTTGCCACGGTTTATCCGTTTCGTGATGATAGAGATGCCCCGGGTTGTAGCGGACTTTATCGACGTGTGGTGCGACCATCGTGACCAGACGGTAGTTTTCCTGAAGATCAACCGAAAGATTGGCGGTGGATTGCTTGCGAATCTCCGCCAGCGCTTCGGCGTCTTTTTTACTATCGACGGCAATGCGAACCACATCGGCACCCGCATCCTGCATCAGCTTCACGAGCGCAACGGTCGCTTCAACATCCTGCGTCTTGGTCGCTGTCATTGACTGCACAGCGATCGGATTGTTGTCTCCGATCGTGACGCTGCCGATGCGGACAGGCCGAGTTTGGTTTCGTTCAATTTTGACCACGGATCTCTTCTTTCTTGTTGCTTCGTCAAACCGAAATCACAACCCGACGCGTGAGCGAGGGATCGATCTCTCGCTCACGCGTCGGGTTATGATCAGCCATGCAACCTATTTTGCTCCATCGCGAGGATTCCCACAATACACAAGGTGGCATAGGCTTCCAGTCTGTGAACATCAGACCAACCAAGCCAGCTCTACCTTCACAAAAAAACCGACCCTCGATGGCTATCAAGGATCGGCAAACGAACTTAAACGCTTTTGCTTTTAACAGTGTTATTCAACATCATCCGTTGGTGAAACTACCTTCACATCAGGCATCAGCTCGCGAAGCTGATCAACCGGAAGTGTCCATTTCCCATGTTCACCGACGTACAACGTTTTGATACGCGGCAAGTCCTGCAAGCTCTTCAAACCCTGCTCAGTCACCACATTCTTCGTGGCCTTTGAATCGACCATGTAGACCGGAGCAAGGACAAGCGTTTCCAATTCTGGCAACACGCTCAACTCAGCAACTGATGCGTCGTCCAAGTGCTCGAACGAAGCCAGATACACGGTGTGCAGATAACTCAAATCTTTCAAGTGATGCAGTCCGCCAGCGAAGTTCGCCTGACTCAAGTCCAGAACTCCAAGCGAGGTTAAGCCCGAAAG
>CAYUNP010000472.1:0-1980 GCA_964446085.1 uncultured Pirellulaceae bacterium
CAACATGTCAAGAAACGCTGGATTCGAAATCGAATGAGGCAAGGCAACAGGCTAAATCATCCTGTCTGTGGCCTTTCTGAACGTTATGATTCGATCAGCAGCAACATTGCGTAGTTTCAAAGAGTGCGTAAGATGCCCGCATGGAAATCGAGCATCAATCAGACTTGCAGTCCAGCGGATACCTTTTGTTGCCGTCTGTCTTTTGCAATCAAACGGTCGGCATGCTGCTGTCTCGTGTTGACGCTGCCAATGTTGCAGATTCGGGGAGTGCGCTGCGTTCGCGGGGAACGGTATTCGCTGCCCGGAACTTGATTGATTCGATTCCGGATTTGCTCTCGAGCGTGGAGTCACCAGTTCTTTCGGCGCTTCTGTCTGAAACCCTCGGTCAGCAATATGGGCTCGTGCGAGTGCTTTTCTTTGACAAGCCATCCGATCGGTCCTGGGTTCTTCCGTTTCACAAAGATCTGACTATCGCAGTCAAGGATAACTCGCTACCGACGACTCACTTTTCAAAGCCAACTCATAAAGCGGGAGTCGATCATGTCGAAGCGTCTCAAGCGATCCTCGAGAACATGTTGACGCTGCGAATTCACCTCGACAAAGTCACCGAGGCCAACGGGCCGCTGGAAGTCATCCCCGGTTCGCATCTCTCCGGGAAAAGGACCGAGCCAGCCTGCGCGGATCCAGTCAGGATTCTGTGTGACGCTGGTGATGTGTTGGCGATGCGGCCGATGATCTCACACGCCAGCGGTCACACCGCTCCAGAAGGTAACTTGCGCCGACGAATTCTGCATCTCGAGTTTTGTGGAACCAGGATTCTTCCCGATGGCTACCAGTGGATGCACTTTTTGAGAAAGAACTGATGGAAACCGGCGGCAAAATTCAAATCCCATTGCTTCGTGATCGGCATACGCATCCATTTTTGTATGCGTCGTGGATCGATGGCATCAACATTCATGATGCGAAATCAAAACAGCAGGCGCTCGCCAGGATCGCAGATTGCAAAATCGCCGATGGTGAAATCCTGATTGTTCAAGGATGGCTCGATAGCCAGTTTCAGCTTTCGCCGGCGGACCTTGAGTCGTTTGGCCCAACGGCAGTCTTCAATTTGTCGCTACACGGTTTGGTGATGAATGAGTCTGCGCGGCAATTGATCGAAGGCGAACTTGGCGGCCTTGAGTGTCATTGGTCCGATCAGGAATGGTTTGAACGAAATCTGCGAAAGATCCTCAATGCCTTCGCGATCCTCAACGGCAGCGTGGACAGGCTGAAGCGATACTACCAGTGGCTACACCAGGAGCAGGGAGTCATCTACGCGGAAGAAATGTTGCTGGCAGGTGAACGCGAGATCGATATTTTTCGCGAAGCAGGTTTGCTGGATCGGACACGGTTTTGGTGTTCACATGAAATGTGGCAAACGCTTTCCGAAAAAGCAACACAACAGATCTACGGAATGAAGATCTTTACCGATGGGGCGCTTGGCGTGCGAACAGCGGCTGTGAGTTCTCCTTTCGACAATGGCGATCATGGAATGCTGATGTATTCCGATGAAGAACTTCATCGTCTGGTGCTGGATTGTATCGCGACTGAGAAACCAATTGCCATTCATGCCATCGGAGATCGAGCGCTTGATCAGGTTGTCGCGTTGATTGGTCGCCTGCGAAAAGAAACTGGTTTTGAAAACGAGGTCCGAATCGAACACGCCCAGTTGATTACCATTGAGGCCGCACGATTGGCCAAAGAGGCGAACATCGGACTCAGCATGCAGCCGAATTTTTCGATCGATTCAACTGAGTACGCGGATCGAATGCCCAGCCATTACTGCGAGGGCAACAATCCGTTTCGAATGTTGATTGATGAAGTTGGTTTCGTGCCGGGAGACGATTTGATTTTCGGATCCGACGGAATGCCCCATGGAGCCGCCGAAGCGATTCGACAGGCGTTGACGCCGCCTTTCCCGGATCGTCAACGTCTGACGAT
>CAYUNP010000473.1:0-1972 GCA_964446085.1 uncultured Pirellulaceae bacterium
GAGCAAATCTCAACTGTCCGCCAGCCAGGATGACCCCATGTTTCCCGTGGCAATGCTGGTAAAAACAGGACTCGACCGGGACCTTGCGCTAAAGAGCATTACAATGAAACCAGCCGAACTGATGGGAATCGAGGAAACTCACGGTTCGCTGGAAAAAGATAAACACGCCAACTTCCTTGTCTTTGATGGTGACCCCCTGAAAACAGGCAGCCGTTTACAACAAGTCTTCCTGAATGGAAAAAAGATCCATGAAAACTAGTTTGACTAACAACTCATTTCGTTCCCTGTTCACATTGGCGTTGCTTGCGTTGACTTGCCTGCCCCTTCACGCGCAGGACAAATCGGAAGACAAGGACAAAGACGAAAAGAAGGACAAGCCTGAAATCGTCGCCATCGTCGGTGGTAACATCCACACGGTGTCTGGCCCTGTCGTTCGCAAAGGCACAATCCTGGTTGAAGACGGCAAGATCAAGGAAATCGGCCAGTCAGTCGAAGTTCCCGAAGACGCAACTGTCATTGATGCCGCTGGCAAAACAGTCACTCCAGGTTTCGTCGCAATCAACATGCGAGGTGTTGGTGTTGGGCGAACTCCATCGGGAAGAGAAAAGCTTGGCGATGGACTCAATCCCTTTGATCGAAATCTGAAATACGCATTGGGCGTTGGGATCACATCTGGCTGCATCGAGCTTTCCGCTGGCGGTGGAGGTCGGGGACGTCGTCGCGCCGAAGGGGCACCTCGTGAAATTTACCCGGGCCTTGAAGAACCCATCGAAGAGTTCGTTACCGAAGCGATGATGGATTACGGCGACCTGGACACAGCACTGTGCCCCTGTTGCGGTCTCCCCGTTTTGCCAACCGAGCCGATCACTTCGACTCCGCCCGCAGCTCCACGTCCACGAAAGATGGCCGCACTAAAAATGAGCTTTGGCAATCTTGATTCCATGCTGATGAGCGAAGACGTCTTTTACAGCGTCTCACCTGGAGCTCTCAATGGCGCCCTGGCTCGACACAACTTCCGCAAGAATCTGAAGATCGCTCGCGAAGCGATTGAAGCCGAAAAGAAAGCAGCCTCTGCAAAGAAGACAATATCAAGCAGAACCAGTTCGAGATCCAGAACGACTTCGTCGTCGAAAACTCCTGCTACAAAAAAGCCTGGTACCACTACCAAATCCAAAACGGCAAAGACGCCAACCAGGAGAAAACCCAAAGCCAACCCGACGCTTGTCAAGCTTCTCAAGGGCGAAGTCGCCATGCTGGTCCGAGCCAACACTGTCGACGAGATCAACGACATGGTCGATCTGTCAATGGAACAAGGTTACGACCTGGTCATCCAGGGTGGAATCGAAGCCTGGGTTTTGGCTGACAAGCTTGCAGCCGCTGGCGTCGGAGTCATCTACACACCGCGCTCACGTCGCAACGCCCGCAAGGGTCGCGAAAACGAAACAGGCAGCTTTGTTGAATCACCCGGCATTTTCCAGGAGAAGGGAATTCCATTCGCCCTGGCAACGCTCAGCAATTCGATCAGCATGAACGGCCTTGCCGGTCGTGACCTGACCAGCCTTCCACTGGAAGCAGCTTTCGCCGTCCGCGGTGGTGCTGATGAGCGAATGGCTCTCAAGGCGATGACCATCACTCCGGCTCGCATGTTGGGTCTGGATGATCGCATCGGATCACTGGAAGAAGGCAAAGACGCCGACATCCTGATCCTCAACGGTTCACCACTGGATTACCGCACCTATGTCGAACAGGCCATCGTCGCTGGCAAAGTCGCCTACGATCGTCATGAAGACAAGGTCTATCCACTGCACGACCATCAGTAATTGATGCGACGAACGCTTGAAATACGAGCACGACGCGCAAGTTGATGTTGCGTATTTGAGAGTCGGAGGTTCGGCATGACGCGCAAGTTTTGATGTCGCGTATTTGAGAGCCGGAGGCTCGGCATGTGTTAGCCTGTCACTTTAGTGGCAGG
>CAYUNP010000474.1:0-1957 GCA_964446085.1 uncultured Pirellulaceae bacterium
GGCTTCCAGCCTGTGTTTGCATTTCTGTTCACAGGCTGGAAGCCTATGCCACCTGGCGAAATCTTTTCCCGCTGTGGAAATCAATCATGGAAATCGAAACCACGTTCGCCGTACAGCGTCCGCACGACGCGGAATGTTTGGCGGCGATCGATATCCATCAAATGAAGTTCGCCCCTGGCGTTGGTTGACGCTAAAACGTCATTCATCGGATGAAAAGCCAGATTGGAAACGAATTGTTGATCACGACCTAACAGATGACTCTCTGCTGTCGATAAAGTCCACATGCGAATTCCGTCGTCCCCACAAGACGCTAGAGAATCCGAATCGCGGTCAAACTCAATTCGATAAACTTTTCCGTTGTGGCCTTCCAGTTGCGTTACTGTCTCTCGCGACTCCAAATTCCATATCATGATTTTGCCACCTTGATCGCCCGAAGCCAGAAACTTGCCCTCGGCATCAAACGTTACAGAATTCACATCGTTGTCAGTTGGAAATACGGCCACGTTTTCGCCTGATGCGATATCCCACAGGCGGACCGTGTCATCGCGACTGGCGGAAGCCAGAAACCTGTCGTGAGGGCCGATCGCAATCGATGGGATTTGAGCTTCATGGCCTTTTAAGATCTTTACTGTTTTGTGGGTTGTCAGATCCCAGAATCGAATTTCGCAGTCGTCTCCGGAAGAAGCCAGCATGGTTCCGTCGTTCATGAAGACGACCGAATGCACATCGTCCGTGTGTCCTTTCAGTTGGGCGATCAATTCCAGAGAACTCGCGTCCCATAGTTTGACAAGGTTATCACCTCCGCCAGTGGCAATCATTTTCCCGTCGGGGGAAAACGCAACTGAGAATGCCCAATCTTCGTGCGCCTGCCATTGGTCCGCTGGCGAATTGGTTTCAAAACTCCAAAGCCGAACAATTCCATCAGCACTTCCCGTTGCAAGGAAGCTTCCGTCAGGCGTCCAATCCAATGCGACCATCGCATGTTTGTAGATGTTCATTACAGCCATTCTGGACGAAATCGGTTCGGGCTTTTCCGTTTTAACTTCCACTTTCGGCAAGAGTTTGCCAAGCTCGTCAATTCCTTGCTGCGTGACTTTGGTTTCAAACAAATACAATTCGCTGATCTGACTGACATTCGAAAGACAGATAATTCCTTTATCTGAAATTCTGGTTCCAACGAAATCCAGTTCTTCGAGTTCCGGAAGTCTTACCAAATGATTTGCTATTTTTTCCAGCGCTTTGTCGTCAAACTCTTCGCTTCGAAATAGAACCCGGGTCGCGTCTTTCTTTTCGTTTTGTTGTACCAATCCACCTGCTTCTCTGATCGCATCAATTGCGTTCGCTTGAAGTCGCGCACGATTCCATTGGTTGCCAAAATAGCCAGCAATGATCGCAATGATCGTCAGGACAACAAGAAAGGTCCGAAGACCATAGCGAAAACGACGTGATTTCATGAAACCGCTCGTAAAAACTTTGGAAGTCGAAACGAATATAATTTACAGGTTGCCGAGACGTTGCGCCGCCGACAGGAAACTACAGGTGAACCGGAATTGAACGAATCTGTTCGCCAGGCTTTGGCTCCATTGGGGGATCGATCCACTCGATGGTTTCTCCCACGGAATGGGCTGTCCGAACTCGTTCCTTGAATTCGCGGCAAACTCGCATCATGGCATCTCGCGGTGAGGCGCCGGTTGCTTCCAGGTTGGCGAGATTCGCAACACGAGCAATTGAGGTGCCTGTTTCATTCTGAGAAAGGTAAACCAGACAGGCAAACGTCGGGACGCTTGGCGCTGGTTTTCCCATTGGTAACGAGTTGTCATCGGGGTTCGTTGACATGTCGATTAGGCTGCCTTCGATTTGATGCTTGCGATCATATTCCGTAATTATAGACGATCGAAAAGAAGTTTTGGTGATGATGGCTTCGGCATGCGATGAAAAGGTGGCATAGGCTTCCAGC
>CAYUNP010000475.1:0-1953 GCA_964446085.1 uncultured Pirellulaceae bacterium
GCCGGGCTGGGTAACAAATGTCCCTTTGGGACAAACACATGCGGCGAAGGCGGCTGCTATTGATCGAGCTCGACAGACGGTGAAGATGTTGGACGACATCTATAAGGGAGGAATCGTCACGATCACTGACAAGTATGTAACGGAAGACTCGGAAATTCCGGCCGGCACGGCATTCAAACAGATTTTCGCCATTGCGAAAGAGAAAGGCTGGCACGAAGCCCGATTGTTGGACTTGACCGGAGAGCCCTACAGCGACGAAAACGTTCCGGTTGACGAATTCGAACTTCGCGCGGCAAAGAAGGTCGCAGCAGGTACAGGTTTCTACGAGGAAATTGAAGAAGCTGAAGATGGCAAGTACTTTCGTGCGATGACTGCGATCCCAGTCGTGATGGAAAAGTGTATCCGCTGCCACAGCAACTATGAAGACCTACCCGAAGGACAGGCCATCGGCGCGATGGGCTACCGATTGAAGATCGAATCGACGAAGTAGTGCCCAGGTGAAAAGACTCGAAGATAGAAGCTACCTACGAGGTTGAATCCACAACATAAATCCCTGGCGCGTACCGCCTTTGTCTACGGCATACTTTTTCGTCAACAAAACAGGCTCATTGAGTTCGAACGGGATGTTAGCCTGAGTCATCTCTTCATCGATCATTGTCTGCGTAGAGTCAGCAAGCCAGGGTAACCCCGTTGGATTGATCTTCGTCATCAATACTTGACTGTTTTCATTCTCTCCGGCGTATCTGGTCGCGACTTTAAGCAGCAATACGCCGTTAAAGTCTGGATCCAGACCTGCTCGCAGTATTACTCCGACTTCGGCAGGTGCTGGCTCGGGGCGATGAACAAAGTCAAACACATGTGAATAATGTTTGGGGTAGCCTTTCTTCGGCAGATGGCCAAAGAAGTAACAAAGCTCAAAATCCGAAGCGTCTGGAGCATAAATTCGTGCACGAAAATCAACCGATTTTCTTTGTTCCAATCTACCGGTACTGGAAAACTCATATCGCGGTGAAAACGTCCTGATTTGAAAACGCGAAACATCCTGTATGTCGATCCGCCCCAACTCGGCACGGTATTGAGCGATGTCGTTCGATTGCATTTTTAACCGAACGTTAGCCTGCCAAAGACCAAGTGACAGGCAAAAGATTGTAACCAACAGAAGAAAGTTAAATAGAGAAATTCTCGGCACAGAAAACCCTCAGCTCTAAGCGAACACCCTAAATTTTCACAGCAACTACCCATCGGCTACAGAACTTTGATTGGTTCAAAACTTCAAAACTTCAATCCGGTCGATATTCAGGAATTCGCCTTCTGAGCTGAAGTCATTTTGCGCGGCCATACGTAAAAAGTTGGCTGAGCGCTCGGGTGAAACTTTTCCCTGGCCGACTTTGGCGAAGTCATTCATGCCCTGTCGAACCCAAATCGAGTATTGATCAAGTTCAGTGTTGATGTCGAGCCTCAAGACGACTGGGCCACAAAGCGACTTCTTTGCCAGTTGCCAGGCAGCGATTTCTGATCCGCCATCGCCCGGCGCCATTCCACGAACCACAATTTCATCATTGACGGTACGCTCAACGATCAGGCTTGCCGCTTCAGATTCGCTTTGATCCGCCGTCGCCTGAGTAAAGCCCAGGTGAAACTGTTCGTTCTTTTGCTGGCCGTCGAAACTCATCCCGCTGAGATGAAGCTGCACTGAAACGGATGACAAACCTGCATCTGTGAAATCAACATGGCTTTCACAAGGCTGATTCGAAGCATCACAACGTACAGACAGGTTTTCATTTCCACTGGCGGACATGCCTGAAATATCATTCGACCATTTCGCGTTTTGTCGCCCCACACTAACGGCATCCGTCAGTTGTGTTCCTTTGTTTTCAGCAAACTCCCAACCGGCAACCCGATTGGCGTTGGTGGACGCGGCTCTTCCACTGCGCCGGAAATCAGCGAGACCGG
>CAYUNP010000476.1:0-1892 GCA_964446085.1 uncultured Pirellulaceae bacterium
TTGCGAAGTGCTACCAGTTCCTCCGGCCAAGTCGCGCCAACAACCGCTCCGACATTCCCGTAGCCAGACGCGCCAACATTCTTTGCGGCCAATGATTGCAGGTGATCGGCCACAACTTCGTAAAGTTTGCTTTCGCCGCCGAGCGTTTTTTCCTGAAACGTTTTGCTGCCAGGATTGGATGTCTTGGCCAACACAAAAATGCCAGCTCCATGTTCATCAGCGACATCGCAAAACGGAGTCAGGCTGTCGTCACCAAGATACGGATTCACGGTGAGCGAATCGCAGCGCCACGGACCAGCGTCGCTGCGATCCAAATAAGCGTTGGCGTAAGCGGTTGCGGTCGAGCCAATGTCGCCGCGTTTTGCATCCATGATTGTCAGCAGGCCAGCCGAATGGGCATGCTCCGTCACGTTTCCAAGTGCGACGACTCCCGCCGGTCCAAGCTGCTCAAAGAAAGCCGACTGTGGCTTTACGGCTGGCACTTTATCCGCAACGACATCGATGATCGATTTGCAAAACGCTTCAAAAGCTTTCGCCCTGTCGCCAGTCGACTTGAGTTCGTCTGGCAAATTGTTCCAGCGAGGGTCGAGCCCCACAACGAGTGGTGTTTGCTTTGCCTTGATTGCATCGGTCAATCGATCGCCGAAATGTTTTTCTGATTCAGTCATGACGGTAGTCTATCCGTCTTTTATGGCTTCGCCACGGGGTGTCTGGTCGCCCAAGGCAACACTCTTTCGCTGTTGGGCTGTTTCGGTCAACATATTGACTCGCAAAATACAAGAACCGGAATACAAATGAGCAAGATCAAACGAATCGCAATCACTACTGGCGGTGGAGATGCCCCAGGTCTCAACGCGGTTATCAGAGCGGTGACATTGGCGGCGACCAAGCGTGGTTGGGCGTGTCTCGGGATCCGCAGTGGATTCGATGGCCTTCTGCACCCGGAGGACTTTCCCGAAGGCGGAACGTTTGAACTCACGCCCGACGTCGTCCGGGGGATCGCACACACTGGAGGCACGATTCTCGGAACGACCAATCGCGGCAACCCGTTTTCATACGAAGTCGATCAACCTGACGGTTCGGTAGCGAAGGAAGATATCTCATCACGATTGGTGGACGGAGTCGCCAAACATGGAATTGACGCGCTGGTTGCAATCGGTGGCGATGGTTCAATGGGTATCGCCAATCAGGTCGCCAAGCTTGGCATTACCGTTGTCGGTGTTCCAAAAACGATTGACAACGACCTCGACAAAACCGTGGCAACGTTTGGTTTCGATACCGCTGTATCCTATGCGACCGATGCGATTGGCCGATTGCATTCGACGGCTTCGAGTCATCGTCGTGTGATGATTGTGGAGATGATGGGCCGTCACGCGGGTTGGATTGCTCTCGAAGCGGGGCTTGCCGGATCGGCAGATGTAATTCTGATTCCTGAGATCCCTTTCGATTTACGCAAAGTCGCGGAGAAGGTCAAGGAACGCAACTCGCGCCGTCGAAATTTCTCGATCATCTCGGTTGCCGAGGGCGCCATGCCGATCGGTGGTGCTGAAATGTATCACGATGCTGGAGGCGTCAAGAAACTTGGCGGCATCGGTGAATATGTGGCGGAAGGGTTGCGACCGCTGGTGGAAAATGAAGTTCGCACAGTTGTGCTTGGTCACCTGCTTCGAGGTGGTTCACCGACTTCGCGCGATCGGCTGCTTTCATTTCGGTTCGGAGCTGCTGCAGTGCGTGCCTTGGCAGAAGGAAAGAAGAGCGTGATGGTTGCTTTGGATCCACCAAAAGTTACCTATGTTCCGCTTGAGGATTGTACGCGCCGCACGAAACTGGTTCCATTGGATTGCGATACCGTGATGACAGCTCGGGATTTGGGTACGAGTTTTGGTGACTAA
>CAYUNP010000477.1:0-1879 GCA_964446085.1 uncultured Pirellulaceae bacterium
CCTCAGGATTTAGAGAAGGGAAAGACTGGTTCGCTTCCGAAGAAGAGGCGCAACGAATGTTCGCACTTGAAGAAGAAAACGGCCCATTGTTGTATCTTTCCAGCGTCGTCTACGGTCGCGCCCTCTATTTTGGAATGGAGAGCAATAGCGACGAAATGACTATCGAAGCAGAAGCCGAAGGAGCATATGACGGAGTTGGCAGTGCACAGTTTTCGGCAAATATGAAGCTCAAAAAACTGGTGGACAACAGCAAGATCAACTATGTCGCCATCGGCGGATCAGCCAAACAAGGCGCCATCGGAAACTACGTCGAATTCATGGACTTGCTCAAAGAAGAACCCGACAATTTAAGTTCTGGAGGCCCGATTGCCTATGTCGTTCGTTTTGTAAAGAACAACAAAATCGCCTTCGTGAACATGTCGACTGAATACGCCGACAGGAAATGCAAAAAGATCGCTGGCGATTTGGAAATCAAATTAGCGATGGTACATAACGCGGGAAAACACGCAGACAACGAAATGACTCGAATCGTGACTCAGGTTATCGTTTACGCACCTAACAAAACGCTTGGTGCAGAAGTAAGAAAGGAACACAGAGCGCAATTGGGCGAAGCCATGACTTTCATGAAAGCGTTCAATGACACCTACAAAACAGGACTTCCTGCAAACTATACACCGATTGGCAAGGCCGAATTTGAATTCAGCAATAAAGGAGTATGGGAAATTTCGAATGGTCAGGCAATTGATCTTCAAGGTTCTGACGGCACCGTCAGAGCCAAATTCAACAAAACAAAAAAGGCAATTAAGTTGTTCGACGATCCTGCTACTAAAAGAGACGAACGAATGGATATCAAGGTCGTTGTTCTTAACCATTACGAAGAGAAAGACGGTGAAGTGCGTAACCAACTTATTGGGCCAATGAAATTCAGTGAACTCACCCAGATTCCGAACAAATCAACAACCGACAAGGCGGTTGTGGGCGAGCACAAGGACATGGGCAGCGGTGACGGCTATATGAGTACGCACGTCCATTTCTTAATCAGGTAGTTGGCACTTGTCGAGAGCCGTTTGCACAGCAAGCGGCTCATTCTTTTTACGCTTAACGCGGCACTTAAAGCCGCGCACCGAAACATTATCGCCAATTTGCTGACGGTAACCTTCAGATAAGTTCGGCCGCATTCTCGTGAGTCCACCTGCGGAGGCTCTGGGGCTCCTTGTCAATTAACTGTAAGACTTGAGCGAGAAAGTGTTTGGATGATCCGTCTTCACACATTCAAACAGGAAATCACAAATGACGAAAACTGCAACTCAACTCGCAATCGCCAGTCTCTTCCTGGCACTGCTCGTACCCGTAAACACATCGTTGGGTCAATCGATTCAGCTCAAATTCGACCTGGTCAAAGACATCAAAGACAACTTGCTCATTGAGCCTCCAGGTGAGTTGGAGGTTAATGTGAATATCAGTTCATTCGACAAAAAGGTGGCAAAGAAATTGCGCCTGCAGGCCAAACTCACGCAGGCAGCTGCTAAAGATGTAAAGAACATTGCCGACATCCTGAAAAAACAAATCATCGCAACGGACAAAGCAGTCAAGAAAATCAGGGGTAAAGAAACAATCGTTTCAGAGGCTCAGCTGGGAAGGGCCAAGTTGGAAATACTCATGCTCAACAAATTCTACCTGGCGATGTCAACTCAAGCGCAACAGGAGGCGGAATTCAAGATCAAAAGAAAATGGGACGAAGAAGTCAAGAAGAATAAGGAGTTGAAAAATTGGAAACTGACCATTGCCTGGGAAGTCGGACTGGAAACTTTTAAACTTGCCAAGGGCGTCGTGGAATCAACGGCAACTTCAGGCGTCATGCTGCCCATTGAAATTAAAG
>CAYUNP010000478.1:0-1874 GCA_964446085.1 uncultured Pirellulaceae bacterium
ATAAAAAAACCGCACTGGAACCATGCAAATTCCAGTGCGGTGATTGTAAGTCGCTTAACTGAGAGCGAAATTAAGCTCCAGTCAGGATGTCAACGAATGGTCCGACATCCAGTAGATCGACGACACCATCTTGATTGATGTCTGCCTTGGAGTTGAATCCACCACCCGTCAGCAAGTCAACAAACGGCTGGACATCCAGAAGATCTACGAAACCGTCGCAATTGACGTCTCCCGGTAAACCGGCGCCATCAGTCTTGAAGCTGAAGAACGTGGCAAGTTCGAAGCCCTTCAAGTTGAAACTTGAGGCACCAGCGTCGGCTGTAAGAGTCAAAGGATCAAAAAGCGAAAACGCTGGGAAGCGAGTTGCTGCACCAAACGAGTTGTTAATGGCAACACCACTTGCCACGCTACCGGAAGCCAGTCCGAATCCGACAGAATCAATCCCGTTACTCAATACGGCACCTGTTGAAGCTTCGGGGAAATTGTTGGAACGGAAGTTGGTGAAAGCAACATCTTCGACGTCACCAGGCACGAAGTCGACATCATCAACCGGCTCACCTGAGAATACCACGTTTGAAATGGTAGCAGTAGAAAAGGCCAGCTGCTCACCATCATTGAGCGCTTCATATTGGTCGGGGCCAACTCCGAGACCGTTTCCAGTATTTCCAGCATCGGTCGTCAGCAATCCATCGGGAGTACTGATTGCGAAATCCAGGTCGTAGGAGAGCGTTACGCCTTGAGGCAACTGGTTGCCGCTTGTGAAGTCGTCCGCGGCAATAGCGTTTCCAACGATTGTAACTGTACCACTAACGTTTGTTGTGTCAGCGGAAGCCGCCACGATCGAGCCACCCAATCCAGTAGCTGGCGTGAAGTCGTATACTGTGCCATTGTTGGCATCTGTTGCCTCAGTGAAGAATGGCGAAAAGGGGCCAGGATTGATGTTGTGCGAGAAGTTCGTCAAGGCAACGCTAAGACCAGAATCTGGTGCAGTGAATTCGTAGCTGAAAAACGTCGTGAATTCGATGCCCTTCAGATTGAAGTTACCTGTCGTAGCGGAGTCCATGGTAAGCGTGATCGGTACGTCCATCACCATCGCCGGAAAGCGGTTTGCCGCAACAAAGCCGTTATTCATCGCTACATTGCTGGCGATGCTGCCAGCCGAAAGGCCGAACCCAATCGTGTCCGTTCCGTTGTCCAGAATAGCTCCATTGGTTCCCTCGCCGAAGTTGGCCGAACGAAATTGAGACATTCCGATACCGGTTACTGTGCCGGGAGTGAACGTAACACCGGGATCTAAGGGAGAACCCGTAAACGAGATGTTACTGAACGTCGCAGCTGAAAACTCGATAGACTCACCGGGATCAATTGCATCAAACGGAGCAGCTCCTACGCCCAATCCATTTCCCGTGTTGCCGGCTGCGGTCACAAGCAAACCGTCACTCGTTGAGATGGTAAAACCAAAGTCAAAGGTGAGAGTAACTCCGCTCGGCAAACGATTGCCGTCGTTAAAATTCGTAAGGGCACTGGAGTTGCCAACGATGGACAACGTGCCAGTCACATTGGTTTGATCTCCATTGCCGGAAATAAGATCGCCAGCGACCCCATTTGCAGGAGCATAAAAATATGAGGTCCCGTTTGCGTCCGAGGCAAACGCGAAAAAGGGCGAATCGGGACCTGGATTGATGTTGTGCGAGTGGAATGTTATCGCTTCAGAGTTAACACTGGTCTGAGCAGTTAAATTTGATGTGCTGAAGATGATGACAACAACCATCACTACGGCACCCAAAGACATACGTTTCATGTTGAGCTTTCAAATTAAACAAATGGTTTGATTGCAAAAACGGCATTTCGCTGAGTCGAAAAGAATCCGTGTT
>CAYUNP010000479.1:0-1872 GCA_964446085.1 uncultured Pirellulaceae bacterium
CCGTTGATCATGGCCCGGCGCGTAACGGATGGTCCCTCGCTTGCCAGGAAATTGCAATGAGCTTCGCATGTCACTGATTTTGAGCGACTTGCAGCAAATACAAGCCCGAAGCGCAAGCGAGTGAATAGACCGCGCATTCACTGGCTTGCGATTCAGCCTTGTGTTGTTCATGCAATTTCCTGTTACGCTTCGGGTTAGTTATGATTGGAAATGACTGGCGACACTCTCAACGGAATTCACAATCAATTCGAACACGATGTCCAAAGCCGAGAATTCTTCGCCGCAGTCCGCTCGACGCCACGACCTGGACGCCCTCAGGGCCGTGGCGATGCTATTAGGTATTTTTCTACACGGCATTCTGTCTTTTACTCCTCGCGAATTTCCCTGGTTCGTCAAAGATCAAAGTTTGCATGAGCTTTGGCTGATGCCGTTCTCGGTCATTCACGGATTTCGCATGCCGCTGTTCTTTCTGGTCAGCGGCTACTTCACGATGATGCTGTTTCGCAAGCGCGGAGTTTGGTCTTTGCTGAGCCATCGCGTTAAAAGGATATTTTTGCCGCTACTGTTGGGGCTGGTGACCATTGTTCCGATTTGTCATTGGGTCAGCTCACAAGCAATCACCGTTTCGAGCGATGTTTTTTGGTTTGGCGTTTTTACAGGAGACGTCACGATTCTCTCAGCGCAACTCGAATCCGGCGATATCGATGTCGAACAATATCATCCTGAGTTCGGCGCTACGCCGTTGGGCATCGCGTCACTTTATGGTCACCTCGGTGCGATGGAAGCGTTGATCGAAAGCGGTGCTGACGTGAACCATGCCAACCGGGACAGGAATGCGCCGATTCATACGGTTGCCTTCACTGGCAACTACCGGGCCTATCTGATTCTCAAAGAGGCGGGTGTTGATGTCGATCAGACCAACGCTGATGGCTCGACGGCGCGCAGCAACTGCCAGTTGGACTGGAATATCACCAAGGCAATCGCTGGTGCGTTGAGACTGCCGTTGAAAAAGGAGCAAGTCCTGGCGGGGCGAAAGTTGATCGTCGCCGACCTTGATGGCAATGCGATTGATGCGAGTTCACTTTCTGCTGCGGGTATGGACGGGGTGACGTCGTCCGGCAAAGAATCTGTTCCGCAGTGGTTGAAACGTCAACTTCTCGATGGCAGGCTGTTTTTGCATCTCTGGTTTTTGTGGTCTCTGTTTTTGTTGGTGATCGTATTTCTGGTGTTGGGTGGAATTGGAAAGCTGGTTCGCTTCGATCCTGGCTGGTTTCCAAAGTGGCTCTTGATGCCGCCGATCAGTTTGTTGTGGTTGATTCCGTTGGCGGCATGGTCCGAGTCATACATGTCGCCGATTTTTGGTCCGGACACCGCGACGGGGTTGGTGCCGAATTTTAATTTGCTGGCCTATTATGGAATTTTCTTCTTCTACGGAGCGATCTATTTCCACTGTCGTGATGAACAGGGGCGGCTTGGATGGTGGTGGTTCCTGACGGTGCCACTGAGTCTGTTCCTCGTGTTTCCCTTCACGGTATCCGTCCTCCACGATCCGCAGTGGAAGGAGTACCGAATTCTCGCGGCAGTTTTGGAATCGGTTTACGTTTGGCTGATGGTGTTTGGCTCGATCGGTTTCTTTCGATTGTTGCTTTCTCGCGAGAGCAAAATCATGCGCTACGTTTCTGATTCTTCCTATTGGCTTTATCTGGCACATCTGCCGTTGGTGATATGGTTGCAGTTGTTGGTAAGGGATTGGGATCTTTCGAGTCCGGTGAAAGCGCTGTTGGTGATCGGAGTCGCGACGGTCTCGTTGCTGATTAGTTATCAGATTTTCGTGCGGCATACACCAATCGGATGGTTGCTCAACGGAAAACG
>CAYUNP010000480.1:0-1860 GCA_964446085.1 uncultured Pirellulaceae bacterium
TCATGTTTGAAAAGAAGCTGCTCAAACGTGATGAATCGGGGCATGCTCATGTTTATCGGGCTGCTGTAACCCGCGATCGGACTCAACGAAAAATCGTTGGGCGAATGCTTGATCAGGTTTTTGGTGGCTCTGCCCAAAGATTGGTATTGCATGCTTTGTCGGCTCGAAAATCTACACCTGAGGAACTGGCAGAGATTCGGGCGTTGCTTGACGAAATAGAAGGAGATAACCAGTGAACACTTTCTTCGAATCGATTATCAATCACTCGATGACCAACCTGATCGGTATGGTCCTGGTTCATTTTTTATGGCAAGCGACTTTGGTTGCGATTGCTTTTGCCGCCATCGGGAATTTGCAAAGGCGATGTTCGTCGCAAACCAGGTACGCGACTTCATTGTTGGGCCTGTTAATCATGGTCACGCTGCCGCTAGTGACATTTGCAATCCTCAGCCAAAACCTTGAACCTGGTAAAAGTACAGTATCCGATTTAGCCGCACCCGAACTCCCCAGACAACTCACTGGCGAAACCCCACCTTTGGAAACGGGTGCTGCCAACGCATTTGCTGAAAAAATTGTCAGTGAGTCCGTAGAAAAAACGAACTCAGAAGTTTCTGTGAGTTCTGGACCTGCGTGGTTGAGTGCGGCACGTTCAAAAGCGATCTTACCGTGGCTGGTTGGATTGTGGTGCGGTGGCGTTGTGGTTTTGGCGATTAGGTTGATGCTGGGTTTCAATCGAATTCGATCATGGCGTCGGTCGGCTACTGCCATTTCCTCGTTGCAGCTGATCGCAATGCGTGATCAACTTTGCCAGCGAATGGAAATCAAAAAATCGGTACGCCTGTTGGAATCGATTCATAACACCAGTCCGATTGTTATCGGGTGGGTTCGTCCGGCGATTTTGATACCGGCAAGCGTTGTTTCTGGTCTGACTGCTCGCGAGATGGAAGCTATTTTGGTTCATGAGTTGGCACACATTGGCCGCCATGATTACCTGGTAAACATGATTCAGGCGATTATTGAAACTGTTCTGTTTTATCACCCGGCGGTTTGGTGGTTGTCCAATCGCGTTCGTGAGGAGCGGGAACATTGTTGTGATGATGTTGCGATTGAGGTATGCGGGGATCGAAAAACTTTCGTTCATGCTCTCGCCAAGCTGGAAGAAATTCGCTGCCGGGATCTTCAAGTCGCCGTCGCAGCCAGTGGCGGATCGCCAATCAATCGAATGAAACGCATTTTGAATCGGCAGCCACCACGCAGCCAGTCCGCATGGCCAGCTGGAATGGTTACCCTGGTTTCGGTGGTGTGCCTGGTTGCGGCATTAATTGTGTCTGGCGGCAAATCGGAAGCATTCGCCAATCAGCAGGGAATAACTTCGGAGCTAGCCGTGGACGACGAACAGGAAACTCAACAAGACAAAACCGGTAAAGACAGTCAACAATCGCTCGAAGATGCAAACCAGCAATTGGCGAACCTGATCCATGAGCCCACGAAAAACGTTACAACCTGGCGTGTTCGAAAGGATCAACCCGGAGTGACGGTTTTGAGTACCCGCACCTATGAATATCAACGAACGGCCACACAATCGGTGGAACTCAAAACAGGCCAACGACTGGAGGTTGATGAAGGAATCGTTCATGAAGGCAAGAAAGTCTATCTCGCTTTGTCCGGGGAAGTGGTTGCCATCGATGCGGCAACGGGGGCTGTCCAGTGGTTGATACCTCAGACGAAAATCAGGCCCTTATTACCAAACAATCGACCACCGCCTCTTGTTCAATGGACAGCTGTTTCTGTTGTAGATCTTGAGTTAAACGGCAAGGCTCAAACTGCGATCGAGTTGTTTGCTCCAAAGGTCAACACCTG
>CAYUNP010000481.1:0-1858 GCA_964446085.1 uncultured Pirellulaceae bacterium
CTAGCAGCGTTTTGCAAAACCAGACAAAGATACGAAAATCACGCTTCATGACTGCGACAAAAGAACCATGCCCAACCATTACGACTTGGCATACATTTTCATTGGAAGAGAAACGGAAAACCGAGTTTCGGAAAACCGCGTCCAGTGTCAGCACAACAATGGGTTTCCCAGCCGGATTCGCAACACCTCGATTTTTGGGTAAAACAGGCGGGTTGTGGCAGATTCTGCTTGGGAACAATCCCGAATAGATTCCGTGTTGTCTCTGGTGAACGCTGTCAGCTTGGAAAGCTGAGCGACAATGTCGCTCGGTTCTCCGAACCGATAGCGATTTGCAGGGTAACATTTGAAATCGGGAAGTTAATTCAGAGAAAATCCTTGGGCAACTTCTGCAATTCCAACTATCCTGGTCGATGCAATTCGACCGAGCAAACAGCTGCTGAGCAAAATATTACCATGTCGATCCCTTCAATTCGAATTACAAACGCAGATATCATCGACTTGCGAGTCCCCACTTCCGATCAAATGCTTGGGTCGGACCCCTTTCACAAAAAGCCGGACTATTCGTCAGCGCTTTTGCATCTGGAAACGGATTCTGGTCTGCGTGGGGTCTCGGTTGTGTTCACCGTTGGAGCGGGCACGGACTGGATCTGTCACGGTATCGAAGACCTGTGCCAGTTGATTATCGGAACCGAGCTGTCTGATTTTACTGCCGCTCCAATCATGCTCTATCGTCGTTTGATCGACCACCATCAATTGCGTTGGCTACACGACGGAGTTTTTCGCATGGCTGCGGGTGCGATCATCAATGCGATGTTTGACTTGTGGGCCAAGTCGTTGGACAAGCCCTTGTGGAAACTGCTGGTCGATCTGGAGCCGGAGTTTGTTGCCGACTGCATTGACTATCGAAACATCAGCGATGCGTTGACTCGCGACGAAGCGGTTGAAATTTTGCAGCGAAACCGAGGCAACGTTGCCAGGCGTGAAAGTGAAATGTCAACTCTTGGTCCGAAAGCCTACTGCACCGCAGGTTGGCTTGGCTTGAGTGACGAAGAGATTTTGGGAACGATTCGGAAGCTCCAGGATCAGGGCTTTGATTCATTCAAGTTGAAAGTCGGGCGCGATTCCGATGATGATGTGCGGCGAATCGAATTCATGCGCAACGCCATCGGCCCGGATTACAACCTGATGGTAGACGCCAATCAGTTTTGGGGTGTGGACGAAGCGAAAAAGCACATCGAACGTTATCGTGCTTTCGATTTGAAGTGGATAGAAGAACCCGTCGCGCGGGATGATGTCCTGGGTTATGTTGAGCTTTCCAAAACTTTTGCGGACGCTGGATTTGGTTTTGCGTGTGGTGAACAGGCTGCGTCTCCGGTGATCTTCAAGCAACTTCTAAAAAGTGGTGCGATCAAGTATTGCCAGATCGATGCAGTTCGTGTCGCAGGCGTGAATGACGTGATGGCGATCATTTTGATGGCCGCAAAATACAACGTTCCAGTTTGTCCGCATGGTGGGGGAATCGCGTTGTGCAACATGATTCAGCAGTATGGAATGTGGGATCAGATCGCAGTCTCGGGTCACTCTGACACGCAGTTGATTGAGTATATCGACTTCTTGCAGGAAGCGGTGGAACATCCAGTCGAGGTTCGCGACGGGTGCTACGTTACGCCAACCGCGCTCGGTTGGGGCTTGGAGTTTCGCCCGGACTTTATCGCCAGGAACAGTTTTCCAGATGGTGAAGTCTGGAAGTCGCGAGCTGCCGACAAAAAGGGCGCTGCCTTTGAGGCTTGATACGGCCGCACATAATTCGTTTAACGGCAAGCCGTAGGCGACTGCGCCATCCTGCAGTCGCGCACAG
>CAYUNP010000482.1:0-1847 GCA_964446085.1 uncultured Pirellulaceae bacterium
CGAAGCAAAGTCAGTTGACCGAGATTACCAAAGAGATCGTCGCAAGTTTGAACGAGTGACTGCAGGCGATTCATTGAGGGCATAGGCTTCCTGCCCAGTGTTCTGCATTCTATCCCACTTGCGCAAGCCAGTTTTTCACAAACCGTGGCGACCAGCTAACTATTCTGCTGCTTCAACGGCTTCGGTGTCTGTGTTGACTTTTTTGACGTAGCTCGCGGAATCCATCTTCATGAATCCGGCCAGCAGCACGATTGTTACAACAATGATTGTCAGGATGTTAAGCCAGTGAATCTCACGTTCCCGAAACTTCCTGGCTCGGTCGCTTCGTCCGCAGAGCGTCGCGGCAAGCCAGAAGGCTGCCAAAGCCAGCAGGATTTTTACGACCAGAAACACGTTGTAGATGGGAGCGAGATGGAATCCTTTCGCTTTCAAAAATGTGTTGTAAAATCCACTGATCAACAAAAACAAAGCGGCTCCTGCCACCCACTTCATCCACCTTTTGCGGATCGCTTCGCGTGTTTCGTCGGAAGCGGAAACTTCATTCATGGCAGGTGCCAACGCAAAACGCATAAACAGCGTTCCTCCAACGAGGACGATTGCAGATAGAATGTGGTACCAGCGAGAAAATTGAGCGAAGAGTTCGGTAAGATCCATTGAATTGGAATCGAGTGAAGTGTGGAATTAAGACCGAAAGTCTCCCGTGGGTGTTTGGGTGAGTCAACAGCCCGCAGAGAGTAAACCGACAAAGGAGACAAAATGGTGTCTAATAGTCACATGAATCAAAAGATAACCAATTCAGTTTTCCATCGGTCAACGGTGCTGTCTGGCCTGTTGGCCCTGCTGGTGTTTGCCGCCTTCGCAAATAGTTCGCAGCCAGTCAGAGCAGGCGATCCAGGCGAGCCTGTTGGTGATGGTGTCGAATTGGTTGTGCTGGGTATCGCCCAGGACGCCGGATTTCCACAAGCTGCCTGTGCAAGGGCCTGTTGCTCAAAAGCATGGCTTGACCCCTCGCTGGCGAAGCATGCAACCAGCCTCGCGATTGTTGATCGTGCCACTGGGCAACGTTGGCTGTTTGAGTGCACTCCGGATTTTCCGCGGCAATTGAGAGCACTCGATGAGTTTGCTACGACGACGAAGAAACAGCCTGGACTGGACGGAATTTTTTTGACGCATGCTCACATCGGTCACTACACGGGGTTGATTCATTTGGGCCGTGAAGTCATCGGCGCCGATCGTACTCCGGTCTACACGATGCCGCGAATGAAGAAGTTTTTGGAAACCAATGGACCCTGGAGCCAGTTGGTTTCCCTGAAAAATATTGCTTTGCAACCGATGAATAAGGATGAAGCGATCGAGTTGAACGATCGAATTACGGTCACGCCGTTTCAGGTGCCGCATCGGGATGAGTTTTCGGAAACTGTTGGATTCAAAATTAAGGGCCCCAACAGGACGGTCGTCTTTCTTCCCGATATCGACAAGTGGAACAAGTGGGATCGAAAGATCGAAGATCTGATTGAGGAGTGCGATATCGCTTTTCTGGACGGTACGTTTTTTGAAAACGGCGAAATCCCTGGTAGAGACATGGCGCTGATTCCGCATCCATTTGTATCTGAAAGTATCAAACGGTTCGCGTCGCTTGATGAGACGTTAAGAAACAGGATTCGATTTATTCATTTCAATCACACGAATCCGGTTTTGCAGCCGGATAGTCCCGCAGAAAACAAAATCAATCGTGCCGGGATGCATGTTGCCAACGAAGGTGACACCGTTGAGATGTGATGCGGCGTCGGTGGCGTGATTGGAGTGGGTGGTGTCGAGTTGGCGGCGTGGTGTGAGTTGGTAGCGTG
>CAYUNP010000483.1:0-1828 GCA_964446085.1 uncultured Pirellulaceae bacterium
GCCGCATCGAGAACCGCATGAGCATGCAACTGCATTGCTTCGACTGAATAGTCACCGTTCAGGTCTTCGGCGTGGCCAAGGTTGATGTAGCCAGGCCGACCCAACGCTGCCAGGCCGAGTCCAAATTGGGGTCCGTCCACTATGCGAGATCCAACGGTTTCTGCCAGGAAGACTTGAGCTTGGTAAGCGTTTCCGAGATCAGTGTCATGTCGCCATTGGCAATCGTGACTGAATCGCCATCGGTGACTTTGCCCAAAGCGGTAATCGCGACGCCATCGAATGCAGCTTCGAAAGCAGCCTGATTTTCAGGAGTCACTTCAACGACAAAGCGGCTGTTGGATTCAGCAAACAATCGAAGCAGGTCCGCGTTGGATCCTTCAACTTCAATCGCGGCGATATCGACTTCGGCTCCACAACCGCCAGCGAATGCCATCTCCGCAACCGCAGCCGCGAGTCCGCCTTCGCTGATATCGTGGCAACTACGAATGAGACCGGATTTGATTGCCGCGTACGTTGCTTCGTAAGTCGCAATCGCGCCGTCGATGTCGACTTGAGGAACGTTGCCACCAGAGGTTTCCGAAACAAGCGTCCAGTGCGATCCGCCAAGTTCGTCTTTCGTCAAACCAATTTGATACAGCAAGTTACCTGGAGTTTTCAAATCCATCGTGACACAGGTCGCAACATCGTCGACTTGGCCCATGGCGCTGATCAAAAGCGTCGACGGAATCGAGATCGTCTGGCGGTTTCCATCTTCGCCGGTATAGCTGAACTCGTTGTGCAACGAATCCTTTCCGGAGATGAACGGAGTCTGGAACTTGACTGACAAATCGCGACACGCAAGGGCGGCTCGAACCAGTGAACCGAGCGTTGCAGGACGGTCGGTGTGACCCCAGCAGAAGTTATCCAGAATCGCGATGCGTTTTGGATCGGCTCCGACGGCGACACAGTTGCGAATCGCTTCGTCGATCGAGCTGGCTGCCATGTGGTACGGATCGTGGTCTCCGAAATGAGGATTCATTCCGTTTCCGATCACCAGTCCGCGGCGCGAATCAAGCACAGGTCGAACAACAGCCGCGTCGCCCGGCCCATCGTTGTCGGCTCCGACAAGCGGCTTGATCACCGAACCGCCTTGTACTTCGTGATCGTATTGGCGAATGACCCAATGTTTACTGGCGACGTTCAAAGAACCAAGGATCGAGCAAAGATCCGCACCGAAATCAAGCCTGGATCGGTCTACTTTCAATTCCGCAGCCGGCTTTGATTCGTAAACTGCTTCGCGAACGACCGGCGGACGGCCGTCGTGCAGGAACGACATCGAAACATCGCTGACGACTTCGTCTTTGTATTTCAGTTTCAAGTTTCCGGTTGGTTCGAATCGACCGATAACCGTTGCCTCGACCGACTCAGCCGCACAAACCGCTTCGAATTCTTTCCAGTTCTCTTCGGGAACCGAGAACACCATTCGTTCCTGCGCTTCGGAGATCCAGATTTCGGTGTAGGAAAGTCCATCGTATTTGAGCGGCACTTTGTCGAGCCACACTTCGGCTCCGATCTCTTCGCCCATCTCACCGACGGCACTCGAGTATCCACCGGCGCCGCAATCAGTAACTGCCGTGTAGAGGCCGCGATCGCGACATTTCAACAGCACGTCCATTGCCATCTTTTCAGTGATCGCGTTTCCAATTTGAACCGCACCACCAGATGTGATGTCGCTCTCTTCGGTGAGTTCCGCAGAACTGAACGTTGCACCGTGGATTCCGTCGCGACCCGTCTTGCCACCGATCGAGACGATCAGATCGTTGGGCTGCGGCTCTTTGAATGACATCTC
>CAYUNP010000484.1:0-1802 GCA_964446085.1 uncultured Pirellulaceae bacterium
CGGTTTCCGCTTTGATATTCATCAGCACCTCAAAACCAAGATGACCATTGTATTTCCGCCCCAGAGGTGACTGCCTCCAGACTGACGGGCCTTCCATCGTGTAAGCGGATGTGTAGATCTGCGTTAGCACAAATGAACCCGTCGCTACTTGTGCGTACCGCAGAGCAAAATGATAGTCGACCGGGATTCGACCGACTTCAGCTTCCGACGGGTATCCCGCTGCCAGCGCAATCGAGCGACGGACGAGCATTCCGTTGTTTGGAAACTGACCTGTCAGCGCACTCCACAGGCGAGAATCCTGCACGCCCTCGAGAGCATTTTTACTGTAGTAAATATTTTTGGCACGTGTTACTGGCCAATTGATTTCGCCTTCACAGTTGACATGTTGCTGCAAACCGTAGACGGCATCAACCTGATCACCGTAGCGTTTCTGGACAGAGAGCATGTGATCAACTGCGCCGGCAAGCAGAAAGTCATCATCGTGCATGAGGACAACTGCCTCGTTCGAAGCGGCTTCGAAAGCGAACTGGGCGTTGGCTGCCTGAGAGCCTTTGCCAGGCCCTTCGATATGTCGCAGCGATACACCATCAGGAATTTCAATCGAAGCGACAGCGGCGCGGGTTTCATCAGAAATCGCATCGTCGGAGACCACGATCTCAAGTGGCCTGACTTCATTGCACAACGCCGAGCGAACACAGCGTTTCAAAAGCTGCGGCCTGTTGTAGGTCAAAATTAATACAGTGACTCCTGTGTCTCCACCGTCGTCACACCACCGACTATCCAACGCCATTCTCCACCAAAGCACAGGCCGCAGCAGTTCGGAATCGAATAACGCTCGCAGCCTGTAAACTCGCATCTCAGATCAAGGCTATTCACGATGCAGTCCCCTGTCATTCACGATTCGGCAGATGGTGTAAAATTGCAGTAAATCTTCCTCCGGACTATCAATCCAGGGAACGCCAAACCCTTTGATTACACCGAGCAGAGCGCTGAAATCGCCTGACAAGCGGCATGGGGTTCGTTGTGATCTACTGGCGTCTGCGACGGAAGGCAGACAGGACCATGGACCCGAATACAAACAATGAAGCTGTGCCCGGTTCAGGAACGGCATTCGAGTTCAACGAAAGAACAAATGTGTTAGCTGATCCGCTGCCGAAAATGGATTCGTCGAGCTCAGTCCCAAACCCTGAGAGCCAATTGGCTTCCAGGGAAGTCGAGCCCGGATCAATATCGCCAAACGTCAAAGCCGAAACTCCGCTGCCCGTCGAATTGAACTGGAAGCTTCCCAGCAGAACGCTGGAAGCCGTCGGAATGCTGTTCGCCAAAACTGCTGCTTCCCACTCGATGGCGATCGCGTTGAAATCGTCTGTCGTTACAAAATCAAATGTCGGATTGATGGATGCCGACGCAACGGAACCCGCAGCAGTCGAATCAAGATCCCCTCTTAATCCAAATCCAAACAAACCCTCGGATGACAGAACGGTACCAGGAGCAACATCCGAGAGATAGACTTCGACATTCGTAGTCGAACCAGTGGCAACATCGAAAGAATTGCCAAACGAATTGCCGCCGTCGATGGAGAAGTCGAGCGTTTGCGCGTTGCTGGTGACTGGACTCCAGGACAGCAAAACAGAGAAACACGCTGCAATAATTAGCGGATTGCGAAAGTTCATTGTTGGAGTCTCCTGGCAGCGGTGATTTCAGAGATTGCGGATCTTCGACTGACATCGGCTGTGGAACTGCTGTGACTTTACCGAATCTACCGGTTGGACAGGACACTCTGCTGCGAGGAGACAACGCGA
>CAYUNP010000485.1:0-1800 GCA_964446085.1 uncultured Pirellulaceae bacterium
AGGCCAATAAGATACTCAGGTTTCGAATTTTGAAAATGTTGAACTTTGGATAATTGTTGATTTAAGCCTGAATTCCAGGCATTTTCGGCAACCGTGCCCCACCAGTTCTCCCAAGTCTGAAAAACTGGTAGCAAGAAAGCAGCAATGGGCGACGCTACTTCACCAACTCGACATGCCAGTGATCCATATCGACCGGATTATTGCGGCCAAAAATGTTGATCATGACTTCGATTCGACCATTTCGCTCGTCTACCGCAGAAACATCGCCCTCGTAGTTCTGGAAATAGCCCTCTTTCACACGCACACGGTCGTTAACCTTGAACGGGATATTGGTTTTGATCTGCTCTTCACCTGGCTCAACCTCCGGAGGACGGGCCGCAGCGATGATCCGATCGATCTCTTCCTGTGACAGCGGAGATGGACGACCCGCAGCGCCTGCAAAGTCACCAATCCCGCTGGTATCACGCACCAAAAACCAGGACTCATCGGTGATCGCCATGTTCACCACGATGTACCCCGGATAAAGCTTCTTCTTTGTAATCTTGGGCTTTCCAGCCTTGTTGAACTCTCGCACGTCCTCAGTTGGCACAAGGATGTCGCCGAAAAAATCCTGCATCCCGGAAACGCGAACCGACCGCTTGAGCGTCTCGCAAATGCCCCTTTCCCGATTCACCTGAACTTTCAGGATGTACCAGTTCATCTCCAAATCGGAAGCCTTAACCTCCACAACTGGCTCGACAAACTCCTCAATCGGAGAAGCATCTTCGTCGTCATCACCCCATTCATCATCCTCATCGGTGATGATTTCATCAGCCGAGAACTCAAGATCTTCTGGCTTGAGCTCAACTTCAGGCTCAGCAGTAACCTCTGCTTCAACCGACGAATCCGCTTCAACACCGGACTCAGGCGAATCAACTGCATCACCAGCGGCCTGTTCTTCAGTCACCGATTCTTCGGCACCGTCGACAGGAGTCGCTGCTTCGGCATCTTCTGGTAATGATTCTTCGACGGACATCTGAAACCAAATATTTCAAACTAAATAAACAGGCAGTAACGCAACGCTACCGAAAACTAGAACCCCAGGAACCCACGCAACCTGGACCACCACGAATCCGCCTCGGAGTATCGAATCCCAAGCATCTCAAACACTGCGGTCCAGAGAATATCAAAAACGAAAAGCAAAACCGCCATCGCAAAGATCACAAAAATCACAACAACCGAAGCGCGATACAACTGATCCCGTGTGGGCCACGAGACCTTGTTCATCTCAGCTTCAACGGCAATCAGGAAATCCGCAAACATGGCATAATTAACCAGACGATAGGCCGACCAGATCCCGATTCCCGCCAACACAAACGAGAACAACATTTTGCCGATCTGCGGACCCGCAACACCATCCTCACCAGCGGCCACATTGAGAAAGTTAAACCAACCCGATACGTACAACTCCCAAATCGCCAGACAGGCCAGCAAAGCAACGGAGAAAAACGTAACCTGGCGCACAATGCGTCCCTGCGCCGGCTTATACAAGCCGAACCGGAACAACTCAGGGAAGAACGAGCCCCCTGATTCACTGCCACCTTGATTTACAGTTGCACTCATTTATTGAACCTTTAATTTGCCGCAACGCCGCCAAACGGCAATGCCACGTGGGCCGCACATTCCATTGAACGGACGATGCCGACAACCACAAAGTTGCCAACGCGGCAGACCAGTGTGAACGTCACACCACTGCCGCAGCCAACCACAACGAAGCAGGGGCGGAGGGACTTGAACCCGCAACCGCTGGTTTTGGAAACC
>CAYUNP010000486.1:0-1795 GCA_964446085.1 uncultured Pirellulaceae bacterium
ATTCCTCTTTTCATTCCTTTTCATTCCCGAGCTGATGGATGGCGACTGTCTAAAGGTTGGCTGCGTGCCTTCTGGACTCATTGATGAAACTGAAGATGGGGAGTTAGCGAATTTTCAGATTCTGCATTACCCATAAGCTCGAGAAACGAATGGTGACTCGGGTCATTACTTGACACGCTATACTTTGTTCAACAAAGATGCTCTGAGCTGCGGAGATGTTTGTCTTGGTATACTTCCGTTGGCACATAGGGAACGTGATTTCCGGTCCGTGGTTCGTTTTCGGAGTTCGAGGTGGTGAGCCCCGTGTTTGACTAAAAATCAAAATTGTTGGGGCAATTTTAACAATCACGTTCAGAAAAAAGGCCCTCACAATTCTCGTTGAAATGGCAGCGAAATTTGGAACAACGTCGTTAGGATCAACGTTAAGAACAATCGAGCAAGATGGCGTTAAGGCCGCATTTGGCGATACAACACGCAATTGCAACACGGACGCCGCCTCAATCCACTTAGTCATTTTAGAAAGGAAAGCATTCGTGAAAACTCAAAGCCTGCTAATCAAGACATCAATGTACTTTTTGATTGTTTTGTTCCACAGTGCTTTGACGAAACCGATTGCTTCAGCCGCCGAACACCCGCACAGAAAGAATCAGGAAATTCACGTCGGATTTGATGGGGCGATTGACGACGTAGTTCAGCACTCACTGGCTGCCGAAGAAAACAAGGAGTCGCTCTTTGCCTCAGGGCTTGTGCAAAAGTCGCTGACGATTGGTAGCCGGGGTTTGCCTGCGTTTGCAACGGTCGAACTGGCAGAAGATTTGAAGTTGGATACGGGCAACGACTTCTCGGTCGAATTCTGGATTCGCACGACGGCCAGGAATTCCAATCGCTTTGTTGTCCTTTCGAAAAAGCAAATCCCCGACAACAGCCTTGCATCACATAAGCAAGCCGGTTGGGCGTTCTGCGTTTCGGATGGCACATGGGCCTGGAATGTTGGCTCGGGCAAAAGACGACTGACTTACGAACGCGACAATGGTCAGCACATGCCCATCAACGATGGTCGTTGGCACCAACTGGCGATGACCTACGACGAATCCGTGTCGCTGATCAGGCTCTATTATGATGGCGTCAATTGGGCGACTTACAACATCACTGACAAGGATGGTTTTGACTTTTCAAATGATCATCCGTTGACGATTGGTTGGCCGAGCGATTCTGAAATGAGCGACGCTGTCCTGCCGAATATCAAACAAGGTGCCGAGAATCTGCAGAAACTGGTTGATCGCTTCAACGGATTGGGGATTGGGAATGTGAAGCCTGAGGAATTAATGGAGCTTGTCATTGGTTCCGAGAAACTTGTGAAGGCAAAATCCAAGACAGTAGATGAGCCCGTTGACTTGCCCAAGGAAGAACTGGAAGCAATCAAAAAGCTGGTTCGTGGACTCTCCGGGAACCCGTACACCGTGCATCAGGTAGCGGACTTCATGCAAGTCGCTCCGCTGTTGAAGCTCTATCAACTGGTCGATGGCAAGATCGAAATCAATCAGGAAAAAGCGGAAGAGTTCGCGGCCAAGGAGCGGTTGTCGCGCCCTGATTTTGACATTGATGAGCTGTCTATTATACAGGGAGTTCTTGAATCCAGTGAAGTCCAGACGCGTTACGCAAAGCATTTCCGGGTAGCGACCCAGCCAGCACAAAAGAGGTTGAAGAAACTGACTGCGGCTGCGTTCAACATTCATCACGGAGGCAAGCACGAAACCGTCGAAGAAGACGGCTGGGATTCTCGTGAGCTAATTGC
>CAYUNP010000487.1:0-1789 GCA_964446085.1 uncultured Pirellulaceae bacterium
CGGTGGACTATCAGCGAATCGGACTTGATCAGCACTATGGCGATGTGTTGGCAAAATTTCTTTTGGAACGGGCACCCAAACGGAAATAGGAGTTGAGCATGAAACGGAAATCCAATCGATGCTGGACTGATCTCACTTTGCGAGCGTTGGTTGTCATGGCGTTGACTTTGAATTTCGGTTCGAGCGCCCTGTTGGCTCAGGAAGGCGAAGCGACTGCAGAGGAGAAGCCAAAAAAGAAACCCGATGTTGAGATGCTTGAATGCAAAGTCAAAGTGGTCGATCCTGACGGCCACCCGGTTGAGGATGCGGTCGTCTATTGCACTGGTTTGCGATCAAAAGAAGAACGAGGGTCACACTGGGTTTGGAGTGACGAGCAATGGGGCAAAGTGCCAGAAATCAAAACAGATCCCGATGGCATTGCGACAATGCCCTATCCGAGGATGCTATCTGATGGCAAAACAACCGGAACAATGACATGGAGCGTTGATCATCCAGACTTTTCTTCCTACCGCCATGATCACTCGGTTGATGACGACCCAGCCAAAATTGAACTGGAGCGCGGGTTCCGAATCGCGGTAACGGCTATCGATGATGCAGGCAAAAAGATTACCGAACGCCTTTACGCGGTCGGCAGTTTCGAAGGCGGTGGAAAATGGGAAGTAAAAAAGAATGGAACGCTTGTTTCCAACGTGATGAAAAAGCAGGATGGCATTCTTCGAGTCGTCTGTTTCCAGGAAGACAAGCCGACGCTCTTTAGTGAAGAAATTGAAATCAAACCCGGCGACAAAAGTCGGGTGTTGCTCAACGACGTCAAACTTTCGTTGGGTTGTCGTGTCGAAGGGCAACTTGATGATTCGGTAACTCGACCGGTCAAAAATGGGTACATCATTGCGGACATCTGGAAAAAGCCCGACTCCAATAACGGGAGTTCGCGATGGAACTGGAGAGACGAAGCCAGGATTGCCAAAGACGGCACCTTTGTTTTTGAATCGCTTCCTGCCAACGAAGTGGTTCAGATGATTGCAATTTGTGACGGCTGGGTGTCGGCCAAACCGAAGGTCGAGGATGTTCTGGCGCTTTTGCCCACGGTTGATCCCATTCGCGTTAGAAGCAGGATTAAAAAATCATCTTTCTTGACTCCGCAACTGGTCAAGACTGATGGAATTGAGACTGCCGCCGATCTGTTGATGGTCAAGGCTCCAACGGTTACCTTGAAATTCATCGACAATAATGGAAGTCCTTTGGAAGGCGTTCACGCTGGCTCGTCTCCTAACCAATACTGGTTCAATTACGGCAGCGAACTTCTGGGTAGTTCGTATCCTGCCCGTCGCATTTGGGGATTGCAACAACGGGGTGAGAATCTGGCGGCGTATTACAGAGCAGATTTATCAAATATGTCATCCAGATATTTTGGTGAGACAAATAGAGAAGGTGTCATGCATCTGAAAAATATGCCACCAGGCGTACAAAAAGTTTCTGTCTTCCACAAAGAATTCGAAATACAACCCAACCCAATGTTGAGCATCAACATTCAAGGTAAAGATTTTAAAGTAACGACAGAGATGCACCCTCGAGACTGAGACATGAGAAAAGATGAAGCCAATTGACCTTCTCGCCGCGAGCGGGCGCCCAAACGGAAACAGGAGTTGAGCATGAAACGGAAATCCAGTCGAAGCAGCATCGAGTTCGCTTTGTGCGTGTTTGTCGTTATGGCGTTGATGTTGGGTTTTGGTGCAAGCGTCTCGTTGGCACAGGAAGACGACGCGACTGAGAAGCCGAAAAAGAAGCC
>CAYUNP010000488.1:0-1780 GCA_964446085.1 uncultured Pirellulaceae bacterium
GCGTTTGCCCAGGAGCAAGTCGCAACGCCCGTTTTCGTTGACGGCGAAGCACAGGTGGTGGAAGCCTTCAAAGGTAAAGCTAACCGTGTTGTTCATGACCTTTGGGTGGAAACCGAATTCGATTCCGATGGAAACGGAACGAAAGATCGGGTTCACGTCGGCATCGCGAGGCCAATTCAAACGGATACTCAAGGATTGAAAGTTCCCGTCATCTACTACACCAGCCCGTACTTTGCTGGAACGGCAGGCAATGCAAAAGGCACTTTTTGGGATCCAAAACACGAACTCGGCGAAACTCCGCCTGAGCACAAACATCCCAACAGTATTCAACAACAAAGCAATCGTCCGATCATCTCAACGCGCCACGGTCGCCAAATCAACTACTGGACGTCGCGAGGTTTTGCGGTCGTGTTTTCGAGTTCACCCGGAACAGGTTTGTCTCAAGGTTGCGTGACAATCGGTGGCGAAAACGAATCGCTCGCTCCGAAAGCTGTCGTTGACTGGCTCAATGGACGGGCCAAAGGATTTACTGAAGTTGACGGCAGCCAGGAAGTCCTGGCAACCTGGTGCACCGGCAAGGTCGGTATGACAGGAACCAGCTACAACGGCACGCTTCCAATCGCAGCAGCAACGACTGGAGTTGAAGGACTCGAGTGCATCATTCCCGACGCACCCAACACGTCCTACTATCATTACTACCGCAGCAACGGACTCGTTCGCCACCCCGGCGGCTACATGGGTGAAGACATCGACGTGCTGTACGATTTCGTCAACAGTGGATTTCCAGCGATGCGTGAGCAGTGTGATTGCGAAGTTCGCGATAAAGAAATCATGAAGAACCTCGATCGCGAATCAGGCGACTACAGCGACTGGTGGGCAGGACGCAACTACGTGAACAAGCTCGACAAAGTCAAAGCAGCAGTTTTGATCTCTCATGGCCTCAACGATTGGAACGTAATGCCAGCCCATTCGATCCGCGTTTATGAGGCATTGAAGAAACAAGGCTCTCCCTGCCAGATTTATCTACACCAGGGAGGCCACGGTGGCCCGCCGACTCGATCGATGATGAATCGCTGGTTCAGTCACTACCTTTACGGTATCGAAAACGATGTGGAGAACGATCCGCGAGCTTTCATTGTTCGCGAAGGGGCCAAACGTGATGCTCCGACCGCCTACGCGGATTACCCAAATCCGGACGCAAAAATGGTAACGCTGTTTCCGCAAAAAGGCGGACTCAAAGTCGCAGCCCTTGGCAACACAAAAATTGAAGGGCAGGGTACTGAAACGTTGACTGACGACGTTTCAATCAGCGGATCAAAACTTGCGGCCAAAGCCGAATCGGAAAATCGACTTTTGTTTGCGTCTGCGAAGTTGACTCAGCCGCTTCATATTTCTGGCACATCGAAAATGAAGATTCGTGTCAGCAGTGACAAGCCAGCGGTCAATCTTTCAGTATGGGTCGTGTCGCTTCCCTGGGAGAGAGGCGCCAGATCGCTCAACGCTAACTTGATCACTCGCGGCTGGGCGGATCCTCAAAACAGCAAGTCGCTTACAGAAAGCGAACCGCTTGAACCGGGCAAGTTCTATGACCTGGAGTTTGACCTTCAGCCGGACGATCAAATCATTCCAGCCGGTCAACAGATTGGTTTGATGATCTTCTCAAGCGATCGTGACTTTACGCTCTGGCCCGATCCGGGAACGAAGCTGACGGTTGATCTCGATGCCACCAGCTTGAGTCTGCCGATCGTCGGTGGAACGATGCGGTAACCAACGCTCCCTC
>CAYUNP010000489.1:0-1778 GCA_964446085.1 uncultured Pirellulaceae bacterium
GCATGTCAACGGCTGCCAGAATTGCCTTGAATTTGAACCAGCGAGAAGCTTGATTGACCGAATCATATCCTTCGGTCTTCAAGCCTCTTGCACAACTGGTGCTCCTGGATAGGAGAGCCTCTTTCACGGCGTGCTGAAACAGCAACATGAATTCGACCATCAAGCCAATGCAAACCGGGAACTGGTTAGAATTTTCACTTGTTTCAATCGCTTGACGAATGTTTCGACTCCAGTCATGTTTTGACCCAATAGCGCGACGTGTCGAAATCAACGCCTTGTTGCTATCATTCGCATCATTGGCGGGCTATCATGAAAAGCTGAAAAGCTACTTCCATACATAGATTTTGAAACGAGGATTCAATGTCGACGACTTCCGCCGGCGGTTCCGCGCCAAAAGCTGCAATTTTCAAGCTTTGGGCAATGATGGCACTCCAGTTCTTTATCTGGGGCGCTTGGCTCCCGCTCATTTTTGGATATCTGGCGAAGGATGGGCTTGGGTTTACTCCCGGACAGCAGACCTGGATTTTGATTGCGTTTCCTGTGGCAGCGATCGTCGCAATGTTTTTCAGCAACCAGTTTGCCGATCGGAATTTTGCGGCTGAGAAGTTTCTGGCGTTTAGCCACCTTATTGGCGGTCTGTCAATTTTGGGGCTGTATTTTGTGACCGACTTTTGGACGTTCTGTGTCCTGATGTGGGTGCACTGTTTTTTCTATGTTCCGACGATTTCTATTACCAATGCAATTGCGTTCAACGCGATGAAGGATGCGCAGAAGGAATTCGGGATCGTTCGAATGGGCGGAACGATTGGATGGATCATCGCGGCTTGGCCACTGTTCTTTTTGCTTACCGACGTTCCGTCGGCAAAATATACGTTTGTTATTGCGGGCGTAGCTTCTCTCGCATTGGCTGCATACAGTTTCGTTTTGCCACATACACCTCCAAACAAGTCTTCCGAAAGTCTCGCCTGGCTGAAGGCACTGAAATCTCTGGCAGTACCATTCGTACTTGTGTTGTGGTTGGTGACAATGGTTGATGCGATGGTTCACGACCTGTACTTCATGTGGACGAGTGGATTCCTTGCTCATATTGGAATCGAACAAAAATACATCATGCCGATCATGAGTATCGGTCAGGTTGCGGAAATTGGCACAATGATCGTGCTTGGTTTCTTCCTGAAGAAACTCGGCTGGAAGACAACGATGACCATCGGTATTTTGGGACACGCAATTCGTTTTGGAATTTTTGCTTTCGCCCCCTATCCTGCAATTGTTATCGCCGCAAACGTTTTGCATGGCGTTTGCTACGCATTCTTTTTCGCGACGGTTTACATTTTCGTAGACGAATATCTACCAAAAGATGTTCGCTCAAGTACTCAAGGATTATTCAACTTGATGATTCTTGGAATGGGGCCGATTGTCGCAAGGATCATTGCCCCAACGCTGGCGGCGAAATATTTGCCCGAAGGCGGAGTGGCCGACTATCAAGGCTTGTTCACGATTCCATGTGTGATCGCGGCGGTTTCGGCAGTTGTCTTGGTGATCGCATTCTGGCCGCCAAAAATGGATGTCCCCAAAGAGGTCCAACACTAAGCACTGTTTGACAATGCAATGCTCGCTGCACGAAATCTGAGCGCCCTGCGCTCACTTTTCCAAACAGAGTCCTTGCTTGTTGAAGCATTTGGGAGATTGCTATTTTTCAATTGTGTTGCTGTTAGCCGACAGATTCCGGTACAGCAGCCAGCTGCCCAGCAAAAGAGGCAACAGTCCAAAGCAACCGC
>CAYUNP010000490.1:0-1768 GCA_964446085.1 uncultured Pirellulaceae bacterium
TCTTACGCGCTTTCCTGCAAGACAGCACAATGCGAATCAGGTTGTAGGGAATTTGCTCGTTGAGCTCGACGAAAATCGGCTTTAAGGCTCCCGTTCCAACCTTGTCGATGGCGATATTGATGGCCTTGGCTGTGGCGGCATCCACCCAAGGCGATGAATCGGTAATCTTGTTGTGGATGATGTATTGATCTAAATAGCCGCCTGTAGTCGAAACGGCCTTGCCAATCTTTTCAGCCACGTCCTGAATCGCCAGCCCCTGTTCAAATAAGGGAAACGCTTCCAGCGCACCGGCAGTTAGGTTCTTAGGTTTGGCTGGTGTTGATGGTGTCGGTTTGACATCCATCGCAATGCCGGTTGTCTCGCAGTGGACCTTGATCGTGGCCAAGAATTGGTCGCCGTAGTCGGTTTGCTTTTGCTGACTGACTCCCAAGATTAAACGAAACGCCGCCGCTGTTGACGGCCGCTTTTTGGCCATGTCCTTGATCGAATTGTCGCTGAAGACCACGTGCACTGGTACGTTGCTTTGCTGAGCAAAATTGGTGCGAAGTTCACACAGCTGGTCAAACAGCACTCGATCAACATCTTTCCAAGGGTCCGTTGCAGTCCGCGTCTGCGTGTTGGCCGGGCCTTCACTGGGTTGACGTAGTTTTGGAGTGAGTTCACCTCGCAGGACCTGCCTGCCAGTATCGGTGATTTTGATGACGTTGTACTCGCCGGATTTAGCCAGAATCCCCTGCCCTAGCAGTTGTTCGATCCACTGGCGGATTGACTTTTTTGAGTGTTCCGAAAGCAAGCCATAAGTGCTGACCTTGTCGTGTCCTTTTTGCAGAATCCGAGCATCGGTGGAGCCTGTTAGGACTTGTGCCACGTATTCGGCCCCGAAGCGCTGGTCGACACGATACACGCAGGAAACAATCTTTTGTGCCAGCACCAAAGCGTCTTCCATTAGCGGCACATCATTCAAGCAAACATCACAAGCCCCACAGCTGTCCAATTGAAGGTCTTCGCCGAAGTGTTTGGCCAGTGACGCGTGGCGGCAGGTGACTCCGCCGCAGAAGTTGTTCATTTGTTCGAGCGAACTCATCGCCTGGATTCGCTCATTGTCTGACGGGGTGTCGGATACGATTCGTTTCCAGGTCATGAAATCGCCGCCGTTGTAGAACAGCCAGCACTTCGCCGGCAGGCCATCACGGCCGGCTCGGCCACTTTCTTGTTGGTAGGCTTCGAGCGATTTTGGCATCTCCGCGTGGAGCACGAATCGTACGTTCGATTTGTCGATCCCCATACCAAAGGCAACCGTGGCGACGATAATTTTGGCGGAGTCTTGCAGGAAGGCGTCTTGGTTCTTTTGTCGAGTCTGATTGTCGAGGCCGGCGTGGTAAGGCAGTGCGCTATAGCCAAGACCTTGAAGCATCTTGCAAGTCGATTCAACTTTCTTGCGGCTAATGCAGTAAACGATACCAGATTCGTTTTTATGTTCTTCGAGTGCTTGGAGAATGTGCCCACTGCCAGAGCGACGGTGGATTTGGTAGTTCAAGTTCGAACGGAACATCGAACCGATCGTGACTTGCGGGTCTTTTAAGCCAAGCTGTACCGCAATGTCCTCACGGACTCGTGGCGTGGCCGTCGCGGTAAAGGCGTGTACCGACGCATCGGGGAAGCGTTGTTTCAGAATCGCGAGCTGGCGGTATTCTGGACGGAAGTCGTGGCCCCATTGGCTTACGCAGTGGGCTTCGTCGATCGCGAAGAACGAAACGTTGATTCCTTC
>CAYUNP010000491.1:0-1752 GCA_964446085.1 uncultured Pirellulaceae bacterium
TTCGCATTCGAATCATGATACTGCTCCCTTTATTGATCTTGAAATAGAACGTCGACGCAGAAATCTTCTGGTCTCAAACACCGTCAACGGAATCAACCAACTACCCCACGCTGCAAATCGATACGTCCACTGCCCTTCGACATCAAAAACAATGGTTGCTCCTGTCATTAGTCTCAACAACAGCGGTGAGCAAAGAAGAATAAAACTGCGCGTCGCCCAAACCTGATGAACTGCAAAACGACGCTGGCTGGCGTGCCACGAAGCAACGCCAACACAAATTGCCGTGGCGAACGTCAACACAAAGAAAGCCGCACCAGCGACAGGCCCAGTTAGTGCACGCGTTGCCATCACCAAACCGCTTGGCAACATCGCCAGCAGAACCAGATAGGCCAGCGTTTTCCCAAGCCGCTGATGCCAACGATGAAAGGGCTTTCGTTTCCCGCTAAACATCAGGAAAGCAGCGATCAACAATGCGATCGGCCCGCTGATGATGTGGATATAGAAAGCAGCCCGATAACTGCCCACAAAGAACTCACGGCGACCAGAAAGAAAGTTCGAATCGAAGTTGGCTGGAAAGTAGTTTCGGTACTCCAGAACAATCGAGCCAAGAATCTTGAAGAACAATGCCACCAACAACCAGAACGCGATCCGTTTCAACGACTCAAGACGAGTCGTAGGTACTCCAGTTCTCGTGGCGAGCTGTGACATACCGGATCCTCCCTTTCGTGGCTGCGGCGTCTCGCCGCAGTAGACATCCAGACTGCTGCGGCGAGACGCCGCAGCCACGCTACATCCTAGTACGTTAACTCTCGGAAATCGTTCACTAAAACAGTTTCCCTTGCACTGATCCATCTGTTTCCACGACACGAAAAAGATCACATCGCAGCTTCGGTCGCTCTGTCGGTTTACCGTAACTGACGCCGCAATCCAAACCATATCGTTTGCAAAACGTGGTCATCAACTGCCGAGTTTGCTGACCCCAAACGCCTTTACCAGTCATTCGCTCGCCGAAAGTTGAACTGTTCATCTTTCCATCGCGCATCGTGCGGATGCGCTGGATCACTTTTTCTTTACGATCTGGAAAATGCTGTTCAAGCCAGTCCAGAAAAACGGGCTCGACCGTCAACGGCAATCGCAATGCCACATAGCCAGCGCGCGTTGCTCCAGCTTCGGACGCGGCTTTGAGCACCTGCGGAATTTCCTGCTCATTGATCCCGGGAATAATCGGAGCCACCATCACCATCGTGGGACAGCCCACATCGGCCAATTTACCAATCGCGTCCAATCGAACGTGAGGAGCACTGGTACGAGGTTCCATGATTTTTGTTAGCGACTGATCCAGCGTGGTGATACTGATCGCGACCGAAACAAGATTCATCGATGCAAGTTCTTCAATAATGTCCAGGTCACGTCGTATCAGACCGTTCTTGGTGATCAACTGAACGGGATAGCGGAACTCACGCGCAACATCGAGACATTGCCTTGTCAACTCAAACTGTTTTTCACAGCTTTGATAACAATCTGTCACACCGGAAATCATCACCGGTTCGACCGCTCGCTTTTTTCGATGACCGTCGATCAACCATTTGCGAAACAATTCGGCAGCATTTGGCTTAATAACAATCTTTGATTCAAAGTCCAAGCCCGGCCCAAGCCCCAGATATTCATGGGTCGGTCTGGCGTAGCAATAGCTGCAACCGTGCGAACAACCACGGTACGGATTGAGACTGTATCGAAATGGAATGTCAGGAC
>CAYUNP010000492.1:0-1738 GCA_964446085.1 uncultured Pirellulaceae bacterium
CTTCGGCTGTGATGGCCTGGCCGCTTTCGTTGATGCCGCTGTCGCTGGCCATGTGGGAGTGGCAGTCGATGATGCCTGGCGTGAGATGCATTCCGCTGCCATCAATCGTCGTGTCGGCGGCAGGAAATGCTCCCCCCGATTCGATGATCGATTTGATTTTTCCATCACCGATCAGCAGCGCCGCATTTTCGAGGACTCCGTCGGCGGCACTGGTCCAAAGTGTCACGTTCTTGATCAGGACGCTGCCCGGGTCTGGCGGAGCGGATTCGACGCCTGCGTAGCCAAACGGAAAGTTGACTTTTGAGATGGCGGCGACGTCTTTGGCGTCATCTTTCGGAGCCAGCTCCTTCTTCTCATCGCCCTGTTTCTTTTCAAAGGGCTCGGCGTCAGATTTCCTGACGGTGATCGCAATGGAGGTTCCGTCGGGCAAGACAATTTCACCTGCCCCAGTTTTGTCACCGATCATGGTGACCGAAAGCTGAGCCCAGCCTTCGATGCCGAAGTCTTTGCCATTAAATGATCCGCCGATTGAAGCGTCGGACATGAGCGTGTGCTTTAGTTTCGAACTGGTTTCGGCGTCCTTAAACAGCTCCATCGTATCGCCGCCGATTTGCAGTTTCGCCGCAGCAAATGCAGCGGCATCGGATTCCAAATTCCACACGACGGCGTCGGATTCGGGTTCTTCAACCTCAAACTGCTTTCCTGCGACCCAAGTTTGCACAACTTTTGCTTCGTCTTCAAAGATTGGTTTGTCGGTGATGACGAGGTTAGCCAGAAACTTCGGCTCGATTTTGCCCAGCCGTTTTTCCAGTCCCAACAGTTTCGCTGACGAAGTGGTCATGGCGGCGAGTGCATCTGATTCGGAAAGCCCATGTTTGATCGCCAGCCGTACTTTTTCCAGAAAGTCGTCATCTTCCTTGAGGCCATGTGCGGTGAAACAAAACGACAAGCCGGATTTCGCAAGCACCGCAGGATTTTTGGGAGCGTGTTCCCAGTGCATCAACGATTCGAGTGCAATGTTGTCTGCCTGTTCTGGCGTTCCCACTTCGGGTGGCTTGGGGAAGTTAAGCGGGCAGATGATGGCGCGACCTGCTTTGGCGATGGATTCCATGCGGCGATACTCGTGTCCGTTGCCCAGCAGCATCACATTTTTGAGATTGAATTCACGAGCAAACCGATCGGCTCGCAGGCTGAAAAGTTCATTGGACGTTTCGATGATCGACTTTTGGTCAGAGAGCGACAACAAGGTCATAGAATGAAGTGCGTTATTGTTGAGATCGTGACTCCCGGTTGATTCCTTTTCCAGCATTGAGCGATGCCACTGTGAGTCGTACAGGGCTTGTCTGGCCAGTGCGACAGCTCCCATTGGAGAGTTGGGGTAACTGTCGCGACCACGTGCAACGGTCAAGTGGAAGTGTTGAGCGAAGTCTGCTTTGATGATCGCATCTTCAGGGTTCGCTTCTTCGTCGAGCATCAGGAAGACCGCGCTCTGCCCTTTGATTACGCCATCTTCGGGAGCATACAGTGCAGTCGTGAATCCGGCTTCGCGTTTGCTTTCTGTTTTGAGTTTCTCCATGTCGAATGAAGTCGCAACGCGAAGCTGAGGCCGAACCTGATCGTTCCAGTATGGCGATCCGGTTTCGCCGTCGAATGGGATTTCGATTTCCTGGTAAGCGTCAATCAGCCCGGCGTAAACGTGCAATCCATCCGCTTCAATGACTTGCGCACTGGCAGGGAT
>CAYUNP010000493.1:0-1711 GCA_964446085.1 uncultured Pirellulaceae bacterium
TCGCCAATTATGTGATTCAAATTTTCGGCAACGAAACAGGTGAACGTCAGTTTGTGGGTGAATTCGAAAGACCATCTGAAGAGGTTTTCTTCGAGGCTGAGTTGTCACTTGATGAACTGAATCGTGTTGCCACAGGTGAGACCTACAGTGAGGGCGACGGCTTTTTTGACGCGGAGCGGGAAATCTATGAATTCTCTGCTGACATTGATGTGCAGTTTGCTGCGGGTGAAAAATACTGGCTGACCATTTATCAAAGGCCCCAAATCAACCCCGCCGAACCCAACAACTACGACGAGTTCGACAACTGGTTCTACTGGCATGGTGGTTTGAACGAAACGAGAACCCTGACTTCGTTTTATTATCCGGAAACTGGTTGGATCGAGGTTCCCACCGAAGAAACCTCTGTCAACTTTGGACTGTCGTTTGAACTGCGATCCTGATTGATTGGAGTCGCTTTCGCGACACATGTCACGGCGCAAGCTGCATCCGCTGCGCCTTCCGCAATTTGCGACCGCAAATTTGACGACAGGAAAGACACGATCGGCCCCACGTTCACGAAGTGCCCACGACGATGGCGCAATCGTTTAACGGCAAGCCGCAGGCGACTGCGTTCGCTGGTTGTTGAGGCACAGTCGCCTGCGGCTTGCTGTTAAACGATTTCCTGTACCTCCAGATTAACCAATCGCGTCGCGAACCAGAGCACGACAATACAAGCCCGAAGCGCAAGCGAGTGAATAGCCGTAGTATTCACTCGCTTGCGCTTCGGGCTTGTATTTTTGCCTGATTAAGAATCGCGATTGAGCAGTATTGGGTTAAAGCCGGCACTACGAACATTTCGCGCCAGAGAAGCCAAAAAAGAAATTTTTCCATTTTGCCTCTTGTGTAAGACGAATTGTCTCATACCATGTAAGACAGATCGTCACACATTCAACGTTTTTACTGGAGAAAGTACCTATGGTTCGCCCCGCCAAAGACGTGACCGAAGCGGAACTTGAGATCATGCGAATATTGTGGGAGCTCGAAAGCGGCACCATTCGCGAAGTCGTCGACCGTTTGTACGACTCGCCCACACGCAACAACTATCAAACGGTGAAGAAACTGTTTTCCCGTCTTGAAAGCAAACGCTTGGTAGGCCGCAAGAAAACGGGAACTGCCCATACGTTTCGGACTCTGGTCCAGCGAGCCGATTTGATCGAGCGAAGGCTCAGCGACGTGGCAGAAAGTCTGTGTGACGGATCATCGCTTCCACTGTTGACTTGCCTGTTGCAGGGCAAGGGGCTGTCAGCCAAAGAGCGGAAAGGACTGCAGCAGTTGTTCGAGGAGTTGACGAGTAAATCCAAATCAAAGGAGACAAAGTAATGATCCAGCTTATGATTGATTTCCTGATTCAAAATTCGGTCTGGTCAATTTTTACCTGTAGCCTCGTCGTCGGTTCGGCGCTGGTGATGAAGAACCGACCGAGTGTTGTCCATCTGCTCTGTGTGCTAACACTGATCGCGATGTTGACTCCGCCTTTGTTCTCCATTGCCTTGCCAGGCGGCGATTGGTTTGCCGACTACCGACCGGCCAATACCGACATTGAATCGCGCCTCGCTGTGACAGCAAGAGTGCCTGCGCTGGAAAGTCCCCGTTCTGCGGCCAGTCATTTTGACGCCAACCGGGAGTCCGTCCCGTACGACTTTCAGGCCTTCGTCCCACGCCCGGAGCCAGT
>CAYUNP010000494.1:0-1708 GCA_964446085.1 uncultured Pirellulaceae bacterium
ATCCGTCAGGATAACGATCACGTTGGGACGTTCTTCGGCCGATAGCAATCCGCTCCATGCTGAAAGCAGCATCAAAACGGTGACTGAAAACAAACGACAACCTGTTGCATGCATGTCGAACTCAAGAGTGCTGGGACGTCTTATACCAACCGGCAATTGTAGCTTCCCCACTACAAGTCTGGGACAGGCTCACCTACGGTTTTGGATACCGAAACCCGGTCCCTGCTTGCTGTGGCACGAATTCTGAAATTTCATATTTATCCATGTCACAGACGGAATTTCCATCTGTATTGCCCGTAAGCGGCACATGCAGCTGCAATTCAGAATGGAGAAACACCGTGCTCACAAAAACCTTGCTCACAAAAATCACCATGTCCCTGACCTGCTATTTTGCATGCCTGGGAACAACGATCGCCAACGAACCAGTCGTACTGACAAAGAAAACGTTTCATGAGCAAGGCGGCAGTGGCGTTGCGACTCATACGCTCTTGGTGCCCAAGGGCTGGTCTACCGATGGCGTCGTCTGGCGGGCTCCACGTCAATTTTCGAGTCTCAGCGTCCCGAGCCAACACATAAAAGTAACCAATGGCGAAGGGCTTGCCGTTGAAATCGGACCAGCAATTACCTTCGTCGACTTTCAACCTAACCGCGAAGGGTTGCAAATTGGCATGTCCCGACCGGCAGTGATGACAAATTACAATGGGGCGCCTGTCATGCATCATCCCAATTCGATGGAAGGCTGGAAACGGTATTACAAAGACCGGGTAATCGCAGTCGATCCAGACACAAGCATCACCGAAGCTCGTGTTGTTGACGTGTTTGAGATCCCTGAATTGTCAGCCACTCTCAAAGACACCAATGCAGCCTTGCGACGGGTTTATCGCGACAACCCGGATCCAAATGGCAATCCGGAATTCAATGAAGTTGGTCTTGGGTTTCGGGTTCAGTTCAAAAAAGATGGACGCATGTGCGAGCGACTACACGTCATGGGGATCTCGGAAGTAATCAGGGAGACCCAATTCGGGCGATTTGTCGGATGGAGCGTTTCAACCAACATCATCTACTCGGCTCCCAAAGGGCAACTGGCATCTCAACTTCCGACATTGGTCACGGTTTCCGGAAGTCTCAGATTGACTCCCCAATGGCAGCGGACCGTTAACAGAGCGATCAGTGACAAGTACCGAGGTTTGACTGAAAGGGCCAGGATTGTTCATGAGATTAACATGAAGACCAACCGCATCATCAGCAACATGCGAAACGATTCATGGCAACGCAATCAACGATCACAACACGAAAGCCACCGTCAGTTTATCAACGGGATCAACGAAGTCGAAATCTATCGCCAGGGTGGTGAAAACTATGAACTGCCAAGTTCATATAATCATGTTTACGGAGATGGCGATGGGAACTTTATCTTGACCAACGATGCCCTGTACGACCCAAACACCGATTCGAATCTGAGGGGAACCTGGACAACTGCCAAACCGAAGCGTTGAACAGGTATTTCGCATGCGAAATCGCTCTGCAGTGAATAGGCATCCAATTGAATTGCCGGAACACCTGACACTTGCGTAAGCATGCTCACGCAAGCATCAGTCATGTCACCCGACTGGTCAACCCAATCAGGTCCGACTGGTCCGCTAGTGCTAGTCACTCTTGCGTTTACTCTTCACGCGAGCGAAGGCTCTTCCGCCACCGCCCGATTTCT
>CAYUNP010000495.1:0-1663 GCA_964446085.1 uncultured Pirellulaceae bacterium
CATCAGCCTTCGCGCCATCCGCTGGAGGAACAACCGCACCTTCAACCACGCCTTCTTCGTTCTCAAGCTCATCGCGAGGAACGCGAACGATGGTCGCCAACGTATCGTCGTCCTTCAAACGCATGATGCGCACACCCTGAGTATTGCGGCCGATCGTGCTGATCTCCGAACACTTGATACGCTGGATCTTGCCCTTGGCAGTCATCAACAACAACTCGTCATCGTCGTTGACAGAGGAGATGCCGATAACTTTACCGTTACGTTCCGTTGTCTTGATGTCGCGTAACCCCTTACCGCCACGCTTCTGCGTACGGTAGCGAGCTGAGCTACTGGCTTCGTCGCCATCTTCTGACAGGTCACCAATGTTCGGGCCAAACGGCGTTCGCTTGCCGTAACCCTGTAGGCACACTGTCAACAACGTAGCGTTCGGATCGGCGACTCGCATGCCGACGACTTCATCGCCTTCAGAAAGCGTAATGCCTTTCACGCCGCTGGTGTTGCGACCCATCGGACGAGCATCGGACTCAGAGAATCGAATCGCCATTCCGTCAGTCGTACAGAGAAGAATCTCGTCGTCCTTCCGCGTCACGATCGCATCGATCAGTTTGTCATCGTCACGAAGCTTGATCGCAATGATGCCACCTGCTCTTGGTCGACCGTACTTCGAAAGTTCCGTTTTCTTCACAAGCCCCTTCGACGTACACATCGTCAGGTAGTGATCCTCCGCCGTGAAGTCACGAATCGCACGACACGCCGCCACCGTTTCGTCTTTCTCCAGCGTGATCAGGTTAATGATCGCGCGGCCACGACTTTCGCGTGATAGCTGAGGCAGCTTGTGAACTTTCAACCAGTGAACCTGTCCGCGACTGGTGAAGAACAGCAGGTAATCATGCGTACTGGCCGCAAACACGTGCTCGATTGGATCCTCTTCATCGGTCGAAGCCCCTTTGAGCCCCGTACCGCCGCGACCCTGAGTCTTGTAAGTGCTGACAGCTGTTCGTTTGATGTAGCCGCGATGGCTGATCGAAACGACCATGTTCTCTTCTTCGATCAATTCTTCCAGATCGATGTTTCCGACTTCCTCCATCGAAAGCCGCGTGCGACGTTCATCCGCATGCTTGTTGCGAATCTCGGCAAGGTCGTCCTTGATGATCGCGCGGATGTTGGCTTCGTCCGAAAGGATACGAAGGTATTCAGTGATCTCTTCGAGAAGTTTGCCATGTTGGCCCTGAAGCTTCTCCTGCTCAAGATTCACCAACTGGCCCAGCGTCATTTTCAGAATCGCATCCGCCTGAACCGCAGTCAGGTTATAGATGTCCGATTCGCCACGCTCTTCCTGAAAGACCTTGAATCCCGTTTCGCCCAAGGCACGTTCCAACATCGAAGCAGGACATTCGATGCCCATCAAACCTTTCTTGGCTTCGGCCTGGGTTTTTGACTGGCGAATGATCTTGATGATCTGATCAATGTCAGCCAGGGCAAGCAGGAGACCTTCCAGAACGTGCTTTTGGCGACGAGCACGATTGAGCAGGAATTCCGTTCGTCGTCGAATGACATTGATACGGTGACGAATGAACTCACGAAGAAAGTCCTTGATCGTCAGCTCTTGTGGCTTGCCGTCGACCAACGCCATGAAGTTCATCGAGAACGAAGTCTGCAGTGG
>CAYUNP010000496.1:0-1636 GCA_964446085.1 uncultured Pirellulaceae bacterium
TCGGAGTAGATCCGTTGCACCATATCCAGAACAAATTCCTTTTCGGTGGATTGATTTTGGAACATCGAAGAAAAATCAGCATCTGCCATTATCTTTTGCAGTCTCTTCAGTTCTTCGTTGGAAAGAGTCTCGAGATGTTCATCCACCAACTCTTCGATCAAGCCCATACCATCTCCTTGCACCGCAGCTCCGACCAGAACACAAACAAAAATTGGATTGTTCGCGGCTTGCCTGCCCAAGCCAAAAATGGCTTCTACATTCCGCATCGCCCGATCATGGTCGTTCTGTTCCATGGCGTATCGCGTATCCACACGAAGCACACGCGCCGCGCGGCGGAATTGTTGAATGTGCGGCAACAGAACGGCGATCGTAGAATTGGAAAGCAACTCATCTGCTTCTTCGCTGATGGGATCCATCGCCCATCCAAATTCCTCGATGATGGTTTTGCTTGCGGCATTTTCTGCAATCTTCTCTTGAGTCAAACCAGGAAATAATGCCGCCAGATCTGCTTCTGAGTAATTGCTTTTGTCCGTATGCAGCGGAGCACCAACAAAGGGAAGCTTCGATCCCTTTCTGAGAACGTCCAACAACTCGTTGAGCGATTCCAGCTTTGCAACCGCGGCATCCCAATTCTCATCAGTTGGGCGGATTAGCCGTCTGTGTTTTTTGTGGTCAGTCCAAAGCACTTCAGGAGCATCTCGAGACGCTTCATAGAACCAAAGCTCTTCGTACATATGACCTTCTAAAAAACCGTGCTTTACCCAAACGTCACGGTACAGAGGCCACGCGCGCTGTTCGACTGGCATCGATGTGGCAGTCTGGTTTAACTTTTCGCCATAATCAACCGTCGGATTTGGCTTGGCAGAATGGAAGAATAATTGAAGCAGTAGATAGCCGAAAATGCCTCCACCAAAAACCGCCAACGAACCCTTGAATGCTTTGACTGACACAGGACGACTCCTTAGTTTGCTACTGCGAAAAAGAGAAACCGCAACATCGGTCTTGCCGAAGTTGCGAACAAGTTCTTCAAAACTGTGGTCACGTTCGTGACCGTCCTGGAAGTGGTGGATGAGCTCGGTAGTGATCTCCGATTTTTCAAAGCGAAGCAAACCAGTTTCCTGAACGACTTCGCGAATCACTGACGTCACTTCGTCGGGCAAACCTGAATCGGCCAGCGCAGCTTCCCAGTTGCCTGCTCCGAGGAACTGCAATCGCAATCGATCCAGAATTCGGTCGCGAAAACCCCGTGACGTTGACCAGGCATCGCTCATGCTGATGCTCCAGCGGGAATAACCGGTCCACTTCCTCCTGACCCACGTGTTAAACCGAGTGCCTTCATGCCCTGCATGATCGCCGTCCATTGCTCCCGATCCGTTTCAAGCTTCTTTTTGCCTTTAACGGTCAGCTTGTAGTAACGACGCTTTCGGCCGCTGTCGGATTTCTTCTCCCGAGACGACACAAGCCCCTTGGATTCAAGGTTGTAGAGCATTGGATAGAGCGTTGATTGGCCCAGCTCAAAGACGCCTTTGGAGCGTTTGGTGAGGGATTCGACGATTTCGTAACCGTACATTTCACCGGAAGACAGCAACTGCATCACGGCAGTCGGTCCCGCCCCACGCATCATTTCCCGTTCCAG
>CAYUNP010000497.1:0-1611 GCA_964446085.1 uncultured Pirellulaceae bacterium
GGGAAATGTAAGAGCCAGGAAATGAAACCGGTCGATGTGACCTGGACCGTTATTGGACCCGTCCGACCCGTCCCTGTTTTCGTCATCCGGAACCTTCGTCTGTAATCACATATACTATTTGGCACTTAATCGACTAACGGATTTTGAACCGGCTCGCTGTGGCCTTTTTGTTCATATCCCTCAGGCTTCTCCGATGGGGTATTGGCCAACTGAGAAAGCATCGAGCTTCGTGTTCGACCTAATTCATGCAACATATCGAAGAAAACAAGACTGGGGGCGAACTAGCCAAGAGTAATCCTGGCGAGGTCCAGCCAAAATTCCGTCTGCGTTTTTCGATTCTCGCCTTGTTGATTTTTACGGCATTGGTCGCAGCTTATTTTGCCTCAAGAGATACAGACCTCCTTTCTTTAAGCATGAATGGCAACAACATTCTTCCGTTGCCTGTAGATTCCTATCCCGACGTGCCAGGTCGATGGGAACTGGTAAACCCGAATGAACTACCACTTGACCGAATCCTGTATCGCCAATGCAGAGAATTTGAAAGTCTGCCTGCAACTGATCGCGCCGCTGTACGACGTTCAATTTCCAAACCGATGGAGGATACACTTTGGGAATTTGCAAGGCGGAGTTCAGTCTTCGCTCTTCGAGATGAGGATCCAGATCGCATTCGAGCCGGGCTTGTCGCGATGTCTATGCTCCCGAATCGACATGATTTCCGTGATGTGTATATGACGCTTGGCCAGTTGCGTGGTGCAACTGATGAGTTTGGACTTGGCTATGAGGTTTTTGCCGAGATCGCTGAGATCTGTATTCCAGGCACATCCCGGTACAATATGGGCGTCATGCTGAAAGAAATGACGGGGCGCGACCCGAGTTCGACGAAATCAAAGAACTTTGTGGAGACAGAATACGGGATCGGCTATGTCAGGTCAGGCCGAGGTCCTTACGATCAAAACGGCGATTTGTTGTCGACTGCAATGAGAATTGCGAACGCAATTGAGGAAACCGATCCAGGCTATCGAGCCAACTCATTCAAGATCGGTCAAAAAACGAAACCAACATACTGGCTCCATTCGCATGATCTTGACAACGCTGCAATTCAAAATGAGTTAAAGAGTGCTGTTCAGTTTCGTGCGACGATTGATCCGAAAGTAGCCAAAAACCAACGCTTCGTTATCGACGTCTATGAATTCAAATCGACCGAAATCGTTGAACGACTTCAAGCCGTTGCCAACGAACAAGAAATGGTCGATAGGACTGCTATCCTTGCAGTGAGTCATGAGAATATCATTTGCATCATCGGAACGCGAACCTATCTCGCAGATGGGGAAACCAACGAATCAAATCAATCGCTCAAGCGATTTCTACCTTCCTTTAACACCGCGATTGCAAAGTAAGAAAATTGTTTTGTTGATGCATCGGTTTTCGGTAGGATATAGTTTCAAATGTAGCCAATCGTCAATCAATTGTGTTGGAAGATATTTCAATGGTCGTTCGCGGCCCGGCAACCCCGGCTGAGCAAGCGTCACTCATTGAGCAACGATTCGATCGTGTCTGCCAAACCAATTCGGTGTGCTTTGGCCACTCGTAATTTTCCATCGCGATCGAAGA
>CAYUNP010000498.1:0-1602 GCA_964446085.1 uncultured Pirellulaceae bacterium
CCGAAACGAATTGTGGCTGCGGCGTCTCGCCGCAGTAGAAAACCAATCAGTGTAGCACTGTGGCCAGGCGCCCAGCCACATCGATCACAGGCTGGAAGCCTGTGCCACCTTTTAGCTGGCGGCTTCTTCCTTTTGCAACCATGAGAAATGCTTACGCAATCCCTGGCCACAAGCTTCAATGTCGTGAGCACAATCGGCGTCGTACTGTTTCTTGAATTCTGGATAGCCTTTGGCGTCTTCTTCCATCCAGCGCTTCGCAAAACGACCGTCCTGAATCTCAGCCAACAGCTCTTTCATCGCCGCACGTGACTCAGGGCCGATGACGCGTTTGCCGGCAACGAAGTCGCCCCACGCAGCGGTGTCGCTGATGAACTCAAGCATCCGGGCGATGCCACCTTCGTAAATCAGGTCAACGATCAGCTTCACTTCGTGCAAACACTCAAAGTAAGCAACTTCTGGTTGGTAGCCAGCTTCGACGAGTGTCTCCCATCCCGCAACGATCAATTCACTCAATCCGCCGCAAAGAACTGCTTGCTCGCCGAAGAGATCCGTTTCGGTTTCTTCAGCAAACGTTGTTTCGATGACTCCTGCGCGAGAGGATCCAATACCCCATGCGTAAGCGAGTCCAAGTTCTTTGGCGTTGCCGGTGGCATCCTGGTGAACGGCAATCAACGCTGGAACGCCGGCGCCTTCTTCGTACTGACGACGCACAAGTCCCCCGGGTCCTTTGGGCGCGACCATGATGACGTTGAAATTTTCCGGAGCAACGATTCCTTCATAGCGAATGTTGAACCCGTGCGCAAATAGCAGCGTGCCACCATCTTTGAGATTGGGTTGGATTTGATCCGTCCAGGCTTTTGGTTGGCTAAGGTCAGGCGTCAACATGCAAACGATGTCGGCTTCTTTGGCAGCGTCTTCGATCGTTCGCGGTTCCCAACCGTCAAGCTTGGCGGCTTCCCAACTCTTGCCACCTTCGCGGAGTCCAAGGATCACATTGAGTCCACTGTCTCGAAGGTTGAGCGACTGGCCTCGGCCCTGGCTGCCATAGCCGATCACGGCGATGCATTTGCCGTCGAGTGCCTTTGCGTTAACGTCTTTTTCGAAGTACATGGTGGGCATGATTGGTCTCCTGGAACCCTGTTGGATCCGAGTAAAGGTGGATTTTCAGGCAGCATTCTGAAAGCTTGGGTCACCAATGTCAACGTAATAAGTGCAGCGTGCCGTTAGTGCCCTTGGGGAGATTTAGCGGTCAGGAAGCTTCCGCAGTTGTGTCGGCTCGTTTCAAAACCGCGGTCAGTTGTCTTGATTCGATCGTGAAAATCGCTGCCCCTCGCTGAAGCGCAATCATAGCCCACCGCGTAAGCAAGGGATCCCTGACGCTCCAGATCATAACCCGATGCGTAAGCGAGGGATCGATCCCTCGCTTACGCATCGGGTTATGATCAGTGTCAGCTTTCAAGGCAGACTCCCATTGCATACGAGACGAATCTGAGGACAGAGAGCGTGTCCATTGTTCGTTGGTGAGAACACCGCAATGACTTTTTGAAATTTGCCCAGTTTAACCGATGTGCTCGCTAACCTTCGTCTGGTTCGTGGATCTGC
>CAYUNP010000499.1:0-1598 GCA_964446085.1 uncultured Pirellulaceae bacterium
CTTATGATCCGGTAACGGGCCTCTTTGACATCGGTGCCATCCCTGTTGGTGGAAGCGTAACGCTGATCCTGGAAGGTACCGTTGACGTAGGCCAGGGTGGCAACACGATCCAAAACATCACCACCGCAGCGACTGGCGATCAAGTCGACCCATCAACTGTTGGCGATGACCTGGAAGAATCGGTTGTTGTTAACGATGCGGCTGATCTTGTCACCGTGAAGACGCTGCTTAGTGGGGACGACACGCCAGCTGAAGGCGACACCATCATCTACCAGATTGAGGTAACCAACAGTGGTGCTGCTCAGGCAACCAATGTATCTCTGATTGATCAGCTTCCACCGGGCGTTACCTTTACAACTAGCTCTGTATCTCAGGGTAGCTTTGACGCTGCAACAGGTCTCTTTGACATCGGAACGCTGAACGTAGGCGATGTTGCGACCGTTACCATCGAGGCAACGGTTGACGCGGGCCAGGGTGGCAACACGATCACCAACATCACAACGGCTGCGACAGGCGAGCAAACCGATCCGTCGACCGTTGGCGATGATTTGGAAGAAGTGATTGTTGTCGACAACACGACCAATCTTGTCACCGTGAAGACACTCGCCAGCGGCGATTCGACTCCCGATGAAGGCGATACGGTCACCTTCGACATCACGGTTACCAACAATGGACCTATCACAGCAACCAATGTTTCGTTGACAGACTTGCTTCCCGCCGGCCTGACACCAACGGCTAACAACGGGGGCATCACGCAGGGTACTTTCGACGCGGCGACTGGATTGTTCAACATCGGTACGTTGGCAGTCGGTCAGACAGCAACACTGACTCTTGAAGGAACCGTTGACGTAGGTCAAGGTGGTAACACGATCACCAACACCACCACGGCAGCAGTCGGTGATCAAGACGATCCGTCTACGGTCGGCGATGATTTGGTAGAAGCAGTCGATGTCAATGTTCCGCAGGTCATCAATGCAGACATTGGTGTTGCCAAGCAAGTTGTCGGAACTCCGACACAGCTTGCCAATGGCAATTTCGAAGTCCTGTACGAATTGATCGTCGAGAACACCGGTGACGTTGATCTGGCGAACCTGTCGCTGGTTGAAGATTTTGTGAACGCGTTCGGCAGTGCTTTGGTTAGTGGTGGCAACATCGTCCTGACCGCGCCGCCGTCGGATCCGGCAAGCACCATTACGACGAACCTTGATTTCTCAACTGACGTTGAGGTCATCGACCAAGGCCAGCCATCGTTCCTGGCCATCGGTGACTCGTTCGCCGTCCAGTTCACGATCGAAGTCGATCCAGATGCTGCCAATGCACCGATCGTCTTGAACAACCAGGTCACGGTCACTGGCGATGCGGTTGATCCAGGTGGGACTCCATTCGTGGACGATGCCGGCGACCCAATCGTGGTCACGGATCTTTCTGACAGCGGAGCCGATCCCGCCGGAAACAATGTGGGCGCAGATGGTGACACTGGTGGAAGCGATGATCCGACACCATTGGTGATTCCAGCCGCTGATCTTGTTACGGTCAAGACATTGCTATCTGGCGATGCGACTCCAGACGAAGGCGACACAGTTACCTTCCAGATTGTC
>CAYUNP010000500.1:0-1573 GCA_964446085.1 uncultured Pirellulaceae bacterium
TCTTCGACCATATCACCAGTCGACATGTCCATGCCGTAACAGCGACGGCAAACACCAAGAGGAGCATCACAGGTCATCGGACTGCGAACCTGAATCTTCTCCAGACCAAGCTCTTCAATCTTGCGAGCGATATCTGGCGTGATCATTTGTGATTCTTCGACGACGACTTCGTCCGTCACCGGGTTCACAATGTTCTGACGCGAAACACGACCACGCAGAGCCGTCGAAATACGAACTTCGACTTGCTCACCACGGTAAATCACACCCTTGGAAATACCGCGAGTTGTGCCGCAGTCTTCCATTGTGACAACCACGTTTTGGGCAACGTCGGCAAGCTTACGAGTCAGGTAACCGGAGTCAGCTGTCTTGAGAGCCGTATCGGCCAAACCTTTACGAGCACCGTGCGTTGAGGAGAAGTACTCCAGAACGGTCAGTCCTTCGCGGAAGTTCGCCTTAATCGGCGTCTCGATAATCTCACCACTCGGCTTGGCCATCAGACCACGCATACCAGCCAGCTGGGAAATCTGAGCCGTACCACCACGAGCACCAGAGTGAGCCATCAGATAAACGGGATTCACGTAGCCATGGCCACCGCGATCATCCGCCTTCATGGCGTCCATCATCTGCTTCGTGATCGCTTCACGTGCGTGAGTCCAAATCTCAAGAACCTTGTTGTATCGCTCGGTTCCTGTAATGACCCCACGATCGTAGAGTTTGGAAAGCTTGAGAACTTCCTTTTCCGCATCGGCAACGATCCTGGTTTTGGTATCCGGCGTGACCAGGTCGTCGGTCGCGAACGAAAGACCACTGCGGGTACTTTCGCGGAAACCAAGTTGGTTCATGTCATCGAGAAGATCAATCGTCGCGCGACGTCCGAGCCCCTGATAGGCGTCGGCAACCACGTTCGCGAGGTCACTACTCTTCATTTCGTGATTGTAAAAATCCATTCCTTCAGGCAGCATCATGTTGAACATAATTCGGCCGTAGGAAGTCTCAACGATCTGACTTGGCAAACGCTCTTCTTCGCTGAGTCGAACATGACGATCCTTGTCCAGGCGGACCTTGATCTTTGCATGCATATCGATGATGCCCTGGTTGAACGCAGTATCCGCTTCGTCGAGTGACGAGAAGATCATGCCTTCGCCTTTTTGATTCGGCAGAACCAGAGAGATGTAGTAACAGCCCATCACCGTGTCCTGGGAAGGACTCATGATCGGGCGACCGTTCGACGGAGCAAAAATATTGTTCGTCGAAAGCATCAACGTGTGCGCTTCAACTTGAGCTTCGATCGAAAGCGGCAAGTGCACCGCCATCTGGTCACCATCGAAGTCAGCGTTGAAACCTTTGCAAACCAGTGGATGCAAATGAATCGCATTACCTTCAACCAGCGTTGGCTCGAACGCCTGGATACCCATGCGGTGCAGGGTAGGGGCACGGTTGAGAAGAACAGGGTGATTGCGAATCACCTGCTCAAGAATATCCCAAACCTCTTCGTCCTTGCGTTCCAACATCTTCTTGGCGCTCTTGATGGTGTCGGCGTGACCCATCTCTTTGAGGCGACGAATGATGAACG
>CAYUNP010000501.1:0-1566 GCA_964446085.1 uncultured Pirellulaceae bacterium
CAAGTTGTCGCGTTGTTGATATTCTGGAGCAACGATTCAAATGTTATCGCGTTTTACCGAGTGGGTCAATTTCGCTCGGTGATATCCAACTGTTGCATATTACTGAAACACAACTGTTGCATATTTCTGAAACTCGCACGCGATTTGCGTTCGCAAGTTGATTTTGAGTCCGTCAAAACCAATTTGCCAGCCTCAAACTTCCCATATTACGAGCCAACTGTAAGCTTCCCTTATACGAATGTAAATTCTGCCATCAAGGGAATGCCAAGAACAGAAGATGACTTGGCGCCGTTTCGAGGAGAAGCCAAACGGGATAACCAATGGTTAACCAGCGGCCACGCAAAAAGTTTGTCGGTTTGGTTTTTCGCTCGCAGGTGCCAAACCACGGTATGAAAAACGCCGCCCAGAATCAAAATTCTGGACGGCGTTCATTATCTGAATCGTGTTCCTGCTTTGGTTTCTGGCCAACTGCGTCTGCAAGTGCCTTAAACCTCCCAGGCCTAACGATTAATACATGTCGTCGTGATCATGTGAGTGACCACCCTTTGCCTTTTCTGGCTTGTCCGCGATCAGAGCATCGCTGGTCAGCAACAGAGTCGCAACACTGGCAGCGTTTGAAAGCGCTGTCTTGGTTACCTTTGCTGGATCGATAACGCCAGCTTTGACAAGGTCTTCATACGTATCTGTCAATGCGTTGTAACCGAAGTTGGCTTTGCCATCGACGACCTTTTCGCAAACGATTCCGCCGTCCTGACCAGCGTTGCTGGCGATCATGCTCAGTGGAGCACGGCACGCACGGACAACAATGTTGTAACCGGTCATCTCGTCGTCTGACAGTTCGCCAGGTTTGACATTGGCTGAGGCTCGTAGCAAGGCAACGCCGCCACCAGGAAGAATTCCGTCTTCGACAGCAGCACGAGTCGCGTGCAATGCGTCTTCTACGCGAGCCTTCTTCTCTTTCATTTCGCTTTCAGTTGCTGCACCAACATTCACTTTGGCAACGCCGCCAGCCAATTTGGCCAAACGCTCTTCCAGCTTCTCACGGTCGTAGTCGCTGGAAGTGTTTTCGATTTCGCGACGAATCTGGTCGATGCGAGCCATGCGATCTGCTGTCTTGCCGCCGCCCTGGATAACCGTTGTGTTGTCTTTTGAAATGATGACTTTCTTTGCACGTCCGAGATCAGACAGGCCAAGGCTCTCAAGTTTGATGCCGAGCGCTTCGAAGATTGGCTGGCCACCAGTGAGAATGGCGATGTCTTCCATCATGGCTTTGCGACGATCGCCGTAGCCAGGAGCCTTGATCGCACAGCAGTTGAATGAACCACGAAGTCGGTTGATGACCAGTGTTGCCAGTGCTTCACCGTCAACATCTTCGGCGATGATGACCAGTGGCTTACCTTGCTGGACAACTTTCTCAAGAAGTGGAACAAGGTCCTTGATGTTGGAAATTTTCTTTTCGAAAACGAGAATGTAGGCGTCCTCGAAAACGCACTCCATGCTGCCTGTTTCGTTAACGAAGTAAGGCGAAAGGTATCCGCGATCGAATTGCATTCCTTCGACCCATTC
>CAYUNP010000502.1:0-1564 GCA_964446085.1 uncultured Pirellulaceae bacterium
CGTAAAACAACTTCGATAAAATTTGACAGGCTGGAAGCCTATCCCACCTTCATTGGCACGGTCCTGATACGGGAGAGACTGTCGTGCTTTATCAGTGGATATTTTGAGAATCAAATATTCCAGCGCAATTGATTGAATTAAAATGGTGTTTTGCCCGCAAGTTTGGAGTCGTCATGAAGCTGCCAATTGCAATCATTTTCATCCTGCTCTGTTGCACTCATCTGCCCGGCCAACAGCCAACAACAGAGATCAATGATGCTTCGGCTACGTCCATTTCAGATGCGGTGCTTCGCGGGCAACCGATGGCGCTCTTTGACGGCAAGACTCTTGATGGCTGGGAGAGACGCAACGGCAAACCAGGCAAAAACTGGATCGTGGACGAGGACGGAAATCTCCATCGCTCCAGAGGAGGTGGCGACCTCTATCACCAGCATTGGTTCAAGGATTTTGATTTGACGTGGCAATGGAAATTGCTCAAGCGAGGCAACAGCGGTATCAAGTATCGTGTTCAGGACTACGGCAGAAGGAGTCTCGGTTGTGAGTATCAGATGCAGGACGACAAAGGCCGGCTTTTTCAGAAGCAATCCACTGGAGCCCTGTATGCCCTTTTTGAGCCCGACCAGAACAAACAGTTAAACCCGGTTGGGCAGTGGAACACGTCGCGAATTGTTGTGTGTGGCTACCAGGTCGAGCATTGGCTTAACGGTAAAAAAATTATGACGGCAACGTTTGGCAGTTCGGATTGGCATGAACGCGTCGCGGCGAGCAAGTTCAGTGAGTACGAAGGATTCGGGCAGAATCCCGAAGGCCGAATCTTTTTACAGGACCACGGACAACCCGTTTGGTTTCGAAACATCGAACTGACGCCGCTCGATGCCAGTCGGCCTGCGATTCAGGTTGTGAAAATACAAAACGGCGAAAGCTAAACGACGCCTTCGATCGCCAGGATTTTCTGAATCTGTCGTCGGTGGATCGAAAGGTGGAAGCCTGAAAAGCAATGAATTCTTCTGGCGTCCATTTTGCCAAAGAACGGATGCCTGATCGAACCTGTAGAACGGGGAAAGCGACCGGACTCGCTCAGATTGTTGATGAAGCCAGCGTATTGCCACGCAGATTCCTGAAACTCCTCAATGCAATCGGCGCCGACATCCTCAGGAACGAGGTAGCGAAACTCCGGAGTCACAATTCGGGATTCGTCATCGATGATTAACGACTGCATTGCTTTGAGCAGAAACTCGTTGTAGCGTCTCAGGTGTTCGATGACCATGAATGCCGTCCAGTTGCGGCTGGCATCCCGCATTCCCATCAACCTTGGAATCTCCGTCGTACGGCCCAACAAATCGTAGTCGCATTGATTCGCTGTTCGCACGATGCTCGCCGCTTGGGACTCGAATCGTTTCGTGTTACCGACGACGGTTCCAGTGAGACAGCGGAACTCAAAGCCGGTGCGCAGCCAAACTCGTTCGTACGAGGTGTAATGGTCGGACATGTGTGTCTGAACCCGGTTCGCTGGTAAGACTACTGTGGCGAGACGCCCCAGCCACAAAAAACTGTGGTGAGACGC
>CAYUNP010000503.1:0-1550 GCA_964446085.1 uncultured Pirellulaceae bacterium
TTTTGCTGGACGTAAACTGTGCGATGTGTCATCGTCCCAACGGACCCGGAAACGCCAGTATCGATTTGCGGTACGCGACGGATCTGGAGGGCACTAAAATGATCGACGAGAAACCGGCCCAGGGCGATCTTGGAATCGCGGATGCGAGGATCGTAAAACCTGGCGATGCCGAATCTTCGCTGCTTTATCTTCGAATGAATACATTGTCCAATGGACGTATGCCAAACATCGGTAGCAACGTGATCGATGAAAAGGCTGTGAAGTTGCTCCGCGAGTGGATCAACGCAATGAAGCCGTAAAAGAAGGTGGCATAGGCCTCTGGCCTGTGATCTGCATTTCTGGACATGCAATCACAGGCCAGAGGCCTATACACCCAACCCCCCAACATTTACTCAAGCGAAATTCAAACTATGTTGATCGTTGTCTCTCCAGCCAAAACGCTGGACTACGAAACTCCGCTCCCGATCTCGAAAACTTCGCAGCCCGTGTTTATGAAACGCAGTGCGGAGCTGATCGAGATGCTCCGCGACTACACGCCGAAGAAGCTTTCGAAACTGATGAAGCTCAGCGACAAGCTTGCTGAACTGAACGTGAATCGCTACGAGGCCTGGGAACCGAAAGCGACGAAGAAAAACGCTCGGCAGGCGATGTTTGCCTTCAAAGGCGACGTGTATCAGGGGCTCGACGCGTACAACATGAACGAAGCCGATTGCCTTTTTGCTCAGGATCATTTCCGAATGTTGTCGGGGCTCTACGGAATTCTGCGGCCGTTTGATCTGATGCAGCCCTATCGCCTGGAAATGGGTACAAAGCTCGCCGGCGATCACGGAAACAACCTCTACGATTTCTGGGGTCCGGATATCACCGATGTGCTCAACAAGCACCTAAAGAAGATCGACGGCGACGTGCTGCTGAACCTCGCGTCGAACGAATACTTCAAATCTGTGGTCCCGTCGCGGCTTAAAGCGAGGGTCATTTCGCCAGTCTTCAAGGACATGAAAAACGGCAAGTACAAGCTGATCAGCTTCTTCGCCAAGAAGGCTCGGGGGACGATGTCGGGCTGGATCATCCGCAAAAAGGTTACTGATCCGAAGAAATTGGCCAAATTCGCCGAAGATGGCTATCGGTATTCGGCTGGAGAGTCGACCGAAGATAAGCCGGTGTTTCTACGTGGATGACGCATTTTTCCGTCTTGCCGCGATTTATGGGGCCTGGTTACAATTCGGGACCCGCGATTATCGTTCGTCATGTACACGCACGAACGCGGCGTCAGCAATCAATCATTAATTTTGGAGAGTAACGAGTGGGCACTAAAAAGACCGGAAAGGGTCGACGAAAAGTTGGCAGAAAAAAACGACGCATGAGAGCCAAAATTCGCCATCGCAAGAAGTAGTCTGCGATCGCCTACTGTTAAATACAGTGACGGGGTCGAAAGCCAGTTCAATCATGATCCGATTGAGCCAGCTTTCGATCCCGTTTTTTCGTTTCGTGGTTGTGGCTTCCAGCCGCAATCCTGGTCACAGAAATCCGATTCGCAATACAAGCCTGAC
>CAYUNP010000504.1:0-1544 GCA_964446085.1 uncultured Pirellulaceae bacterium
GTGTTGACCGATGGAGACACCGTCCCTGCGACGGGCATGCCAAAAATGCCGGCTTCGGTGGATCAACTGCTGGTGGTCGGGGTTGGCGATCCGAACAGTGGAACTTTTATCCACGACCACCAATCACGCCAGGATGTGAACACGCTGCGACAGATTGCAAACCGGCTTCGTGGAACTTTCCATAATGGAAACCAGAAACAGTTGACTTCGCAAGTTGTTTCACGCTTTGTGGAAACACGTAATAACGACAAAGTTAAAAAATGGACGCGGCGAGAATGGGCTCTGTTGGCCTGCCTCCTCGGATCATCAATTTTGGCCATGATTCCAGTGGTACTGCACTATTTTGGGACCAGTTACGTTGGGGGCACAAGATTTCAGGGTAAAAACCAGGTTGCAGTATGACCATGGATTTCGTGGCAGATCACACTTTCCGAAGCGACGGTGCTGGAATGTGCCACGGGCTCTCGGGGGATTATATGGAGTTTACATGCTGAAAGCTGATGCCACCGTTTCGATTGGCATGAATTATCCATAACAAAACCGGTAGTCAGGGCCATGCGGCTCACGTTTTTGCCTGACAGCGGTCGATTTAGTTTGCAGTGAACCGATAAAATCCGTTAGACTGTTGGTTGCGACGCGTTGCAAATAACAACCTCACACTTTGGAGGCGAGATGAGAATTCTGTTGATTGTTGGCTGGCTTTTTGTCGGACTCGGTGGAACAATTTTTCACTACGGTCCTGGCCAAAAGCACCTCGAAGTCGACCAGGTGAATCTGGTGCTAAACGATGCTCGCGATTGCGTTGCGAACGAACAGTGGATCGACGCTGTTGACAAGTTCAATGAAGTCCTTGCTGATCTTCCTGCTGAAAAGATCGCTGAATCGCGAAGCGTCATTCTTGAGAAAGCGAAATGCCAGATGATGGCGGCGAAGCTTCCTGAAGCACGCGAAACCCTCGAAGGTTTGCTCGACGATGTTCGCAATGACGAAACGTCCGACAAGAAGTTTACTGCGGACGTGCAATCGGCACTGGCCAATTCGCAATATTACATGACCTGGCTGATGCGTCTCGAAGGCATGTCCGAAGAAGAGTGGAAGCCTGAGATCGAAGCCGCTCGTCAGCACTACACTCAGCTGACAATCGACGCCAAAGAACTGGGCGACGAAGAATTGCTCAGTCGCAGTGCCGAAGACCTGGAGTCATCGATCCGTCTGGCTCGAATGGATCTGGGTGAACTGCAAGGTCTGCCATTGCCGAGCCAATGACAGGGTACCTGAAGTGGCAAGAAGCCAGGTCGCGGTCGCGGCCAAAAGAAAAAAGGTTCATCCAACGGTGCAAGCAAAATAAAAATCCCGGAAGGTGCTGGATCGTAGTCCAGACAACCTGAATAGCTAACACAAACCGTGGCCCATTGGTCACGGTTTTTTTGTGCGCATTGCCTGTTGAATTTACTCTGTGAGTTGAACGTCAGTTACAATGGAAGTTCACAATTACGTGTTGCCTCAGGCCCGATTTGAGAATCCCGATGAGCTTTCTTTTCCGA
>CAYUNP010000505.1:0-1540 GCA_964446085.1 uncultured Pirellulaceae bacterium
GCCCGGCGTAAACGTGCAATCCATCCGCTTCAATGACTTGCGCACTGGCAGGGATTCTCAAGTCTGCTGCGACGCCTTCAATCTTTTCGTTGCGAATCAGGATCGTCCTGGTGGCTGGCGCATCACCCGGAAACCGGGTCACCATCGCGCCTTTGATCGCAATCAATTGAGGGTGGTTTTCATACAGCCCTTCCAGCTGTCTCGAATTTCGAACCTCAGGAAGTTGGACGTTTTTCTGTGCGTTCAACGATTGTCCAACGGTCAGAATCAGCAAAGTAATTACGGCTGTACGGATCAAAATATTTGGCATTACTTTTCCCATTCGATCAATTTTGAATGCTGCAAATATAGCATGTGGCCTGTTCTTCCGCTTATTGATTTGCAATGGCAGAAATCATAATTAAAACTGAAATGATGTCGCTTTTGCGGCGTCTAAAACATTGGAATTACTTTTTGCAGGGACGGTGATCAAGACTTGAGTTAGTCATGAATCATTCAATGGGCAAAACTTCGGTGACTGAGCGAACGCAAGTCACAGCGACGGCAGCGAAACACCGGGAGTTTTATCAATCGGCACGTGAGATTTGCCGGGACCTTTTCGCAGTTCAGCCACTGATTTATTGGGTGGATTTTGTACTGTCCGTTACAGCCGCATACGTGTTGGCGAGTTTCTATTTGGCGATGTCGATTTCGTCGCCTCTTGCGTGGGCATGTTTCTTTGGGGCTGCGGTTCTGATCTATCGTGCGTCGATGTTCATTCACGAAATTGTGCATCTGCCTGGCGGTGAAATGAAATTCTTTCGCCGGTTCTGGAACTTCTTTGCTGGCGTGCCGCTGATGGTGCCCTCGTTTACTTACGAAAGCCATTTGCATCATCACAGCAGTCGTCACTATGGCACTGAAAACGATGGTGAGTATTTGCCGTTGGCCAGCGGAACGGTCGGTGGCGTGTTTGTGTTTCTGGCTCAAGTTTTCTTTCAGCCATTGTTGGTTGTGTTTCGCTATCTGGTTTGGACTCCCATTTCGTTCTGTCATTCGGGATTGAGAAAGTGGACGCTTTTGCATGCCACGTCACTGGTTATCAACTTCCAATACGAGAACCACAAACGACCTGAGAAACAGTCAGTCGAGGATACCTTTTGGGAGTTGATGACGTCGTTTCGGGTCTATGTGATGTTTGCGCTAGTGTTTGTGGGCACGATGCCAGTTGACCGGTTGCCAAAGATCTACTTGTTGGCCGTCTTTATTCTGGTGATGAATCATGTGAGGACTCTGGCTGCACATCGCTACACCAGTGACGGTTCAACGATTTCGCACCTTGATCAGTTTTTGGATTCGACCAATGTGACTGGCAACTGGCTAACCGAGTTGATGTGTCCTTTGGGGCTTCGCTATCACGCGCTGCATCATCTGTTTCCGAAGATTCCTTACTACAACCTTGGTGTTGCTCATCGGAGGCTGGTTCAGCGTCTGGCGAAGGACTCGCTCTATCATGAAACGGTGTATCCAAATATGCGGTCGGCTATTGGCGAGCTGATGG
>CAYUNP010000506.1:0-1530 GCA_964446085.1 uncultured Pirellulaceae bacterium
ACGAAACTGGCGCGGGAGCGGAACAGCAAGACGAAACTGGTGCTGGAGCGGAGCAACAAGTCGAAACTGGTGCGGGAGCAGAGCAGCAAGACGAAACTGGCGCGGGAGCGGAACAGCAAGACGAAACTGGCGCGGGAGCGGAACAGCAAGACGAAACTGGTGCTGGAGCGGAGCAGCAAGACGAAACTGGAGCTGGAGCGGAGCAGCAAGACGAAACTGGTGCCGGAGCAGAACAGCAAGTCGAAACTGGTGCGGGAGCAGAGCAGCAAGACGAAACTGGTGCGGGAGCGGAGCAACCACATGAGCTGCTGGTGAAGCTATAGGAGCTTCCGCCGCCACAACCACCGCAGCTGCTTACCTGTCCACCGCCGCAACAACCAGCTGCAGCATTAGAAGGTGCGACGTACACCATTAGAGCGAATACCATGAGAGCGAAAAGAACGTGTTTCATTGAAAATTTCTCCGAGTTCTGAGTAGGGGAAAGCTGAGACGTGGGGTTAACCACATTATTTTGCAGAGCCAAACCTATGGACTCGCCAGGACCTGTTCAACCTACCCGCCAATAAACCCCTATAATTCCCATAATACCTGCGATTTCATTCCGTAAACCAAAAAAGAACAGCCTCCCACGGACGTGCTATCAGGCTTTTGGGCAGCTCAAGCCCCTCAGGCGGTAGCGATTCGTGTCTATCCGAGTGCCATCAGACACCAAGGTCTATGATCTTCCGTCGGCCGGAATTCCGAGAATCGCAGCAAATCCGAACCTGAGTGTTGTCATTTGGCAACAGTGGTTTCCCTACCTCCACACGTCATCACATTTGTGAGATGCGGCGTTGTCGTGAGTGGCCGCAATCGGCGTGCAGAATCCTGTCGAGGAGTCTGACGTTGAGTTCTTTATCCATAAGTTGTCAAAAGTGTGACCTAGATTCGAGTCGGCACGATCTGCGTTTTGTTCGGGAATGATGCCGTGAACGCAACGTGATTTCGAATCAACAGAGCCGGGCTGACTTATTGGAGAGACTGAACATGGTCACGAATACACTGCCTCAGCAAGAGAAACCACAAAATCCATTTCGCTCGGTCGGAGACTATTCCGATTCTGCCATCGAGTTGATGCGGGCAATGAGCGCTCAACGAAAGAACACTGGCCGAAACACATCCACTCCAGCAGAACTTATGTCCGTAATCGCTGAGCTTGGTTATCGACAACCGTCTGATGCAACGTTTCCTGAAGAGCTCGAAGTCCGACGATTTGTCGATGCGATGACGGAGTATCAACAGCAGAACAGTGTTGCTTATCCGACCTGTGAGAACGTTCTGCATCTCCTCAGAAGGATCGGCTACTCCCGGCTGACAGAAGACGTCGCGACCGTTCTAAACGGTGTCCCCGTTGATCGTCGCCGTCAGGAGGAAGACGCCCGGACCACACCAGCAGAGCGGAGGTCGAATCCGGAATCAAGTGCACAGGAGAAGCTCGATCTTACGCAGGATGAGCACAGATTTCTGGACTCTCTGAAGACACTGCGGGAG
>CAYUNP010000507.1:0-1501 GCA_964446085.1 uncultured Pirellulaceae bacterium
GAATCTTTCGACCGAGCAGTTGATCGGCTTGAATGCCGGATCGTTCAATGATGGATTGTCGTTGATGTGTTGGGAAACGGTTGCCGGAATTACGCTGGTGATTTTGGCGCTGTATTTTCTGCCGCGGTATTTGAAATCCGGGATCGCGACGATCCCACAATTCCTCGAAGAACGATATGACTCGTCGGTTCGAGCCGTCACAGCGTTCATTTTTATCGTCGCCTACATGCTGATCCTGCTGCCGTTTGTGCTCTACCTTGGAGCAACGGGGCTCAACAAGATGCTTGGTTTAGAGCAGATGTTGGGAATGTCGGAAATTCAAACGATCTGGGCCGTGATCATCTTCATCGCCGTCGTCGGAGGAGCCTACGCGATCTGGGGCGGACTAAAAGCAGTCGCCATCTCGGATACGCTCAACGGTGCTGGGCTGCTGATTGGTGGTTTGTTGGTCACATGGTTTTCACTGAAAGTAGTCGCTGGCGAAGGTGGTTTCGCCGAAGCCTTCGCAAAGATTGAAGCTCATAATCCAGATGCGTTTCAATCGATGGGCCGGGCAAGTGAAGATACTCATTGGCCGACGCTTTTTACCGGCGTGTTGATGTTGAACTTTACCTACTGGTGTCTGAATCAGCAGATCATTCAGCGAACTTTCGGCGCGAAGAACCTTGCTGAAGGACAGAAGGGCGTTTTGCTGGCGGCCTGCATGAAGGTCTTTGCACCTGTCATTCTGATCCTTCCCGGCATCACCGCAGCGTATCTAACGCTCGGAGCCGAGGACCCGGAGATGATTGCGGCAATGACAAAGGAGGGCAAAGTCGATGCGAATTTCGCGTATGGAGCTTTGGTTAGCCGCGTTTTGCCAAGTTGGCTGCTGGGCTTTTTCGCCGCAGTCATCGTTGGCTCCATTCTTTCGACTTTCAATTCAGTTTTGAATTCCAGTGCGACATTGTTTTCGTTGGACGTTTATAAAAAGTATCTCGATCCGAAAGCACCTACCGGCAGAATCGTTCGCGTCGGACAGATTTGCAGTTTTGTTGTCGCCGTCTTCGCCGTGATCGCTGCTCCAAACATTTTCCATGAGCGAAAAGGCGTGTTCGATTTCTTTCAGGGTCTCAACGGCGTCTACTTCACACCGTTGTGCGCCATCATGTTGTTGGCGATGTTCAACAATCGCGTTAACGGAACATCAGCACTGATTTCGATTGCCGTTGGGCTTGGCCTGATGGTGCCGGGGACATTTTTCACTGGAGCGAAGGCTGCTGTGGAGGCCTCCGAGGGCGTGCCGGCAGTGGCGGCCGTCAACGGCTGGGTTGTTGATTACTTCGGGTCCGGATTCCATTACATGGGCGCTGTGCTCGTGTTGTTGATCGTGCTTCAACTGGTGCTGGGAAAGTACTGCGGCATGGAACGAGAAACACCGTACGTCCAAAAGAATGTGGAAGCTGTAGATTTGACGCCCTGGAAACCTGCTCCCTTTGTCGGCGGAGCTTTGGTTTTGATG